>JANQJH010000657.1 GCA_028281705.1 Verrucomicrobiales bacterium
CCGCGCGCTGGACTACCTGCTGACGCGGAAGGAGGTCGACCCGGCTCACATCGGCATCACCGGAAACTCCGGCGGCGGCACCATGACCACCTGGCTCTGCGGAGTCGATCAACGTTATACCATGGCGGCCCCCTCCTGCTTCGTCACCTCCTTCCGCCGCAACCTGGAAAACGAGCTTCCGGCGGACACCGAACAGTGTCCGCCACGCGCTATCGCACTGGGTCTGGATCACGAGGACTTCCTCGCCGCACTGGCGCCGAAACCCGTGATCATCCTGGCAAAAGAACGGGACTACTTCGACATCCGCGGAAGCGAGGCCGCCCATGCCAGGCTGGTGCGTCTCTACCGCTTGCTCGGAGCCGAGGAGAACATCGCCTTCTTCGCCGGGCCCACCGGACACGGATTCTCCCAGGAAAACCGCGAGGCCATGTACCAGTGGTTCAACCGCGCCACCGGTTTCTCCCGCGAGAAAGATGAACCGGCAATCACGCTGGAGAAGGACGAAACGCTCTACTGCGCACCGAATGGCCAGGTGGCGGAACTCCAGTCGAAGCCCATCTTCCAGTTCACCGCCGAGACGGCAGCGAAACTCAAAGACCAACGCCAGCCTCCTTCCGGACATCCGTTAGCCACAACCATCGGCAAGGTCTTGCCTCTCAACTTACCGGAGACCGTCCCTGACTTCCGCATCCTGCGGCCGCGGCGCTCGCGCCAGTATCCCGCACCGCAGGCCACGACCTACGCCGTGGAAACCGAACCGGGAATCCACACCTTGGTCACGTTGTTAGGTGATGAACGGCATCATGCCCGGCCCCTGCGCGGAAAAAAGCGCGCCCTCCTCTACGTCTCCCACCTCTCGAGCGACGCTGAACTCCGCGATGATCCATTGCCCGCCGCTCTGCTCCAGGAGGAACCCCAATCGGCCTTCTACGCCTGCGATGTGCGCGGCTGCGGGGAATCACAACCGGACACCTGCGGACCGGATTCGTTTTTCCAGCCCTACGGGAGTGATTACTTCTACGCCATCCATGCCCTCATGCTCGACGATCCCTACCCCGCCCAGCGCGTTCGGGATCTCCTGCGCGTCATCCAATGGCTTACTTCGCACGGACACGAACAGATTCACCTCGTCGCCCAGGGCCGCGGCACTGTGCACGGCGCCATCGCCGCCCTGCTGTCTAACCAAGTGGTTGAAGTCACGCTGAAGAACGCCCTTCCCTCCTTTCAAGAAATCGCCGAGTCGAAAACCTACGACTGGCCCCTGTCCTCCTTCATTCCCAATGTCCTCCAGCATTTCGATCTGCCTGACATCCATCGCGAATTGGAGAAAAACAAATCCTTCAAACTCCTCTGATCAACCGCCGGAAACCACCATGAAACCAATGCCGAAGAAACTCCTGCTATGGACTCGGTCGCTCATCCCCGTGCTGGGGATCACCGCCGCCGTGCTCACCGTAACCAACGCCGGGTCCGCGGAGATTTCCGCCGGCTTTGCCCAGGTGGACATCACGCCGCCACTGGGCGGCCGAACGACGGGATACAGCAACGCACCGGTGACGGACGGGATACACGATCCCATCTACGCCCAAATCGTGATCTTGAAAACGGCGCAACAGTCCATCGCCCTCGCCGTGTGCGACTTGTGCATCTTCAACTCCGCCACCCTGCACGAAAACGTTCGCGCCCTGGGAATCGACCATTTTCTCCTGGCCAACACCCACACCCATGCCGCTCCCAGCATGCGGCAGGACGACTTCCCCTCCGCCGAGAAACCCTGGCGTCACACGGTGGAGGAACGGATACTCGCCGCCGTCACCGAAGCTCAGGAGGACATGTTTCCCGCCCACTTCGCCGTCTCCACGGGAGAACTTCAGTTAGGCTACAATCGACTCGTGCGCCAGCCGGAGGGCCATGCCGTGACGCATTTCGACAATCCCGAGCGCATCCCCTACGGGCCCATCGACCCCACCGTGACCGTGATGCGAATCAGTGACGACAGGGGCGCCCCGCGCTTGATTCTCCTGTCCTACGCCTGTCATCCCGTCGTGCTGGGACCGCGCAACAGCAAGATCTCGGCCGGTTACCCCGGCGTCTTGCGCGAGATGATCGAAAGCCAGGCCGGCAACGGCGCCAAGTGCGTCTTCATTCAAGGGGGCGCCGGCGATATTAATCCTCTGATCATCCCCCGATCGAGTGACCCGGAAGAGGATTTCGCCTTCATGAAGACCATGGGAAAGCTGCTAGGGAACAAGGTTCTCGCCATTCTCAAGCGCATGGAATCCATCGAAGGCCGCTCGGACAGCCTTGAAATCCGGTCAAAGATCATCGAGGTCGAGCACCGCTTCATCGCCCAGAAATCCGTCACCGTGGGAACGGCCTCCATACTCATCAATGGCGACATTGGCGTCGTCACCATGCCGGGCGAACCCTTCCATCTGTTCCAAGAATACCTCCGCGACCGCGCCGCCCTACCCCACACCTTCTTCCTCGGTTACTGCAGCAACGGAGGCTACCCCTGGCCCAGTTACGTGCCCGATTTGATGTCCGCCGCACGAGGCGGTTACGGCGCCAGCGATACCACCCAAGCCGCCGTCGGAACCGGGGAACGCTTGCTCAATCTCGGCGTGTCTCAACTCTATCAAATGCGCGGCATGCTGAAGAAAGAACCGCAGCGCCACATCGTTGACAAGGAATAGGCGAAGAAGCCGAACAAGGCCTTCTCTCGCGCGCGAGGCACTTGACGGGTGCCCCGCCGAAGCCATCTGGGACAACGGTGAGAATGAGTTCGTTGACACTCCTAATGAGGGACTAAAGTCCCTACCACTTTCCTCCTAACGTGGGAGGGACTGCAGTCCCTTCATGATCTGAAGGCACCTCAATCTCGAAAAATGACGTCTGGCAAACAAGGACGCGCAGGAGGCGGGCAAGAGCGGCCCCACCCTTGACTCCGCCGATTGGGAGAGCCGCGACTCCATTCACTGAAAGGTAGGTTCTCGAAAGGTGATGTTAATGCGGCCCTTATCACACTGAGGATCCTTGGGAAGGCTATGCTCGTATCGGCTCTGGCAATACTCTCCCATGACCAACAGGCTGCCATGGCCCAAATCCAACGAGTAGACGGCACCACCACGATTCTCTCGAAAACTGAACTTGCGCACTTCGCCGAGACTGACGGAAGGCAGAATCGTCTCATTGCCCGACGTTTCTTGATCAAAGTGATATGGAGCATGGAAGTTCCCATCGGGATAATAGAGGCACATGGCAAGTTCGAATCGCCTCTCGAGCAATCCTTCAACCTTTGCTCGCAAGCTCGCCATGAGCCCCGTCCACACATGGCTTTTGCCGTGGATCTGTTCCGGGTGACTGTTTCGTTCGATGAGTTCGGCGGTGGAGAACAGGATCTTGAAACTATCAGTTTGGATGACCTGACCTCCTGCCTCAACAACCAGCCGAGCCCTATCGATATGATATTCATCGATCAAGACACGATAGAGTTCCGCCGCTTCTTCCTCGCTCAGGAAATCGGCCAAATAATCGACGGAGCAATTCAGTGGAAGTCTCATTGGCCAACCACTAACGCCAATCGGTTGCCAGGGAAAGGGTCAATCCCCCTCCCTCCAATGCATCATGACTGCCGAACGCCTGCATCCTCCACTCCGTTTCCGTCCGGCATCGCAAAACCCACATTAGGCTTGAATCACGATGCCCGTAAGGGCTAGGATATTCAGCGCGCGGCGGCGTCCACCAAGGATGATCAAATCAATCCGCGTGGAAGGAGCGTACCTATGTCTAGCTTAAAGATGTTTCGAGAGGCGTGGAGTTCGGGGCGGTATTTTCCCCTCCTCACCATTGTGTTACTGGCTCTTGTACCCGGATGGATCCACCGAGCAAATGCCCAGGAGATCGATGAAAGTCAACTCTGCTTCGATGTTTTCATGCTCCCGGGTTTCCCCACGCTACAGTGCGCCGATGCAGATTACTTCGTCGATGAAGTGGGCGGGATCGATTTCGAGTTCACGTCGTTTGCCAAATCGGACACCGACCCGTTTGATGCCGAACTCGAAGGTTTGGAACTGTTCGACGATCCGGAGATCGAAGCGCCGGGGAACCTTTTGGAACCCTTCTTTGCCAAGACGAACCTGACAGCACTCACAGATGACAGTGGCAATGTTGTCGGGTTCCAGCTGGATCATCGGGGTAGCGTTTCCATGGCACCGAGGGACACCACCTTTCAGAGCGCCGCCTATCAAACGCGCTCGCGGGTCACCTTCAGACCCATCAATGTGGACGATCCTGACGCGCCCGTGGAGATCGAACTGGACATCGACTACGAGTTCACGCTCAGCGATCCCATCGACAACGCCACCACTGGTGCCGCTCTCGGCGGGTTGGGTGTGAAGTTCCTCGGTGCCAACGATGATCCATTTGAAGATCCCGATTTTGACATCTCGGGATTGGCTGAACTGGATCTCGAACTCGAAACGCCCGAACTCGACGACGACCTCGAGTTTTTCGGGTTCGACGATCCGGAATTGGATGACGGGATCATCGAAATCGACTTCGAACCAGCGGAGCCCGAACTCGACGACACGTTTGATATCGATATCGAGCTCGACATTGAACTCGAGCTCGATGACTTCGATCTCGAAATCGATGAGCCGGTTGTCCTCGAGGTCGACACCTTTGGATCCATCTTCTCGGACGGCTTCGAGTCAGGAGACGTCTCGGCCTGGACATCTTCGAGCCCCGACACCATGAGCCTCAGGATCACGAGTCCAGATCCCAATGTGCACTTTGAGATCATCGGCGTGGATCCCGCCGAATTGCCGCGAGAGCACGTCGACGGCGTCGTCAACAGCACGCCAACCGCCAGCCCGATTCCGGATCAACAGTCCGCATCAGACGCACCCTTCTCGCTCGACGCCTCGACGTTCTTTGCCGACGCCGACGTCGGAGACACCCTCAGTTTTGGGGCCACGCTCACCGGCGGCGGCGCCCTGCCGGCCTGGCTCGGCATCGATCCCGCCAGCGGATTGCTTTCCGGCACGCCCACGGCTGCTGACATTGGCACGATCCAAGTCGAAATCACCGCCACCGATGCAGCGGGCGCCAGCGTCACCTCCGCGCCCTTCTCCATGGAGGTGTCCCAGGCCAACACGGCCCCCACGGTCACACCCATCGGCGCTCAGACGGCGATGGAGAATCTGCCCTTCGACCTGGATGCCGCGCCCTTCTTTGACGACGCAGACGCTGGGGACACCCTCAGCTTCGAGGCGACACTGGCCAGCGGCGGCGCCCTGCCCGCCTGGCTCGCCATTGATCCCGCCAGCGGCGTGCTCTCCGGCACACCAACGGCTGACGACATCGGAACGATCCAGGTCGAGATCACCGCCACTGATGCGGTGGGCGCCAGCGTCACCTCGGCGCCCTTCTCGCTCGAGGTGGTCAATACCAACGATTCCCCCACGGTCACGCCCATCGGCGACCAAATGGCTACGGAAGACCAGCCTTTCGATTTCGATCCCACGCCCTTCTTTGACGACGTCGATGCCGGAGACAGTTTGACCTACGGGGCGACACTGGCCGGCGGCGGCGCCCTGCCCGCCTGGCTCGCCATCGATCCCGCCAGCGGATTGCTCTCGGGCACGCCCTTGAATGGCGATGTCGGCAGCATCCAGATCGAAATCACCGCCACCGATGCAGCGGGCGCCAGCGCCACCTCGGCGCCGTTTTCCATCGACGTGGCCAACACGAACGATCCTCCCACCGTCACGCCTATCGACGCCCAAACGGCCACGGAAGGCTCGCCCTTCAACCTGGATGTCAGCCCCTTCTTCGATGACGCCGACGCTGGAGACAGTCTGACTTTCGGCGCCACGCTGGCCGGCGGCGGCGCCTTGCCCGCCTGGCTCAACGTCGATCCCGCCAGCGGAGTGCTCTCGGGCACGCCAAGTAACGCCGACGTCGGCACGATCCAGGTCGAGATCACCGCCACCGATGTGGCGGGAGCCAGCGTCACTTCGGCGCCGTTTTCCATCGGTGTGGGCGACACCAACGCCCCGCCCACGGTCACCGCCATTGGAGACCAATCGGCCACGGAAGATCTCCCCTTCGATTTCGATTCCTCCGCCTTCTTTGACGACGTCGATGCCGGAGACAGCCTGACTTTCGGAGCCACGCTGGCCGGCGGCGGCGCCTTGCCCGCCTGGCTCAACGTCGATCCCGCCAGCGGAGTGCTCTCGGGCACGCCAAGCAACGACGACGTCGGCACGATCCAGGTGGAAATCACTGCCACCGATGCAGCCGGAGCCGGAGTCACTTCGGCGCCGTTTTCCATTGATGTGGCCAATGCCAACGATCCCCCAACCGTAACCCCCATCGGCGCTCAAACCGCCATGGAAGGCCAGCCCTTCGACTTGAATGTCGCGCCTTTCTTTGACGACGTCGATGCCGGGGACCAATTGAGTTTTGTCGCTGCGCTTGCAGGCGGCGGCGCTCTGCCGGCCTGGCTCAGCATCGATGCGGCGAGCGGGCTACTTGCCGGCACGCCGAGCAATGCCGACGTCGGAGCCATCCAGGTCGAAGTCACCGCCTCGGACCTTGCCGGTGCTTCGGTAACCTCGGCCGCCTTCGAGATCACCATTGATGGCGGCGGCGGCGATCCCTTCATCAATGAGATCAGTGGGATCGACTATGTCGACGGTGACCCGGCCGTGGTTCGCGTCAGTTTCCCCACGGAGCCCGGCGTGAACTTCATTCTGCAATACAGCACGGACCTGATCACTTGGAGCGACAGCGCCAACGCAACCGGGACCGGTGACATCATGGTTCTGGAGCAGACCCCGGATGACAGCAAGCGACTCTTCTTCCGCATCGCTCGGCAATAGCTTCTGGTGCATCGATAGGCGCGGCTCAATCTCGTCCCCCGGGATCCGCCGGCGATCCTCCTGACTCGTCATTCTCCAAGAGTGCCGTCATCGCGGCGGCCTCCAGCCGGCACAGCCTCCAGTCATCGAGGGTCTTGGCCCCCAGGGATTCATAAAACTGCCGCGCCCGCTCATTCCAGTCGAGCACAAGCCAATCGCATCTCTGACACCCACTCTCGCGGGCCGCCCGGAAGACTTCGAAGAGCAGGGCCTTGCCCAGGCCCTTTCCCCGCGCGCTGGGCTCCACGTAGACATCTTCCAGATACATGCCGGGACGGCCTTGAAAGGACGAGAAATTGTAGAAATAGAGAGCGTAGCCACAGATTTCGTCGCCCACAGAACCCACCAGTAACTGGGCGGCGGGCTCCGGCGCAAAGAGGTATCGATCCAGGAGATCCTCCGTCACCCGGAAGTCATGGAGCAGGTTCTCGAACTCTGCTACTCCGCGCATTAATTCAACTACCCGAGGAAGATCCTCCCGGGAGGCCTTGCCGATTCGAAAAGTGTGGCCTGAAGCGCTCACGATACCTCCAAGAATACAATCGAGATCAATCGAATCAAACCGTCTCTGGGCCTGCTCTTTATTCGGCAAATCCGTAAACCATCCGGTAATACCTGGTGTTTTCCTCTACAAACCGAGCCTCCACCTCAGATTTCGATCACAACCCAACGCAGGACAGCGAAGAATCGCCCGACTGGTGGTGAACAATCAACATCGCGCCTCCCATCGATCATCTCATGAAGCCACTTTTCGCCCTCCGCTCTCTCTCCTTCGTCCTCCTCCTTCTTCTCCTTGATGGCCTAACGGCACATGCGGAGTTTACCCACCCCGGCGTCACGCACAGCCAGGCGAGCATTGACTTTGTGAGGGGCAAGATCGCGGCGGGCGAGGAGCCTTGGGCCACTGCGTGGACTCAGGTGAAGGCCTCCCGCAATGCCGACCTGACAAGAAAACCGGAACCACACGCCCATGTGGAACGCGGCCCCTACAATAATCCCAACATTGGCTCATCCGACTTCAGTCGCGATGCCTCCCCGGCCTACACGCAGGCTCTGTGCTGGGCGCTCTCGGGAGA
>JANQJH010000588.1 GCA_028281705.1 Verrucomicrobiales bacterium
CCAACAGATTGGCAATGAGCGAAACGGAGGTCTGCTCCCGATCCCACGGACAACCTCCGGGTCCTCGAAGGCAATGCACAATCTGGCGCAGGCGCACCATGGGATCGGAGTCTTGAGGAATCGGCAGTCCCATCTCAGGAATGAGGTTTGTCCTCGCTGCCGTCAGACAGCTGATCACTCGCACTCTCCAGTTGTTTACGTTCCGCCTCACTCAAACTCGAGATGCCTTCCTTGGAGATCTTTTCCAGTAAATGATCCACCGATGCCACGGCACCCTCCGAAGCCGGTGGCTCCAGCTTGGGCGCGAGTTTCGACTCGTAGCGATGGCGTTTCTTCTTCTTCTGCTTCGGGCCCTTGACGACCTTGAGTTTCCGTTTCGAACTCCGATAGCCTTTCGGTTTGCCCTTGGGCAACATCCGGAGCATGGGCTGTTCCACGGCGGGAAACTTCATCACCATCCCCATACGACGAAGGGTGATATAGGCTAACAAAAGCGAGAACCAGCACATCCAAAAGAAGAGCCACTGACGATCTCCCATAAACATCAACGTCTGCAGGGCGACGAAGAAGACTCCAATCCACTTCGCCCGCACCCCCGGCCAAAACAAGGCATCCGAATGCAGCCAGACAAAGGCGATCAAAACGCTGAGTCTGACGTTCGTCGACGACCAATAGCCCCCCACGCTACCGAAGATGCCGCTCGAGGCGGAACTGCCAAAGAGATCGCCGAAAATCAAGCCCGTCAACGTGAGGAAGACCGTCGGCCCCA
Organism: Verrucomicrobiales bacterium; assembly: GCA_028281705.1. GTDB lineage: Bacteria > Verrucomicrobiota > Verrucomicrobiia > Verrucomicrobiales > DEV007 > JAACDM01. The sequence continues at coordinate 770 of JANQJH010000588.1, forward strand.
GGACCAAAATCCCCAAGAGATAGAGAAACCGGCTCGTGCCCAGACGCATCTCCACCCGTATCCCGAAGAGATAGAAGAAAACGAGACTCAGCGCCGTCCAGAAGTCCAGCCGACCGACAATGGCATACGTCACCAGGGTCCACAGCTTTCCCGCCTCCACCGCCTCCGCACTGTAGACCAATTGGGCGATCACCGGCGAACCGAATCCGAGCACGGCGAATATCACCAGCGCAACGACCTGCAACGCAGTGGCCAAGGTCGTCACATAGACCGGCACCCGGCCCGTATGGAACAGTGGCTTGTCAGAAGTGTAGTAAGTCTCCCAAGGATTCATAAAATAGCGTCAATCGGCCTCTACCTAGCACGCCGCCCGAGAGAACACAAGCGAGCCCGCAAGGTGTCCTCCACATCTCACTCGCGTTCGATCATCTGCGCGATTCTTCTGATCTCATCCAGGAGATCCTCGAACACGGCGCGATGGACAAAAGGATTCATCACCGCACTCCGAAGATAGGTTCGTCCGCGCTTCTCGACCCGGACCACGTAAAACCGCCCCTCTCTCACAAGAATCGCACGAATGCGCTCGTTCAAGGCGTCCCACTCGGACGACTTCCATTCGATGGGAACGTAGCGGTAACAAAGGATATTGGATTCCGGAGCGACGAGTAATTCAAAATCGTCCGCCGTTTCAATCAAGGCGGCAAAATCTCGCGTCGCCTCCAGGACACGATCGATCGACGCCTCGAGAAGCCGTTCTCCACCATAACGGAACAAGGCATAAGCCCGCAGCCCTAACATCGGCCGTGTGCACTCCAGCGTCCGCTTGGCGCCATCCCACCAGTCTTCGGTTTGATCAACTCGCCAGAGATAATCCGCCTTCTGGGCGAAGGCCTGATAAGAATCCTTCCCCCTTCGAAAGAGCACGGCAGTCGTGAGACTGGGGCTCAAGAGCATCTTGTGAAAGTCGATCACCATGGAATCGGCCCGTTCCAACCCGCTCAACATCGGGCGTGCCGACGACGAAAAGACAAAGGCGCCCGAGTGCGCCGCGTCCACATGCAACCACAGCCCGTGCCTCTCACAGAAATCGGCAATCTCGTGCAGCGGATCGATCGTTCCCGTCGCCGTGGCCCCGGCGTTCGCCACCACGCCCAGGACTACCAACCCAGCCGCCTTCGCCTCGGCCAGGGCCGGCTCCAATCCCGCGGCCCGCAAACGAAAGTCCTTGTCCGCGGGAACGGCAACCACCCCGCGCTCGCCCCAGCCCATGATCTTCGCCGCTCGATCCACACAATAATGCGCTTCCTCGGACACGAGCACCGCCAAGCGCCCTTCTGCCGGCTGTCCCTCAGCCCAGGCATCACTCTGACATTGACGCATCGCGAGCAACGCCGTGAGATTGCCCAGAGACCCACCCGAGGTCAACACACCGTCCGCAGTCGAGGGCAGGCCAATCCTGTGTGCCAAACGCCGCAAGACCGCTCGCTCCATCGGCGTCGCCGGGTTGCCCACTTCATAGACGCCGCTGCCCGTATCTAACAAGCTGGCCACGAGATCCACCACCGCCGCCGCCGGCAGCACCGGCCCCACCTGATGCCCGAGATTGCGCGGATGATGACCGTGAAAAGCCACTCTCAGCACCTGCGCAATCAGGTCCTCTCCCCCACTCGCGGCGTCCTCATCCATAGATGCCTCCCACAGGGTCACCGCATCCTCCGGATCCTCCCAGGAACGTACTGGCATGTCTTCCCCGCTCTGCACCTTGGCCAAGTAGTCCGCCAGCTGATCCACCGCGCGATGCCCCAAAGCTCGAAACGCCTCGGCGTCAAAAGCCCGCGCCAGTGGCGCCTCAGAACTCAAATCGGATTCCATGCCTCACCCTCACTTGTTCCACCTTGGGGGCAAGCCCGAGAATCCGGAAAGCAGCGCGGCTCCCAATCCCCACCCTACCGCTTGGCGCGGTAGTATCCTGCCGGCCCCGCCAATCGATCCGGATCAGTCTCCTCCAGCGTTCCCGTCGCTCCCGTAGCAATCACCTCCCACTGAACAAGGTCCGTCGAATACTCCACATCCACCGTGATCCCCGCGGGAATCGTCACGGTGAAGCCTCCGCCTTCGCCAATGCCCACAGCCTCCAATTCGAAGGAATCCTCAGACACCGTGCCATCGGGGAAAGGCGTCGTCGCCAAAACGGCAATGTCGCTCTCGGCCAGCGCCGTATTGTAGGTCGCTCAGCCATGCATCACGCTGCGTTCACCCATGAAATCGACAGGATCGGCAATCCGAGCCCCCATGGGCTGAACCGTGCCCGCGAGTTCGACGTTTCCCGCCCACACACCGGCCTGAACCCGCCGTTACCCGAGGCCCGCAGGACCAGGCGATTGCCCCGGGGCCGCATCTCTGTCACCGAGGTCAAGGAAGAGATCGGTCGCCTCCAATCCTCCTGGAGAGAGACTTCCATCCCCGAACCACGTGAGAGCCAATGCCGCGCCGTCCTCGGCGAAGAGGCCCTCGCCGCTCTCGACCCCTTCGATCGCGTTCAGTTAGGCTACGTCATTGAGATCTGCCGCCAATCGCGATCACTCTCCGAGGCCGGCCGAACCTTGTTCGCCGTTACCCGCCAAAAACGCGCCCAGGCCAATGACGCCGATCGCCTGCGCAAGTACCTCGCCCGGCACGGCCTGGACTGGCACCGCGTGGTCGCTTCATGAGTTCTTGCGGCGGTGTTCCTGGCGCTTCCGGTAGAGCCGCTCCGTGAAACCGCCCTCTTCAAGAAAGGATTTCTCCAGAGTCTTCAGCTGGTGCTTGAGGAGGTAGATCGCCTGGTGGATCAGACAGAGCAAGGTGTTCGCCGCGATCTCGGCAGAGGCACCGGTGATCTCATAGGGGTCCAGACGTTGGTGGGGCTTGTCGGACTTGTCGGACTCCTGAAACCAGCTATCGGGATAGCCGCGGAAACGCCGTCGCACGGCCAGGGCCTCGGGATCGTCCTTGGCCCACTGACGGAGTTTGTGTTGGCGGAGGTAGTCCTCGTAATCGAGGAGCAGCTCCTCCAGGCTCGCCTTGGCCACGTTGGTCAGTTTGAGTTCGGTCTTCCGGGAGGTGGCGGCCGCCATGCTGCCCTCCGCGATATTCTGGCGCCCGCTGCGGGCAGCTTGCACCATCTGATCATGCGTGCGCGAGCGCCGGGAAATGAACCGGTCACAAAAGATGCACGTCCCGTCATACACCAACGAGGCCGCCTGGAAACCACGCAGCTTCCGGTAGCCGCCGTGTTGATGGAGCAGCAACTCGCCGGATCGCCCTGACCCTTGCACCAACTCCAACACCACGCCACGCACCTCCCGCACCATCCGGTTCACCAAACCCCGCCAGCCACGTTCATCGGTCGGAACTCCGCCCGGGCAGGTCTCCGGCGTCAGCCGGGCGATCCACTCCAGACGCTTCAGACATCGTCTTTCTTTTGCGGTCATCTCACTGACCTAAAACGCAAACCGGGGAAAAACATTCCCTGCTGCCCCAACGATTTCACAAAGAAAACTGCCCATTCCGGGCCCGCAAAAGATCACCCGGCGTATAGGACTCCGGAATCTCCACCTCGGAGTGGTTCATCCGCACCAGCTTCCACGACCACGGCGTCCAGGATTCCTTCTCCCAATAGAAAAACAAAGGCTCCGTCTCACGGTTGATCATGCGCTCCACACTGGCCCCCATGCCCAGGGGCGTGCCCCGGACGCGCAACTGCGCCTTGAAGGTCGCCTTCCGGCCGGCAATCTCCCATACCGGATTCTCCAAGAGCAGTGTGAGGACAAGAAACTGGCTCCGTACATCTTGGAACACCAATCGCAAGTCGTCCCGCTTCCAGCCCCACCGGTCAGCATAGCGTTGGGAAATCACGCCCTGGCAACGTCGCCAACTGTTGTCTTGAATGCCCTCGATCAATGCCGTCTGGCGCTTCTCCAACTGGGCTCGTGAAGTCCAGTCAAAGAAAAGCAGGTTGCCCATCAGGACCATCGTTCCCAGGATGATCCAATTCGTGCGAGAGGCAAAGAAGGCGGACATTCGACTTGCAGGCGAAGGCAGTTTGAGGAGGATTGTCGCCCATGGGCGTGAAGTATCGACCAAACGTGGCGGGTATCCTCCGCGACCGCAACGGGAAAATCCTCGTCGCCGAGCGCCTCAATTATCCGGGAGCCTGGCAGTTTCCCCAGGGTGGCGTCGATCAAGGCGAGGATCTGCGAGAGGCACTTTACCGCGAACTGGAGGAGGAGATCGGCGTCGGCCGGGAACGCTACCAAGTGGTCGAAGAACGCGGCGGCTATCGCTACGAGTTTGTCAATGGCCGCCTCAAATTCGGCATCTACGGCGGCCAAGAGCAAACGTATTTCCTCTGCGACTATCTCGGCCACCACGACGAAATCTCGATCGACACCAAACATCCCGAATTCCAACAGGTCCGCTGGATTCGACCCGAGGAGTTCGACTTCAATTGGGTGCCCGAGTTCAAACGCCAAGTCTACGCCCAGGTCATGGCCGATTTCTTCGATTAAAGTTAGGAATCCCCTCCCTCCTCTCCTCCGCGACCGCCAAGGGAGAAATCACCCCTGAAATCGACGTCAACTGCGCCTCCCATCGTCGAAGTGTGGCGAATCCGCCTGCGGAGGGCTAAGTTACGCTTGGCAAGGCTGGCCTGGAGGGCCAGCATCATTCCCCTGATCCGTCCCCTTATGAAGACCACGATTCCGCTTTCCCTCATCCTCATCACCCTGCTCTCGACGACCTTCGTCCTTCGAGCGCAAGACACGCCCATCATCTCTGAGTTCATGACCTCGAACCTCGAGGCCCTGGAGGATGAAGACGAGGATGCCTCGGACTGGATCGAGTTCTACAACCCCGGCGACGCCACCTACAACCTCAGCGGCCATTTCCTCACCGACGACCGCCGCAACCTGCGCAAGTGGAAGATGCCGGGCAATCTCAACGTCGATCCGGGCGGTTACCGTCTCGTGTTTGCCTCCGGCAAGGACCGCGGCGGCATCTTTGCCTCCGTCTACCACACCAACTTCGAGCTCAGCGACGACGGGGAATACCTCGCCCTCGTGGCGGCCGACGGGGAAACCATCCTCAGCGAGTACGCCAATCGCTATCCCAATCAGCGCACCGGACTTTCCTTCGGCATTGGAAGCAACGAAGAGGGCGGGAGCGACTGGCGATACTTTGAATCGCCCACCCCTGAGGCGGCCAATGGCGAGGGACGCGCCGACCTTCCTCCCCGGGTGGCCGACACCAAGTTCAACTTCACCCGCGGCTTCTACGACGAACCGATCACCGTGGAGATCACCACGGCAACGGAAGGCGCCACCATCTACTATAGCATCAATGGCAGTGATCCCGGCCCCGGCTCGGTCTTCGTTCCCGGAACGAAATACACCGAACCCATCACCGTCAATGAGACCACCATGTTGCGTGCCCGCGCCTACAAGGACGGGCTCGAACCAACCAACATCGACACCCACACCTACCTCTTCATCGATAGCGTCCTCCAACAACCCGAAGAGCAACCCGGCCTACCCGATCGCTGGAACGGGCAGCCGTCTAACTACGGTATCTCCCAGGAAGTAGTCGAGAGTGACGAGTATCGCGATCGCATCCGCGACGCTTTCCTCGCGCTGCCCACCCTCTCGATCGTCACCGACGAAGCCAATCTTTGGAGCTCCAAAGGACTCTATCTCAACACCACGAGATCCGCGCCGGCAGGTTCGGGTGCCGATTTCGAATACGAGTTCGAGGTCTCCGCCGAACTCCTCAATCCGGACGGGAGTGAAGGGTTTCAAATTCAAGCCGGTCTCCGAGCCCAGGGCGGCGCCAGCCGCAACGCCGACCGCTCTCCCAAACACGCCATGAGCCTGCGCTTTCGGCGGGACTACGGCGAGGGCCGCCTCAACTACCCCATTCTCAAGAGCAGTCCCCAGCAGAGCTACAACGCCATCCATCTCCGGGCACGCTACAACAATAGCTGGATCCACAACGATTCCGGTCAGCGCGGCCGCGCTCAGTACATCCGCGACCAATGGGCACGGGATTCCATGATCGAAATGGGCACGCCCTCCGGAGGCCATGGCGACTACCATCACATTTATCTCAACGGCCTCTACTGGGGCATCTTCGTCGTGCAGGAGCGCATGGACGGCTCCCACTATGCCGACTACTACGGCGGCCGGGGCGATGAACTCGATTCCATCAATGGCGGACGGGCCACCGACGGCGATCTCAAATCCTACAACGCCATGCGAGACGCGGCGCGCGACAAGGACTGGGACGAAGTCCTTCAACGGCTGGACGTGGACAACTACATCGACTGGCATATCATCCAACGCTTCGCCAGCAACCGGGACTGGAAAAACGACGGCAACTGGAAGGCCGCGGGCGGTGGTCCCGATGATCGGCTTTGGCGATACTACGCCTGGGATACGGAGCGGATTCTCGAAGGCGTTCGCGATGGGCGACCGGGCCCCTCACAAGATCCTTCGACCATCTTCAACAGCCTGGAAGACATTCCCGAGTTCGTCCAACGCTTTGGCGATCGCCTGCACAAGCACCTCTTCAACGGCGGCGCCCTCACGCCCCAACGCAACGTCGCCCGCTACCAGAGAAGGGCCGATGAACTGGATCTCGCCATCGTGGCGGAGAGCGCCCGCTGGGGAGATCACCGTCGCGGCGCCGCCTACGAGAGAGATCAGGAATGGGTCACCGAAAGAGACCGCGTTCTCGAAGATTATTTTCCCGAGCGCACCGACGAAGCCATCGATCAGTTCCAGGACGAGGGCCTCTACCCCAGAACGCTGGGTGTGGACCTCAACCAATTTGGCGGACGCGTCCCCGCGGGCTTCGAACTCGAACTCTCCTCCGAAGGCATCTCGATCTTCAACCCGGGCAAGTTTTACTTCACCACCGACGGCTCTGACCCGCGGGGCGATGATGGCAATGTGAACGACACCGCCACCGAGTATGAAGATCCGATCCCCCTGACGGAATCCCTGACCTTCAAGGCGCGCGTCCGCGGCGCCGGCAACGAATGGAGCGCCCTCACGGAGACCTTCTTCGCCGTCGACACCGCCCTGCCGGCGACTGACTCGCTCGTCGTCTCCGAAGTCATGTACCACCCCGGTCCCCCATCCGCCGAAGAGTCCGCCGCCGGCCATGTCAGCAGCGATGACTTCGAATACCTCGAACTGCAAAACGTGGGCAACCAAGCACTCGATCTCGCCGGGACCACCTTCACCTCCGGCATTCGTTTCGGCTTTGAGCCGGGCCCTCACGCCATCCTCGCACCGGGCGCCAGCGCCTTGATCGTCCGCGATGAAGCCGCCTTCCGGTTCCGCTACGGCGACGAGCCCGTCATTCGCGGCGTCTTTGCCTTCGACAGCAGCCTGAACAACGACGGCGAGTCCATTCGACTGGCCGCGGAAGACGGCAGCGAGATCCTCTCATTCAGCTACGGGGACGGAGGAAGCTGGCCGCAAACAGCCGACGGCGACGGCTTCTCGCTCGTCCTGGCCGATCCCCAGGGCAACTCCGATCCCGACCGGGGAAATGCCTGGCGAGCCAGCGCCGAGACCGGCGGTTCTCCGGGCAGCGATGACGCCCCCGTCGATTTCGCCGTCGTCATCAACGAAATCCTCACCAATTCCGCATCTCCGGCCGTCGATACCATCGAACTTTTCAATCCCGGGAGCACACCGGTCGATGTCGGACACTGGTTCCTCACCGACGATGCCGGACAGCCTGACAAATACGCTATCCCGGCCGAAACCACGATTCCCCCGGGCGGCTATCTCGTGATCTTTGAAGACAACGACTCCGATCCGGCGAACAATGACAGCCTGCCCGCCGAGTTCTTTGGGGCCGCCTTTGGCCTGAGTTCTCGCGGAGATTCCATCCATCTCTTTTCCGCCAATGCCGAGGGGCAACTCACGGGTTACAACGACGGTTTCTCCTTCGGCGCCGCCGACGAGGGCGTGACCTTTGGACGCCACGTCGATTCCCAGGGCCGAATCGAGTACCCGCCGCAAAGCGCCGCGTCACTCGGCGCCGCCAACGGCACGCCCGCCGTGGGTGAACTCGTGATTTCGGAAATCATGTACCATTCCACCCATGTGTTAGGCGAGATTGGCGACGCCGGCGAGTATCTCGAGATCGCCAATCGCTCCGATCAAACGATCGACCTCGGGGGATGGAGTATCTCCGGAATCGACTACGCCTTCCCCGAGGGCGCATCGATTGCCGCCGGCCAAGCCATCCTGGTTTCCCGGGTGGGGGCAGCATCCTTTTCCCAGTGGTACGACGTTCCCGATAGCATCGACGTCTTCGGTCCCTACAACGGACGCCTGAGCAATGACGGTGAGCGCATCACCCTGCAGCGCCCCGGCGAAACCTACCTGGATGGCGACACGGAAAAGACCGCGGAGATCGCGGTGGATTCCGTGCGCTACAACGATGCCGAACCCTGGCCCGTCATGGCCGACGGTGTGGGACATTCCCTCGAACGCCGT
>JANQJH010000595.1 GCA_028281705.1 Verrucomicrobiales bacterium
GCGCGCGGATACCATCCCACGCTCGCCAGGCTCCGAAGAACTCGCCGATGAGGAATTGCTGGTTTCCGGCATAGAGGTGTTCGCGCACGCCCACGCCCACGGTGGATTTGAGGTTGGCGTCAGGATACTGGAGCCGTTCGCCCTGGCCGATGGGGTCGTAGATCAGAACGACATAACCCTGCCGGGCCAGGCCTTGGGCGAAGGCTTGATAGGGTTCCGCCGCTTTGCCATTGCTAGAGTGCCCGCAGGTTCCGATCACTCCGGGTAGGGGATAGGTCAGGTCCGCCCGTTCCTTGGGGAGGTAGAGGTTCGCCGTGACGAGGAAGCCCGGCCTGCTTTCAAAAATGACGTTCTCAATGGTGTAGGTGTCGCGCTCGATCACACGAGTGGTGCGGGGTTTGAGCGGGGTCTTCTCCGGAAACGTTCCGAAACTGAGCTGAATCTTGCCGCGGATCTCTTCGACGTAGGCCTCGGCCTCCGCCTTGGTATTGATGCTCTGCAAACGCTCGATGCGCTTGGCCTCGGCTTGGCGGAGGCGGCCGACGGCGTATTCCTGCATCATGCGGGGAAAGCGGTTCAGCGGCGCCAGGCGTTTGCCTGCTTCCTGGGCAAGCGCATCTTCCCATTGGGGGAAAGGGACAAGCATGCCTGATGCCGCCAAGGATCCGGAAGAGAGAAACGCGCGGCGGCTACTTCGGGCAGTGGTCGATCGTTTCATGATGTTTGGGATCATGAGCGGTTGGCCGACGGATTCAAAGCTTCTTCGCGCCCCGGTTTCGCCCGGGTAGGCGTTGCTCTGGAGACGCCAATTCGAGGCTTCACATCGAGGGGCGATCGGATCAGACTTCGTGAATTCGATCCCTGAATCGGAGATTGATAGAACACTACACCCTCTTCCAGACACCGGACGATGAACCGCGAGATGATAACGGCCATGGTGCTGTCGATTTTACTGGGTTGCCATGGTGGCGCCAGGGCCCAAGAGCGAATGTCTGACGTTGCCTACGTGGAATCTGGTGACGAACGTCAGGTCCTCGATATTTACACTCCGGGTGAGGCGGCCGGTAAACGTCTTCCCGTGATGTTTTGGATTCACGGCGGCGGATGGCGGGTGGGAGACAAGAGCGATGTCGCGCTCAAGCCGAAGGTATTGACCGAGAGGGGATTCGTCTTCGTCTCGACGAACTACCGTTTACTGCCCCAGGTGGAGATGGATGTGCTCATTCGCGATGTGGCCAAGGCGCTCGGCTGGGTGCATCGCCACATCGCCGAGTATGGCGGGGATCCGGAGCGGATCTTTGTCGGCGGCCATTCCGCGGGAGCGCAACTGGCGGCCTTGATCTGCATTGATGATCGCTACCTCGAGGAAGAGGGCGTGTCCTTCGACGCGCTCAAGGGATGTGTGCCGGTGGATGGCGATACCTACGACATTCCCAAGATCATCATGACCGCGGAGCACCGGCAGACGCTCTACGGCGGCAAGATGTTCACCTTTGGCCATCGGCAGAAGTTTGGGAACGACCCGGAGAAGCATGTGGATTTCTCCGCCGTGACCCACGTGGCGAAAGACAAGGGCATCCCTCCGTTTCTCATCCTCTACTTCTCCGGAAACCCTGACACCACTGCGCAGGCGCGGCTTCTCGAGGCGAAGTTAAAGGCGGCAGAAGTTCCGGCCAAGGCCTACGGGAAGCGAGAGAGCAATCACAGCCGATTAAACGATGAACTCGGAGAGCCGGAGGATCCGGCGACGGATGAGTTTTACAAGTTCCTCGACGGGCTGGTGACCGATTGAGTGATCCGGCCAAGTAGGAACAGATCCATCTGTCTTGCGCGTCAATGGGGGAACAGAATCAGGGGGGAACACTGGCGGATTCGTCACGCTGATAGATGGGCAACTGCCGGTAGGGGACGGAAAGTGCCAGGACGATGAGCGCTCGTTCGTAAACTGCTCTGCTCTCACTCATCAATTGGGCTCCCCGGGCGGATTCGAGGAAGAAGGGGTAGAGCTTTTCGGCATAGCCGCTCCAGTATTTTCCTCCTAGCTGAAACATCGCCTGAGCCTCGTAGTAGGTGGAATAGGGTTTTGTGAGTATCGGGTTCTCGAGAATGTTGTCGCCGACGAGGTTGAGCGCTTCGGAGCCATGCAAGCCGAAGAGCTCGAGACAGAGGACGCCCACGCCCCTCAGGGAGCTGGTGCCGCTGGATCCCGCCGTATAGGCGAACTTGCCCCTGGAGTAGCAGCGTTTCACGTAGTCGATAGCCTCTTTGACGGATCGATCGGGCACGGGGGCTCCGTTAGACTTGGCGGAGCGGAGCGCCATGACGGCCCATCCGGCGACGGAGAGGTCACTGTCTGTAGAATCCGGCTGATACCGCCAACCACCGCGATCTCGAGCCCCCTTCACCACCGCTTGGGCATCGAGTATGAGCCGTAACGCCCTGGGGAGCTTCCGGTTGATCTCCACTTGCCGGGCGCTGTCGACCATGCCGGACACCTCGGAGAGGAAGAGGGTGGAGATGCAGTGTGAATACATGACGCTGCTGCCGCGTTGTGGGGATGTTAGGAGTCCGCGGCCGGTCGCCGAGGCCAGGATGCAGTCGATGCATCGATTGATCACGTGTTGGTAGCGGCCCTGGCCGGGCACGTGGCCTTTTGCCAGATAGGCCATGCCAACCAGGCCGACGGTGCCGGTTTCGTCGCCGTATCTTCCATTAAAATAGCCCGTCCTGAGCTGTTCATGAGCCAGAGCGGTGAGGGCGGCTTCGACGTAGACATCGACCCGCTCGCGGTAGGGGGCAAAAACGGGATCGCCTAACGGCTGCTGACTCCGCCCCTGGGAGATGGACAGAAGCAGAAGCAGAAGCAGAAGAAGGATGGTGGATGCTTGGATGCGTTTCATGGGCGTTCCTCCGCGGCTCGACGAGCGACTTCGCGAAAATAGGCGTCGACTAGTTTTCGATAACGTTTTGGTGCTTTCGCTTGGGCGGCGCGAGCGCTCCCGGCGTCGAGGTGTCCGCGGATGCGATCCCAATCGCTGGCGGTCATGTGTTGATTGGGCAGCGGGGTGGGACCGTAGACGGCTTCTGCGGTCATTCGCTGTCCCAGAGCGTTCGCTGCGGCACGAGCGGCTTGAGCGGCCTGGCCGGCCGTTTGGGCCTGTGCGGCCCGGATAGCCTGTCCCAAGCCCTGAGCCAGGCCACTTCCGCCAGTCCCTTGACCTTGCCCTTGGCCCTGCCCCTGCCCTTGGCCTTGACCCTGCCCCTGCCCCTGCCCCTGACCCTGCCCTTGGCCCTGCCCCTGCCCCTGCCCTTGGCCCTGCCCCTGCCCTTGGCCCTGCCCCTGCCCTTGGCCTTGGCCTTGCCCTTGCCCTTGCCCTTGCCCTTCAGCATCGGACGCCTCGGCGAGTTCCATGCCCTCCAGGGATTCCAGTGCTTCAGCGAGTTCCTGTTGGCGTTCGATCCAATCGAGGGCCGGGAGCGCAGCGGGGTCGGCTTCCGCCAGGGCTTGTGCTTCGTCAGCCAGGGCTTGTTGGGCTTCCGCTAGGGCTCTCAGGGAGATCTGAGCCGCTGCGAGGAGAGGCATCTCTCCGGGCAAGAAGACATGGATCGGGTTGGACTGAGCCAGATTGGGGCCGTGGTTCAGCTCGGGCAGACTGTCTGAAGCGTTCAAGAAGAGCTTGAGGCTTCGGTGTTTTGCCAGGCGGTATTGCGCGAGGTCGACGGTGACTTCACCTTGGTAGCGGCCGTCGTCACTCCTCATGGGGAGGGGCTGGGTCTTCTCCGTGGACGAAGATGCCGAGGGAGGCGTGGCAATCAGTTTGATACGCCGCAGGGCAAAATCATCCGTGGCCTCATAGCGAATGGTGAGTTTGTCGGTCGGCTGGACTTCCAGAGGCGATTGTTCGGGAGCGGTGATGACGATACTGGGAGGGGCGTCGGCGAGAGAGGTGATGTAGAAGGGTTCCGAGATCGTTTCCAGCCCCTCCTCGTCTCGCAGCCGGTAGTGCCAAGTGCCGTTGAGCTCGGGGGATAGCTTGAATCGCCACACGGCCTGGTGGTCATTCTTTGGCCGGAACGTGGCGCTGATCTCGGTGCCATCGGGCATGAGGAGATCGGCTGAATGCAAAGCCGGCTGAGGGATGCCTGTCAGGGTCAACGCGGTCCCGTGGATTCCCCTGAGTTCACCTCCCTCTTCCAAGGCAGTCTTCATCGGAGGCATGCCGGTATAGGGCGGGTAGTCGTAGGAGACCTCTAGCTGATTCATGCTTGGATAGGGACGCACGTCCATCTGATAGAGATCACTCACGCCCCGGTCTGACGAGATGCGGTAGCGAAAAGGTTCCGTGACGTGCGGGAATGTGAGGGTGAATTGCGGCGGGTCGCCCTGTTGCGCAGCCTGCATCGTTTCGGAGGTGACTTCGCTTCCGTCGAGATTCTGGCGGTGCAAAACGGCACTCTCTGCATTTCTTCCGGGAATGCGCAAGGTAATCGTGACCGGACTGCCCAGGGGGACCCAGCCATTGCCGGGCGTTACGTGCATGCCCAGAGCATAGACGTTCCCATAGCTGCTCGTGGGATTGATCACTCGAGCCAGGAGCCGGGATATCTGATAAGGCCAGGTGGCCCAGAGTGTGGTGAAGATGCCAAGAACCAAGCCGGCGAAAAGAAGCTGTCGCAGGGAGGCGCGGAGGCGGAATTCGCGTGCCGGCACGACTTCTTGAGCTTGGCGGATGGCTCGATCCATGACAGTGGAGGCGAGGATTTTCGAGCCGTTGAGCGAGCCCAGTCGAACGCTTTCGGCAAAGTGTAAGGCCGAGGTGAACGCTTCGGTGGACTCCTGATGGCGCGCATCGTAGACCAGGCTCATTTCCTTGAGCTGGATCCGCCGCGTCCCGGGGAAGATGACGAACCGGCCGAGGGCGGCCACGGTGATGAGAGCCAGGATGCCGGTGATGGCCCAGCGAATCTGGGGCTTGTCGGGAGAGAAGAGGGCATCGATCCCGATCGCCAGGAGAAGTGCGAGCGTGATGAGGCCGATGGCGACGGAGCCGCCGCGCATGAGCATGAGAAAGCGTGCCCGAAAAATCAGACTGCGCAAGGAGCGGACGATGGGTTTGTGAGACGCTGGAGATGACATGGCGGTAGAGGTGTTCAGACGAGTCCCGCTTGACGCCTGAGGATCCATTCGAGAGTGAGTAGGCTAACAAAAATAATAAGGAGTATTCGATTGTCCCATAGCGTCGTTTCCTCGATGCGGCGGTCGATCAAGGAGGGCGGCCCGAAAATTTCGGCCAAGGTGTCCGCATGTGGAAGCCCGACGAAGCGCCCTCCACTGAGCTCGGCGAGCCGTTGCAGCGAGGCGTAGTCGGAGGTGAGTTCCTGGAGTTCCCGTCCGGCATCCGGCTGCACCGTGATCACCTTTTCGATCTTGGATTGGTCCGTGAGCCTGAGAAGTCGCGCGAATTTCGTGTCGCCTCTGAGGACGAAACGGTAGGCTCCGGGTTCCGGGAGGCGGTCTTCAATCACCGCCTCGTAGACCCCCGGAGAGCCGGAGCGTTCCCGTAGCATCCCGGTGGTCACGGTTTTTCCATCGCGTATCACTTGAACCCGGAGCCGCGCCTGCCTGACGGGGGCGTGACCGGAATCCGTCAGTTTGGCTTTGAGGTAGATGCGTTCGCCCAAATGATAGTTTTCCCGGTCCGATGAGAAGACAATGCTGACGCCTTCGGGGCTGGGCGGTTCTTCTTCCTCTTCGGGGGCGACCTTCCAGTGCAAGAGTTGCCACCAAAACCGGTGATGATAGCGGTCGTCCGCCCCATAACGCAGACGCCAGGTGCTGTCGAAGTGGAAGAAGACGACGCGTCCCGCGCCCAGGCGCTGGCTGGCGATCAGCGGTTGATGTTTCACGGCGGTATCGGGATCGAGGCCGGCGGCTTCGCTGGCGTAGGCCGGGACGGCGTAGGCCAAGACCTTGGCGTTGCGTTTGGCGGGACCTGAAGGGAAGCGCCAGGTGAACGGGGGGACAGACTGCCAAACGGCACGAGAAATCTGTGAGTCCTCGCCGATCTCCAAGAGCCTCGATTCCTCGCCATCGGGCGTCCAGGCAAGGCGAAACGGTGAAGGTTTCCAAGCCGGCGGCGCGATCGTGACTCTGATAGGGAGGAGCTTCTTGAAATGGGGGTTGGTATGACGATGGGGCATGGCGTGTTGGCCGGCCACGACGATGAGGAGAGCGCCTTCCTCGGACACTGCTTTTTCGATGGCTTCCCAGGCCTCATCGGTGAAGGTGTCGGGTGGGAGATCTCCGAGAATGATGACGTCGAATCCCAGCCAGTCCGCTGGGTTCTGGGGGACCGAAGTGGCCAGGGATTGACCGAATGTTCGTTGCGCATTGGCGGGGAGTCCCGTGAAATGGGGGAGGCCCGCGATGGATTCCGGGCGGGTGAGGACATATTGAAGTTCCACCGAACGGTCCCGGCCATCCAAGAGATTTTTCAGGTAGCGGAACTCCCAGCGCGGCAAACCGTCGACTAGCAAAACTTCGACGAGCTCTTCCTCCTCGGGAACTTCTTCCGGTTCCGGGGGAGGTTCATCGACGATCACGGTGGCAGCGCCGGAGTTATTCTCCAGGATGCGCTCATTCTCGAGGGGGGCGATTTCCACACGGTAGCTGATTTCTCCGGCCTGGGTAGGGGTGTGGGCAAAAGAGAAGGTTTGCCGTTCCTGGTGCCCACTCACAGTATGCATGATGGAGTCGAATTGCTTGTCGCCTGCATAGGCATGCAGAACAACTTCTTGTCCGGGCATGCCCGCGAACATGGCGTCGGCCTGGAGAGTGACGGACTCTTCGACATGGACCCTGGGCGTGGCATCGACATCGGTGATCATGCCATCGCGAGGCCCGGTTCGGCTGCCGAGGGCGACGACCCCGATGGGAATGTTTCGCGCGCCATAAACACGAGCGGCGTCGATCCATGATCGGTCGGCGTTGTGCCGCCCGTCGGAGAGAAAAACCATTCCGGCGAAGGTGCGTTCCGAGCTGGTCGTTAGGCCGAATTCAAGCGCTTGGGTGAAGTCCGAGCGCGACCTCAAGCTCTCGTCCTCATCCGAAGGCGCTCCGTTGCCGTCCCAGGTCTGCCAATCGTCGATGGGCTCGACGTCCTTGCCGAACCGGAAGACACGCAGGGCGTAGTGCTCGCTGAGTTCATCCAGTAGGCCTTGGCCCGTGCGGGAGGCACCCGACACGGCCGCGGCCGCGAGGTCGGCCCGGCGGTCTTGCGCTCCGCGGATGAGGGCTGCGCGCTCGGTTTCCGTGAGGCGCGACCACAGAGATTGGTCTTCCCGTTCCGCAAGTTCGCGTAGCTGACGCCTGGCGGTGCGCCAGTGACGGGCCAGCTCGGCGGGTGATTCCGTCACCGTCTTATCGAGCAAGGGGCGCAATGAGGAAATTTCCGCGGTGCCTGGAAGGGCGCTTATTGCCTCCCGGGCTAGCGACAGCCCATTTTCTTCCGCCCACTCTCCGAAGACGAGAGGTTCCCAGTGATTCACCGTTTCCCAGATTTCCCAGATCGGCGTTCGCCCGGTCACGGGCCGGCCTCGAAAGTCGGAGATATCGAAGG
>JANQJH010000602.1 GCA_028281705.1 Verrucomicrobiales bacterium
CTACAAGTGGCCCCTGGAAAAGCTCATCGATGACGACCGCGCCTTTCTCAAAACGTGGAAGGAAGCCTACGAGGCGTCCCGCGCTGAACGCCTGGCCAAACTGCGAGGCGCGTTTCCCCAGCACGCTCTCACCCATCGAGCTTACCCCCAGCCGAAGGAATACCTCGGGGGCGAGTTGTTCCAGAGCTATCTCAAGCGAACCGTACCCGAGTACACCACCGATTCCCTGGAGGGACTGGCCTACGACATCCGGGCCCAATCGGCGGCCCTCTTCGTCCCGCCTAACTACGATGAATCCGAGCCCTTTGGCGTCTACGTCGAGGTCACCGCGGGAAAGCGGGGCCATCTCCCCCGCAGGGACGAAGCTGCAGTCTACCAAAAGCACAAGCTGATCTATATCTCTCCGCACGGCGCCGGCAATTCCGCCATCTTGAGCTACCGCATGGGCCTCGCCCTGGATGCCCTGGCCACTGTTAAAGCCGCCTATCATATCGACAGCAAGCGTTGTTATGTGGGCGGGGTCTCCGGCGGCGGCATCTCGTCCACCATGATCTGCTTCCTCCGCCCGGAACATTTTCGCGGCGCCGTCAACGTCGTCCGGGGCGCGCTCCTGGAACCCTACACCATCGAGAAATCCGTCAAGGTTTCAGGCGACCGCGGCTACAAGGAAGGACAAACCTACCCGCCCTTTCTCCCCCACGTGAAGGATCGACACGTCACTCTCAGCCGCCGCTATCAGGACAAACGATGGGCCTTTGTCTCCGGCGAGGAGGACTACAACTACGAGTTCGCCAAGGCCTCCGGCCCGCAATGGACGAAGCATGGCTATCGCGCCAAGTACTTTCATGTGCCCGGCATGGGACACAGTGCGGCGCCATCGGAAACACTCGACGCCGTCCTCACCTGGATGCAACGCTGAAACAAGAGCGAGATTCAGCATCCTGCCGGCTGAAAAATCCCGCGCGGTCTTGTCTTGACGGCCTGAGGCGCTCTGGGAACGATGCGGGAATCTATGAAACGCGCTCTCTTGCCCTCCCTCTTTCTCGCCGTCACGGCGGCCCTCTCCCTGAATCACGCCAAGGAGACCTCGAGTGCACCCCCGCCCCTCAAAGCCCTCATGGTCACGGGAGGTTGCTGCCACGACTACGAGCAGCAGAAGCTCATCCTCAGCGCCGGCATCAGCGAACGGACGCACATCGACTGGACCATCGTGCACGAAGGCGGCACCTCGCGCGATCACAAAGTGAGCCTCTACAAAAAGGCCGACTGGGCCAAGGGCTACGATGTCGTGGTACACAACGAATGTTTTGGCGCCCTGAAAGATGACGCCTTCGTGAATGGCATCGCCAAGGCACACGCCGACGGCGTCGCCTGCGTCGCCATCCACTGCAGCATGCACAGTTATCGCGCGGCAAAAACCGATGAATGGCGCAAATGTCTGGGCGTCAGCTCTTACAACCACCAGTCGCACGCTCCCATCAAGGTGCGCACGGTGAAGAAAGATCACCCCATCATGAAAGGACTGCCCGATGCCTGGACCACGCCCAAGGGAGAACTCTACCGAATCAAGAAAGTGTGGGACACCGCCACCCCGCTCGCCGTGGGTGAAGGCGCGACCAAGGGTGAAGAGCATGCCTGTGTCTGGGTCAACGAGTATGGCAAGGGCCGCACCTTCGGCACCACCCTCGGGCATCACAATGAGACGATGTTAGCCGAGCCCTACCTTGACCTCGTGACCCGCGGCCTGCTCTGGGCCACCGGAAAACTGAATGACGACGGCAAACCCCTGGCGGGCTACGGGTCCCCCGACGCCACGACGACCGTGGCTCTCGAAAAAGCCAAGGATGCTGACGGATGGGTTTCCCTCTTCGATGGCACCTCACTGGATCACTGGCAGCGAGGCAACGGCGATCCCGTAGACGGCGGATGGATCATCACCGACAAGAAAGAACTCTACCGTTCCAAACGCACCGGCGACATTTTTTCCAAGGAAATCTATGGTGACTTCGAACTCGAATTCGAGTTCAAGATCGCCGAGGGATCTAACAGTGGCCTCAAGTACCGTTTCGGCAACTACGGTGGCCAGCGCATCGGCGCGGAGTACCAGGTGCTCGATGACACCAAGCACCCGGATGGCAAGCGCGGCGCCGACCGCCTCACCGCGGCGCTCTACGACGTGATCCCCACCTATGCGCAAAAGGTGACCAAGCCCGTGGGCCAGTACAACCAGGGACGCGTCGTCGCCCGTGGCTCACGACTGCAACATTTCCTCAATGGACAACTCACGGTGGATGTCGATCAAAACACCGATAGCTGGCGGGACGCTCTGGAAGACAGCAAGTTCAGGAAAGCCAAAGACTTCGCCACCAAGCCTGGCAGAATCATGCTGCAAGACCACAACGATCCCGTGTGGTTCCGCAATATCCGTATTCGAAGACTCTAAAGATCCCCCGCTCCTCCTGAACCCAAGAATCGACGTCCTGGCGTTTTGTCATCGACTTGACCCGCTCTGAAGGTTAGAGTTTACGGGTCGAAGGAACGATGAGAATACTCCTGGCTGAAGACGATCGCGCGACCCAGCTCCGGCTGGCCGCCTACGTCAAGGAATGGGGCTACCACCCCGTGGCCGCCAACGACGGCGCGGAGGCCTGGACGCTTTTTGAAAAGGAAGATTTCGACTGCGTCATCAGTGACTGGATGATGCCCAAGCTCAACGGCGTGGAGCTTATTCAGAAGATACGCCGATCCGAACGCGAAGCCTACGTCTATGTCATTCTCTTGACCGGCCAGACAGAGAAACACAATCTCGTCGAGGGAATGGAAGCGGGCGCGGACGACTTCGTCACCAAGCCGTTCGACAAGGACGAGCTTCGCGTCCGGCTGCGAGCCGGGCAACGCATCGTCGCCCTGGAACGCCGCCTCGCCGAACGCAACCGGGAGCTCTCCATGTTCAGTTCGGTGGCCTCTCATGACCTGCGGGAACCTCTCCGCACCATTTCTTCCTTTCTCGGCCTCTTTGAGAAAAAGTATAAGGGCAAGCTGGATCAGGAGGCGGATGAATACATCGAGTTCATCATGGACGGCGCCTCCCGCATGCGGACGCTGATCTCGGATCTCTTGGCCTACGCCCGCTTGGAGGCTCACGCCAAGGACTTCGAGGCGATTGACATGAATAGCCTCGTGGAAGAGAAACTCCAGTTTCTCGCCCGGGCCATCGATGAATGTCAGGCCAAGATCACCTTCGATTCGCTTCCCACGATCGAGGGAGACCGAACCCAGTTGAGTCAGCTGCTGCAAAATCTCATTGGCAACGGAATCAAGTATCGCGCCGAGGGGAGCCAGCCTAACATCCACATCGACGCCGTGGCCAGAGACGATACCTGGGTCTTCTCTGTCGCCGACGATGGCATCGGAATCTCCGAGGACCATCACGAAACCATTTTCGAACCGTTTCGCCGTCTTCACGGCACGGGAAGCCACTACTCCGGATCGGGCGTCGGACTTTCCATCTGCCGCAAGGTTGTCAAGCGCCACGGCGGCCGAATCTGGGTTGAATCCAACGAGCCCCAGGGCTCCATCTTTTACTTTACCATTCCACGCGTGGTCCAAGGAGATTCCAATCATGCCTGAAGACACTCAGATGCTCCTCGAACAAAACGCGCGCCTCATCAATGCCCTCGGCACGGTGGCCGCCGTCCTCGCCATCGCGGTGATTCTCGCACTCGGCATCATCGCCTGGCTCGCCTTCCGGCGCCCGCCCGCCGTCTCTTCCAGGCCGAGTCCTTCCCCCACACCATCGCCGGTGGAGGATCCCAAGCTCAATCACCTCACCGAATCCGTCGATGCCATGCGCGACTCGCTACAGAAGAGCGAAGCCGCGCGGGACCAGGAGCGCAGCCTGCTCCACGCCATGATGGATAATCTTCCGGACAGTATCTATTTCAAGGATACCGAGAGCCGCTTCCTCATGATCAGCCGCGCCCTGAGCGAGAAGTTTGGCATCGATCACCCCAACGCCGCCACGGGAAAGACAGACGCGGATTTCTTCACCAGTGAACACGCCCGTCAAGCGCTGGAAGATGAGCGCGAACTCATGCGCACGGGCAAGCCCGTCGTCGGCTTGGAAGAGAAGGAAACCTGGGCCGACGGTCACGACACCTGGGCCGCCACCACCAAGATGTGCCTCCGAGACCGGAACGGCGCCTTGTTAGGCACTTTTGGAATCTCGCGCGACATCACGGAAAAGAAGCTGGCTGAAGAAGCCATGCGCCAGGCTCAGATCGCGGCCGAGGAGGCCAATCGCGCCAAGAGCGATTTCCTGGCCAACATGAGCCACGAAATCCGCACGCCGATGAACGGCATCCTCGGCATGAACGAGGTCCTTCTCAATACGGAACTCCTCCCCGAACAGCGTGAGTACGCCCTCCTGGTGAAGAACTCCGCCGATGCCCTCCTCGATCTGATCAACGACATCCTCGACTTTTCCAAGATCGAGGCCGGCAAGCTCGAACTCGAACATCACCGCTTCGATCTTCGCGATTCCGTGGGCGACACCTTGCAAACTCTTTCCGTCAGGGCCTCTGACAAAGGGCTCGAACTGGCCTACCACATTCCCCCAGAGATTCCCGACAGCCTCGTGGGTGATCTCGGGCGACTGAGACAGATTCTCGTCAATCTCGTGGGCAACGCCATCAAGTTCACCGAGCAGGGCGAAGTCGTCGTCAAGGTGAACGCCGAATCCGTCTCGTCCACCGATGTCGTCCTCCACATCGGCGTCACGGATACCGGCATGGGAATTCCTCAGGAAAAACAGGAGATGATCTTTGAGTCCTTCAGCCAGGCGGATACCTCGACTACCCGCCGCTTTGGCGGTACGGGACTCGGCTTGGCCATCTCCCGCCAGTTGGTTGAAATGATGGGTGGGCGTATTTGGTTAGACAGCGAATTCGGTATTGGAAGCACCTTCCATTTCACGGCCCGCTTCGGCGTCGCCCCCGCCTCGGAGCAGACCACCGACCGCCGCGTGGCCACCACCCTTTACGGCCTGCACACCCTCATCGTGGATGACAACCAGACGAACCGGCTCATCCTCGATGAAATGCTGAAGAACTGGGAGCTCCGTCCCGATGTCGCCACCGGCGGCGCTGAAGCGCTCGATCTCCTCCAAACCGCATCTTCAGCCGATCCCTTCAAGCTCATCATTCTCGATCTCATGATGCCTGAAATGGATGGCCTCGCCTTTGCCCAAGCCTTGGCTTCCGATGAATCGCTGCCGGAGAAGCCCGCCATCATCATGCTATCATCCGCCGGCAATCCGCCGCGACGTCCGGAGCTCGAGGAAGCCGGGATCGCCCGCTGCCTTACCAAACCCGTCAAACAATCGGATCTTCTCGATGCCATCGGTGAGACCCTGGGGGTGGCCACGCGAGACAAACCGGTCAAGGTCCGCCAGGAACCCGCCTGCGACTACCGGAAAGACCTTCGCATTCTCCTGGCCGAAGACGGACGCGTCAATCAGATCGTCGCCATCAACCTCCTTAAAGAACGCGGCCATGAAACCACCCTGGCGAACAATGGGCGCGAAGCGGTCGAAGCCCACGCCAAGCAAGAGTTCGACGTCATTCTCATGGACGTGCAGATGCCCGAGATGAATGGCTTCGAAGCCACCAAAGCCATCCGTGTCGCCGAGCGGGAAACGGGCAAGCATATTCCTATCATTGCCATGACGGCCAACGCCATGAAAGGCGACCGCGAGCGCTGTCTCGCCGTCGGCATGGACGGCTATGTGGCCAAGCCCATCCGCTCTGACGAACTCTTGTTAGCGATCGAGACCTCCCTCGGCAGTCCCGGCCCCAGCGCCGCCCCTGAAGAGCAATCCGCACAAGAGTCAACGCCGGATCCAGGACCGGTTCCAGAGTCCGAACCGCCGGCGCCCCCCGCCGGAGAATCGCCCTTCGACCCCACGCAATTTCGCGAGGCCTCGGGCAGCGAGGAGCTCATGCGCGAGCTGATCAGCATTTTTCAGGAAGACGTGGCGCCGCTTCTGAAAAAAATCGAAGATGCCCTCGCCGCGGATGACGCCGACAAGGCCCACGAAAGCGCCCACTCGCTCAAGGGCCTCGTGGGGAATTACGCCGCCGCCCCCGCGTTGAAAGCCATCACCAATCTGGACAACGCCGCGAGAACCAACGATCTCGACGCGGCACGCACGCACCTCCCTCAAACCCAAGCCGCCTTCAGAGCCCTCGGCGACCGGCTCGCCGCCTTCATGAAGGAACTCAGCTAACTCCATTCCATTTCATCCATGAAGATTCTCGTAGCCGAAGACGAACGCGCCACCCGCGCCCGCATCGTCGCCTGCCTGCGAAAGTCCGGTCACGAACTCGTCGAGGCCTCCAATGGGCGCGAAGCCTGGGAGAAGCTTCTCGCGTCCGAGGATATCTCTCTCGTCATCAGCGACTGGCTCATGCCGGAGATGGACGGCGAAACCCTCATTCGCCGTATTCGGGATCACTCCCGAGAGAGTTACGTCTATGTCATTCTCCTGACGTCGCGTTCACAGAAAGAAGACATCGTCGCCGGCATGGACGCCGGTGCCGACGACTTCATGACCAAGCCCTTTGACAACGCAGAACTGCGGGCGCGCATCAATGCGGGCCTGAGAGTGCTTCAGTTAGAACGCACCCTGGGCGAACAGAACCGGCGGCTGGTGGAAATGAACCGCCAAATCTCTGCCGCCCACCAACAGATGAAGGACGAACTCCTCGCCGCGGCGCGCATCCAGCAATCTTACCTTCCTGACAAAATACCCCAGTCGCCCGGCGTCGAGTTCGGCTGGATCTACGAGCCCTGCGACGATCTCGGTGGAGACACCCTCAACATCATTCCTCTCAGCGGGCACCAGTACGGCATCTACATCGTCGACGTCGCCGGTCACGGCGTCTCAGCCGCGCTGCTCTCCGTCCATCTCAGCCGCGTCCTCACCCGGCACGACGAAGCCGGCACCGTCCTATTCAATCACAACGGATCCGGGGCCCAATTGACCACGCCATCCGAGGTGGCCAAGCAGTTGAACGCCACCTTCCAGATGTCCCCCTCGAGCCACCAGTTCTTCACCTTTCTCTACGGGATTCTCGATCTCGAGGAAAACACCTTCCGCTATACCTCTGCCGGGCACCCGGGCCCTCTCATCATCTCCAACAAGACAGCCACCCTGTCGCCCACTGACCCTCCCGCCATTGGCTTTCTCCCCTCCGCCATCTTCGAGGAACACACCCTTCACCTCCAACCCACGGATCGCCTCTTCTTCTACTCCGACGGGATCTTCGAAATCGATGACGCCGAGGGCAACGAATGGGGCGAAGCCGGACTCGCCGAAGCCGCCCGATCGGGCGCTCACCTTCCCATCTCCGAAAATCTCCAAGCCATCCTCCAAGCCGCCCGCGACTGGCAACACCATGACAGCATGCGCGACGACGTCTCCCTCATCGGCATCGCCGTCGGCTAGCAAAACTTAAATTTCAACTTAAACTCCAGGCAGTGTTGGAGTAAGTGTTTGCCTATGTTACCCCAATCGGTCTCGGCGCGGATTTCGAAAGACGACGAGCTTATTCAGGCTCCAACACGTGAGTTCGAGTTTGAAGTTTGATCATTCAACACCCGACTGGTACAGTATCGCCGCTAACTATAATTCGGGTACGCCTAACCCTCGGCAAATCTTTCTTGCAAGCTGATTCTTGATCTCAGTATGGCGGGGAATCGCTTCAACCGCACCATTCGCTGAATTGATCCACAATGAATGGTTTGCTCCTTCACGCTGAGCACACACCCATTACGCCGAAGATGTTTGAGCAAGCTGCTACGCTTCATCCAATAGCGACCGTTTCTCGGATGGCATCACCGGGCAGCCCACCTAGCGAATCCTCCAAACGATCCTCCAGGATCAACTGGATTGCAGCAGCCAGGTTTGCTTTCGCAGCCGAAATGGACTCACCCTGACCATTGGCGCCGGGAACTTCCGGGCAGCATGCCCAATACCCGCCTTCTTCGGCGACCTCAATGACAGCTGTGAACTCCCCTTTCATCAAAGAACCATACTTAGATTTTCCCAGAATCGCAACCCACCTCGTTTCGACGCCCTCTCGTCAGAATCCTGCCTCAACGCCTCAACGCCTCGCCCAGCCGGCGAATATCATCCGGCCGCGTGCGGCAACAGCCGCCGATCAACCGGGCCCCGTCGCCGTGCCAACCGCGCGCCGTTGCGACCAAATCCTCCGCCCCTTCACTCGCCTCCCACGCCCCTTGCTCGGCATCGTAGGCCTCTCCCGAATTTGGATACAGCACCGCCTCCTTGCCCGGCACTGCCAAACGGATGCGCCGGGCCAGCGCCCCGCACACCTGCGGCGACGAACAGTTCACTCCCACGGCCACCACATTTTCACAATGAGCAAACTCCGCGGCACAATCGGCCACCGGCGTGCCGTCACTGATGTGCTCGTCGTCCGGGCAGGTGAAACTGACCCAGACTGGCATCTGCGGAGACTCCTCAATCAGCTCCCGTAACACTGTCGCTTCAAGAGCACTGGGAATCGTCTCGCAGGCCAGAAGATCAGCACCTGAATCGAGAAGAATCTCCCAGCGCGCCCGGTGAAAGTCGCGCAGGCGCACCTGCGACACGCCGTAGTCACCCGTATACTCAGCGCCGTTCGCCAAAAACGCTCCATAGGGCCCCACACTCGCCGCCACCAACGGACGCCGCCGCGGCATCATCGCCTGGGACTCCGCCTCATGAAGCTCACGCGCCTCGCAAGCCAATTGCACCGATCGACACAATAAATCCGCCGCACCGCCCTCACTCATTCCCAAAGACATGAACACCTCGATACTCGCCTGGTAGCTGGCCGAGATGAGACAGTCCGCCCCGGCCCGCAGGTAAGCCAGATGCACCTCGCGAATCGCTTCAGGTGCCCGGATGAGGAGTTCTGCCGACCACAGATCCGAGTCCAGACGATGCCCGGCCCGCTCGAGTTCCGTCGCCAGGCCGCCGTCGACCACGAAGACGCCGTGCTCTTCCAGGAACGGTTGGATGGGTGAATGAAATGGCAAAATTGTTAGTTAGTCACTCTTCTGCGCTGCGACCATAATGAGATTGCCAAACGTGTCCTCAAACATGTTCTCAAGACCCCACTCCGGTTTCGCCAGATCATCTCGAAACTTCA
This sequence comes from Verrucomicrobiales bacterium, assembly GCA_028281705.1. Classification (GTDB taxonomy): domain Bacteria; phylum Verrucomicrobiota; class Verrucomicrobiia; order Verrucomicrobiales; family DEV007; genus JAACDM01. The sequence goes on from JANQJH010000602.1 coordinate 9,219, forward strand.
CTCCTCGAGATTCGAGATCACTTCGAGTCTCTTCAACCTTCTCCGCACCAAAAACGATGATGGGCAAGCCAGCCTCATAGACACTCTCCTGGTAGGTCTTGGCAAACGAATCACCGCGTGGCTCCAGGAGCAACGCCGTGCCTTCCGGATCCTCGGGCGAGACCACGATGGCCAGCTGCGCCTCCTCCACGAATTCCTTGGACCGGAACCCAAGCACCTCCGTGTAAAACTGGTGAGCCTTGATCGGATCATCAACAAATACGCTAGTCAGTGCAATCTTCATACTTCGTCTTCCATTTTGGTTGTGTGCGATTCACCTCCCCCACGGTCACAGATGTAGCACAGGCTACCGGGGGCGCACCACCAAAACAGCGCTCACGGCTTCCTCCACGAGCATTGGCTCTTACGCGTGAGCGTTCTTTGGGGAAGTTCACTCGTCATGCAGTTCGGCCCCACGGTCGGACCCATTCGTTCTCGAGCCAATCGGATCGTCCGGTAGTGTCCAATCTCCCGGCCCGAGAAACTCGGACAACAAGTCCTCCAGCCCATGCCCGAATAGCGCACGGAACGCTTTGAAGCCCGCGTCCCTGATTTCCGCGGACTCGACAAACCCATGCAGCTCATCGGGGCTCGTTTCTCCGCCGGACAGAACGGCAGAGAAGAGAAACTGCGCGAGGTGATAGCTCAATTCTTGTCCTTCATCGGCATACCAGAATGACTCACCCTTCCAAAACGCCATGATTTTCTCCCGGTCCCAGTATTCGCGATGGCGCTGGATGATCTCGCGATCGAGAATGTAGGGATTCCGATGAGTCACGGAATCCTCCACCGTCATCGCAATCGCCTCGTCGAGCCAAACCGGAAGCGCGAGGTGCGCCACCATGGCGTGGCTCAACTCATGACTCAAGACGTCGGTATAATGAGAGAGATCGTCGCTCGGCATGGCGAAATGTCCATAGCCTTTGTTGATGTAGACACCCCCAACGAGGCCCGATTCCCCGTCGTGCTCCGCAAAATCAGAGAGATACTCATAAAACTGGTGGGTGTCGGAGAAGATGAAGACGACACACTTTCCCAGAAGCGACTCCTCCGGGTGAGCAAACGGGATTTCCCTGACAATCTTATCGAAAGTGCTCTCGAGAAACCGGAGAACGTCTGTGGCCCGGCTCTTCCCCGCTGAAGCCGAAAGGATGAAGTGCTCCGACTCAAACAGATGCTGCGCCGAGCCGATCTCGATCGAAACGGCCTTGGCCCATTCCCGTGCCACGTCACACCAGGCAGCGCTCCATTCCGCCTCCGGATGGCGAGCTTCGAGCCACTCGGCAATCAGTTCCCACTGTGGATGTGTGAATTTCTTCGATGAATCGTTCCACTCAGGCTTGTCTAAAATACTCTCCATGCGTTCATTGCCATTTGTCCCTTATCAATGCCTGACATCATCATTGATGCAACCAACGACTCGAAATGCTCTACCTCCTCACCTTTCAGCCAACCACCGTTAATCCTTCGATCTCCGGACTCCAAACTGAGGGCGGCGGGAGTGGTGACGCACCACTTGAATCCGAATCCGATCGTCCATAACCACAAAAAGGATATTGTAAGGAAATCGCTTCATATTGCATCGGCGAAGCCCACTTTCATGAAAGTGATAGCCCTCAGGACTAACCTCGATTTCCTCAAACGCTTCTGGAGTTCCAACCAAAACCTATCCGCCAGGGACTGAGAAATCCCACCGTAGTAATCCATTGCCTGATTGATATCGCGTTGAACGCTAGGATGGAAGCGCAGTGGCTTCATCAGTGGCGTTCATCTTGAATCCTCGCCTCCAATTGTTCGAAGGAAATATCCTCAACCTTCCCGGATTCGGTCTCAGCGACTCGCCGGGCCACTTCCTCGTCCGACACGCCTTCATCGGGTGGATTGAAGGTGGCCATCAGAGCGGCTATCAACTCGCCACGCTCGTTATCGGGGAGACGCTGGACCTCACGCTTCAATTCCTCGACACTCATGCCTCAATGTCCGCTCATCTGCGACTATCCTCAAGCCCATTTCCGTGCCACATCGCACCAGCCACTCGCATTTGCCGTTTCTCCTCACCAGTCGGCAAGTGCTCCCGCTGAGCCAAGACCTCCTTGACGAGCCGATAGGCACTTCGCCACTCGTCGCAATCCTTGAACTCCACGTACCCGGTCGTGGATGGATCTGGTTCTGGCTCGTACCTGTATCTGTCCGATCAAGCGAACGATTCCTCACATGCAAGCAGCCTTCTCAAGTGAGAGAGCAACGAGCCAGTGTGCATCGCCTCAAGCACGGCTCGATCTCGTAGCGAACTCTGCTCGGCATGAACTTCACTTGCACAAAAAAGTCACACTATCCAGCGCCTCGATTGCATTCTAGGCGACTGTGATGTTGGAATCGGCAAAATGATTGAGGGCAAAATCATTGCTCCCCATCATTCACCATCTTCTCCCTCCGCTGTTCCACCCACACGATCCTCCAGAACAGAACCCGCAATTCAACTTTGGGCAGCAAGTTCGTTGCGGGTTCAGGACCGGGACCGCACATGCCAAGTGAGTGCCGATCCTCCTCAATGATTTTGCCCCCAATCATTTTGCCTCATCCTATAGCAGCTTCCGGGTCCAATTGAGTACCACGCCCCAAAATCCCCCCTCTTGTTGCAACTCCATCTAGTAGAGCGTCAAGGTCGAGTTGAAAGGTTTGTAACATCAGTCTTGTAGGGCAACCGCTCCGGTTGCCGCAGTGCCAGGCGAAGCGCCCACCCTACAAACAAGACTCCGCTCCCGCGAATGACACCCCAATTCAATATTGAAGCTCCATCTCGTTTGCCCCTCATGTTCTCGCGGGCACGCCGTCCCACCCTCTCCGTTCCCGGCACCGCTGAACGCGTTCCCAGATATTGTCTGGCATGATGTTCTGCCAGACACCTCCCAAAACAAAGGCAAACGACCGGTCGTCTTGCGCTTTCCGTTCAATCCGGTCGATCAAAACGACACCCTGATAGGCCAGAAGGTCCTCCACCGGCCCGGCAGCGAACTGTTCCACGGTCCTGTGATCGGGATCGAGTTCGTGAATCGCTTCAATGATCTCAAAGGCGTAATCCGCATCGTGGTGAATGGCCTCACTCAGCGCCTCGTTGGCCCATTCACCGAGTGCACGTTCACGCTTGCTCAGCTTCGAGAGTCGCAAGTCGAGCCAGCCTTGAGCGATGAGCTTTGCCTCGAGGATCATTCCTTGTCGTCCAATGCCTGATTCACTGATGGAGTCCTTCCTCAGGCCTCCGCATACCATTTCACGTCGACGATTCTGGATTCGCTTTCGATCAGGCTCTTGAACGCTGCCGATGCGGCCTCCAACGCTGGATTTGGGTCCGGACCTTTGCGGAATAACTTCTTGGGAAACTCGGCGACGACTATGGCCGAGTAGGCTGTCATTCCTTCCCCATCTTCACCTTGGTGGTTGCAACCAATCCACAGCGGATGATCGCACTCGAGCATGCAGAGCCATCCAAAATCCTCAGCAATGATCTGATCCGTCGTTCCATGGCCGTGCTTTGGAAGCTCGTCGCGAATCCACTCACAGAACGCTCTCCCAATGAACCCATTGACATTCTCTTCGGTTTCACCCGGAAGTTCGGGGAACATACTGGTTTGAAATTCGACCTGTGTCTCCATCGATCTCTTGAGTTCTAGCGGACCTGACCGAGCCCTCCGCTCACAAATACGATACCTTTCCTTTCCCTTTCAACGAAACGAACGGCTGCGAGTACCTTTTTCCCCTCCCACCGATTCCCTTTTCGGCATCTCGGCGTCGAACGCTTTCAATCCTCTGCAATCATTCGTTGACATGGTGTCTATGCCACATAGACTTCATGTCTATCCGACCCCGTCGCACCCATGGCTGTTTCCAAATCCGTTGTCCCCGATGCCGAACTGAATGTGCTCAAGGCGCTCTGGGACCATCCTCCCCTTTCGGCGCGGGAGATCGCTGAGCGCGTCTATCCCCAAGTCAACGCCTCCTCCTTGGGGACCGTACAGAAGCTCATCGCCAGGCTCGAAGACAAGGAATTGCTCCAGCGGGACGACACCAAATCGCCCCATCGGTTCACGACACGGGTCTCCCGCGCCGAAGTCGCCGGGATGCAGTTGGACGAGTTTGCCCGCAAGCTCTCCGGTGGCTCCCTCTCACTCTTTGTCTCACATTTGGTTCAGGCGAAAAAACTCAGCCAGGCGGAAAAGGAGGCCGTGCGAAAACTCCTGGAAGACGATTCCGATCCCAGCTCATGAACCCCATGGCGTCACTCCTGCTCTCCAACGTCCTCTTCGCGGGCGCACTCGCCTTGCTCGCCTTGGGACTCACTCGAATCTGGCGGAGCCCGCATCTCGCGCATGCCCTCGCCCTCTTGGTCCTCCTCAAGCTCGTCACCCCGCCCTTGGTGCACCTCCCATGGCCCTTCCAGCAAGGCCAAGCGGAATCTAACGGACCTGTTGAAGAAGAGATCAGCCCGGTTCGGATCGCGACCGAGGAAATCACGGAGAATGAATCGCCGTCTCTGACATCATCGTCACCCTCACACGAAGTGCTATCGCCGCCAACGTGGCGTTTCGCCCGCCCCTCCTGGAGTTCCGTTCTCATCACGTTCTGGGCTTCCGGCTTTGTTCTCGTGATCGCCGGGGCCGCCCGACGCCACCAGCGATTGCAGCAGATCGTCGAGGGATCGCGAAAAGCCGAACCAGACGTGCAAGAGCGCACGAGATCGCTTTCGGCACAACTCGGTCTCCGTGGCTGCCCCGAGGTGCTCATCTCGGACCAGCGTCTGAGCCCACTCGTTTCCGCCGGATTCAAACGGTCTGTCATCCTCCTGCCTGAGTCACTCCTAACAACATTCGACTCGGGTCAACTCACCACCGTCCTGGCCCACGAGCTGGCTCACATTCGGCGGCGCGATCACTGGGTTCGGCGTTTTGAATGGCTCGTCATGAGCATCCACTGGTGGAATCCCGTGGCCTGGTGGGCCAGCCGCCGCCTGCACCAGGCAGAGGAGGAATGTTGCGACGCCCTCGTCATCTGGGCTCTGCCCGATCAACGCCGCTCTTATGGCGCCGCGCTTCTCAAGACGGTGGAATTCCTCACCGAGGAAAAAACCGCGATTCCCGCCACGGGCCACGCTTTCGGCTCCTTTCCCTTCACCAAACGCATCGAAAACATCATGAAAAAACAAACCAATCATTCCATGTCAGGCGCCGCCCGCTCCATCGTACTGCTCCTTGGCATCGCAGTCCTCCCCTTCGCATCCACTGCCATCTCACAACCACAGCAGCCACAACTACAGCAGCAGTTCCTCGAGAACCGCGCTCCCGCCCCGCCGTCGGATCCGGCCACGACTCCAGAGACAGCCACCGCGCCCGTTCCCCCGAGAGATCACTCCTGGGAAATCTACGAATTCTCCGTCCACGGCGAGAAAAGCCATGCCCAAGCGATGGCGCTCCGCCAACTGATCAAAGAGACGCCGGACGCCTCCTTGGCTGAATTGGCCCCCCTTGCGAAGAAGAAAGGCACCGGCCTGGAGAACGTCCATTTCGTCCGTTCGCTAGATCAGATCAAACAGGCCAAGGTCAGAGAAGCAGCGACCGTGCTGGGCGAGGGACAAGTGAGCAATGTCATTCGCATTGATGGAAAATCCATTGTCGTCAGGTGCGTCAACCGAGCCCCCTCGCAAACACCACCGAAAAATGCCATCCAGATCGCCGAGGAAGAAGCGAGAAAAACGCGCCAACGCCTCTTCGTCGCAAAACGACGCGTCCTCCGCCTCGATCACGAATCTGCCGTCGTCCGCTTCATGGCCGCCAAAGAAAAACTCAAGGCCATCACAGAACTCGGCGACCAGAATCTGGCGTCGCGCGACAAAATTCGCGAAGCCCAACTCGCTTCCGATCTCGCCCGCATCAACATGGAACGGACCGAAGCCGAGATCGAGGTCTTCGAAGCGGAACATTCCCTTGGAGAAGTCGCCAGCGATAAACGCTTCTAACCAAAGTAGAGTCCAGTGATGCGGACACTCCTGTCCGCCCAATGCGCGTTCTTCACTAATCGCGGGAGTCCAACTCCAAGATTAGAAACGTTCTTGAATAACAGAGGGACTAAAGTCCATCTCAATTGCAGGAAGCATCATTTCATCCCTACGCGTTTGGCCAAGGGGCGAATCTGCTTTAACATAACGACGTCCTTCTCGTCGCCCTCACCATCGGGCACTTCAAGCACTTTGAATTCGACGTCGACGCCCGCGATTCCCTGTTCCGGATAGACGTCGCGAAATTTGGGAATGACGCCCTTCAACAGCTTCATGAGCTGTTTCCGGTCCTTGGAACTCAAGACTTCCTTCTCGCTCAAACTGTACCTGCTCGTCGGGGTCATCTGGCGCTCCCCATTCTTGGTCACACGATGCATTTCCGGCGTGAGCCCGGCGATACTGGGATTCTGCACGTTTTCGTTCCCCTTGTTGGCCACGATTTCAATGTCGTCGGAAGCATAATAAAACACCACGCCCGTCGACTCCTCCTTGCGGTAACTCGGGTGCACGAGGATTCCCATCCGCACCGTATCCTGAGCGATGCCGGCCTGCTTCCGGGCTTGGTAGGCTTCGGCCTTCCACAAGGAAGCCCAAACCATCTTGATGGCCTCACCCACCGCTCGGAGGTTCTCCGCCCGCGCTCTCCGCCCGCTCGATCCGTTCGTCTGATACACATAATAGGCGGGATGGCTCTCGTAGAGGCCGGCGCCGCTGAACTCCTTGCCGTCTTCCGCATTTGAAGAACTGCGGAAACGCAATTTCACCGCCGTCTCCTCAATCCGATGTTGGCCGCGCAGCCCGTCTTCCATCTGTCTCTCGAACAACTCCAGGAGAGTTCCCTCGACAGGGGCTTGCAGAATTCTATTTCTGATAGCCAGCAAGGCTCTCCTTACACTCTCCGCATCCTCCAAGGCATCGAGACTCGCGATGACCCTTGCCGCCCCGCTGGCGATCACGTGCTGTTGGTAGAAATGGAAGGGAATGGCGAGTCCGGGATAGATGTGTTCCTCATGCCGTGCCTCCCCCAGGGGCAAGGCGGATCGGAGAAAGGCGTAGTTCGCCGCCTTCGCCCCGACTTGCTTTCGCAACTGGCGAATCTCTTCGTTATTCCGCGCGGCATCGATCTCATAAAGCTGCGGGGTTCCGCTCTCCACCTCCAGCCGGACTTTCTCGGCAGCCGCTGCCTTCCGTTGAGACTCTGCTATGGTGGCCTCCCGGATAACGACCTTCTCCTGGGGAATTCGCGATGCTTCCAGGACGACGTTTTTCCCATCAAACCGGGAATAGGCCTGCACGGCACCGGGCACCTGGAGAAGCGGAATGGGCGGATTCCGGCTCCGGGCATAGCCGTCGTAATGGGAGGCCTTCATGATCGGATCCTCCAAGATGATGGCGGCAAAGGAGGCCGCGTTGGGCATGGTAAGACCGCCCTTGAGGACCCAGATGGTTTCCGCCCCGTTCAGAGGATCCCGGCGCAGATACTGGGCAATCTCACTCTCGGTACGGAAGACCTGCAGACGGCCGCGAGCCGTTCCCGCGAGGTGGATATCCTTTCTTCCGGCGAGAATCCCCCGGTGCTTCTCAAAAAACTCCACCTGAAGCTGTCCCAAGATCTGCAGGGAACTCTTCCTCGCCTGCACCTCCATGTAGTTCTCGGCTTCGCTCGTGATCCGCGCATAAGCACGAGCAGCCTCCCCCAAGGCTTCATCCAACTTGGCATGCGCCAAACCGCTCATGTAGTTCAAATAGCGATCAAAGGCCCGCGTCTGCTCTTCACGGCCGATACCGAATTCGAGATCCTCACCGAGTTCCTTCTTCAATTCCTTGCGGTCTTTCTTGCTATAGAGGCCTTCGAGGAACAGCAGATCGACCAGGGTCTCGGCCTGCGACACGACGTCCATCTTCAGCCGCTCACTGGCAAACAAACCCGATAGCGTCGCCGCAATCTCGTTGAGCTTCTTCAGGTGATTGACTTCCTCAGTCCCGCCCCGACCCGATGTGCCTCGTTTCTCTCGCAAGGCGCTGAGATACTCACGGAGTTCGAGCCCCACTGCGATGAAGCTCCTGCTGAGTTCGCCCGGGCTCATCGACCGGTGACGCCCCCTCAGAATCTCCAATGTCTCACTGCGAAACGATCCATTGTCAGAAAAAATCACATGATACGGCGGGCGATCCGCCGGGGCCTCCACCCGCTCGCCATAGTAATCCCGCACGTCTCGCAGAAGCACCTGCATGGCGTAGAGTTCCTTCGCGGGATCTCCCCGGCTATCGGCGCCAATCTCGGCTATCCGGTACTCACTCTGAAAACTATCGCCTAACGTATCGATGAACGCCTTGAACTGACGAGACACCCCACGATTGCTCCCCGTCTGCGTCATCTTCTCCTCCAGTTTCTTCAAGTAGTTCTCGATCAGAACGGTGACATAAGGGGAGAAACGGTGAGTCTCTTCGCGAATGGGCGTGAAAACCGGATCGATCCCTCCCCGCCCTTTCTCACCTCCCAAGAATACTGCAACCAATCGCATCCGGTTGACCAAGACCGCCCGGTTTGTCTGCCCGAAGGACTCCACCAGCTTGCGCCGCAGGAGATAACTCGAATTCTCTCTCACACCGCGCTCGACATAGGATTGGATGAGCCCGTTGCAGTCATCGATATCCAATTGATTATAGGCCAGCTGCGGGTCTTTCTTGATCAGTTCGTTTTGCAGGATCAAGGAACTGAGATCGTGGTCTTCACACCCCCGGTTACGCAGCGTGCGCAGGTTCGATATCGGAGCATACCTGGGACTGGCCGGCACCGAGTAAATCTCCTGCCGCTGAGGGGTAACCGATCTGCGAATCTGAGGCCGGGTTTGAGGCCGGACCTGGGCAAATTGATCCCGGTAGTCCCCCATGAGATCGTGTGCGGAGGATCGCGACTCCTTGATCTTGTTGCGAATGACGGAGGACACGACCACCACCAAGACAACGACGAATATGATACGGAGTCCGCCGCTCATCGTCTCCATTTTCCTCCCGGGCAACGGCGCTCGCTCAGACCATCGCCCGAGCGCCGATTCCATGACAGTGTCCCGACGTCTCTGCGGCTCCCTCGCCCGCCCGCCGAATGGTCCTGCCCTGCGACGAATGCCCGCCCCCCAAGAGCGGACTCAAGATTCAATTCACCCCCTGGCATCGCGGAAGCTTAGCCAGCTCTTCCCGGAATGCGAATCTGGAACGCTCCATTTTTGCGCGGATTATGCATGGATCCCGCCCCCCGGAAATGGTACGATTGCCGCGGCCTTGCGGTGTGAACTTCAGTCTCGGTAGGTCCAAAGTCCATTTCAACCCCCACGAACGAATGAACTTCCAATTCATCCCAATCCGGCTAGCCACGGCCGCCGTCATGCTGGCGTTGGCGCTCAGCTTCACCGCCCCCCGCACCACGGCTACGGTACTGACGTTCGATATCGAGGGCTTCGGCGATTTTTCCAACATGTCAGACGGCTACGGAGACAACGTGACGGCAGCCACGATGGGCAATTTCTCTTACGGGACGGCAGGCGGCTTTACTCCCAATATTTCCGTCTCCTACAGCCGAGATCCGGCCGATCCCGCGTTCTGGCGCAAGGGTTACGGCGACCTGGAAAACATCCTCTTCGAAGACGCGGACAACGTGGGGATCATGGAGGTCACCTTCACCGCGGACGCCGGCCATGAAGTGCAACTCTTGAGCTGGGACATGGCCGCCTATAGCACGGCCTTTTCCCAAGACCCGGTCATCGACCTTGTCGAAGTCGTCGGCGCCAGCGGCGAAACCCTTTTCTCCTCGGCAAACGTCGCCATCTCCGAAACGACACGCACCACCTTTGATCACAGCCTCGCCCCATTCCGGGGCTCCACACTGACACTTCGGTTCGAATCCGGAAATCTCGGCAATCTGAGTGATGACATCGCCCTCGACAATATCGTGTTTTCCCAGGGCGAACCGGATGGGAATGGCGATCCGCCAACGCCACCCGATCCTCCGGAGGGCTGCGACGCTCCCCAGCGACTCACCTTTGACCCCGGGAATGAACGCCTCCCCGTCTGGGATCCACGCGGCGGTCTCATTGCCTTCACCACCGATCGCGAGCCCGGCGACTGGCAAGACCTCGGGGGCGTCAACCCCGACGGCAGTGACGAGCGCCTCTTGGCCACAGGACCGCAGACTCCATTCGGTCTCGCATCCGTCTCTCTCGGATGGGCAGGATCCACCGGGGATCTGATCACCAACGAAACCGTAAGCTTACACGAGTATCTCGCCTTCGACGTAAGCCAGTCCCCCTTCGATCGGACCTCACCAAACGGCGAAGACCAGGCCTTCTCCCCCAAGCTTCGCATTGATGGCGGCGGTGGCGGCGGTTTCCTCACCGTCTCCCGTGACGGGTCCACCGCCCTGTGGCGCTTCAGTCGCAACGGCGGCGGCGGCCGCACGACGATCCACACCGCACCCTATGCCTCCCTCACCGGTCAATCTACCTCGAGCCACGGAACCATCCACGTCGACGTCGATACCGGTGCCGAACAGCGTTTTCTCCAGGGCGCGGCCCTCGCACCCGACGGTTCGTTCTTCATCCTCTCCCAACCCGCGGGCGAGGGCCATGACCTCTGGCTCTACACCACGAACAAGAGCAGCGAACCGGTGGCCCTCACCACGACGGGCGAGACCACGGGCGCCTTCAATCGCTTTCCTGACATTTCGCCGGACGGCACGCGTGTCGCCTTCACCTTCTTCTCGGGGGTGGAAGGCGAGACCAACGACATCCACGTGATGAACGTCTCCGGGGGAGAATCGACAAACCTAACCAACACCATCTCCCTGAGCGAAGCCTGGCCCAGCTGGTCTCCCGATGGCAGTTCGATCGCCTTTGGACGGTCCGACAGCGAGGGCTCACCTGGCCTCACGGAAGGAGAACTCCCCAATACCAACATCTATGTGCTCTGCCTCGAGAGCTCACCCGGTGTCGATCCCGGCCCAGGCGACGGCGGCGTTCCCGCTGACAACGATGTCCTCCTCGATGCGGGAAACACCATCACCTACGAACGGATCACCAACCTCGGCTCGGACGATGATCTGGCACTCGGCCGAATGGAAATCAGCGGAGACGGCTCCAAGATCATTTACTCAACCAGCAACAAAAACATCTACACGATGAACGCGGACGGTTCGGACCATCGCGTCATTTTCAAATACGCCGGCTTTCGCGGCGGGTGTCCATGCCTCTCGCCCTGGGTAACCATTTCTCACGACGGATCTCAGGTCGCCTGGACCGACACCGAAGACGAAATCTTCACCGCCAACAGCGATGGCACCAACCGACTGGAGATCGCTTCCCAGGTGACAGTCGGAGAATCGATCCGCGAATCCCGATTTGGAGGATCCAAGATCAGGTTCGCGAAAAACGGCAAGCTCTACTATCAGATTTACATGGGACGGACGGGCGATACGGCCGCTGCCAGCGGTCTCTTCGAGATCAACCCCGACGGGACAGGGTTGCGCAAGCTCTTCGGCTTTCTCGATCTCTGGTCCGTCGTTCCCAAGGAGCCCGATCAATCCGTGCATCCGGGCAATTTTGCCGTCAATGACGACGGCACCCGCCTCCTGCTCGAATACGACCTGCAGGATCCCTCGAGTTTCTTCGGACCGGGTGCCTTCCATGCCGGCTCCTTTGTCACCTGGGACGGGGCTAACTTTAAAGTCATCAATCCGGAGAAACCGAACATGGACATCGATCTGGCGATCAGCGGCGATGGAAACGTCATCGCCTATGAATACAGCGGCGACACCGACCTCTTGGTCAATAACTTTGCCGGGACAGCTGAACGATCGCTCATCACCATCACGGGTTTCAACAATTTCGATTTCCGCCTCAACGAGAAAGGCACTGTCATTGTCGCTGACACGGGTGGAACCGGGGGCTCCTTCCTGGCGACCCTGCTCGCCACCGACGGCAGTCAACGGCTCGATCTCATGCCGATCAACTGGAACGCGACACCCAGCCTGGTGCGCATGGACGCCAGCGGATCGAGACTGGTGTGGCACACCGGGTGGAAGCCACCGACTGGCGGCCCGGCACAGGTGTGGAGACTCGATGTCAACCCCGCCACCCTCGATCCGGGATTTCCCCAAATTTCCAATGCGGCCTTCAGCCCCGGCTTCCTTCAACAGGACGGCACCTCGACGACGGTCATGTCCGCCACCATCACCAATGCACCGACCGATAACTGGTTCGTCGGCATGCTAGATGGCGAAGTGCGGGCGCCTACCGGCGGCGGCATCGGGCGATTCAGTTTTCAATTCTTCGACGACGGCCTGGACAACGACCCCACCGCCGGAGACGGTCACTATTTCACCAAGGATGTTCCGGCCTTCAGATCCCCAGAGCTGGGCACCTGGTCGATCAGGATCGGCGGCCAATCGGAACATCGGGTCACCGTCGTCGATGTCCCCGGCCTCCAGGTGATCGACGGCGAACCGGAAGCGATCAAGGATACCGACGGTGACGGCGTGACCGATCTGTTAGAGGAAGCCTTCGGCACCGATCCGGCCGTAAGCGATCCCAGCGGCCTGCCCACTCCCGTCACCGTCATGGAAGATGATGAGCCCTTCTTTGGTGTGGAACTCACCGTGCCCGATGGCGGCAGCATCACCCCGGAGAACGTCGTCATTGCCGGCGACTTCCGCTACACCTTTGAACTCTCGGACGATCTCCTGACCTGGCGCCCCGCCGGTGTCGAAGTCGTCATCTCCAGCGGCATCGCCAACGACGGCCGCATTCCCCTCATCGTCCAGCTGGCCACCTCCCTCAGAGACGCCACCGATGATTGTTACATCCGCATCAACGTCAGTCGCCTCTAGCCACCACGCCGGATGAGGCAAACGTGAGACCGGCGTCTCACCGGTCAGCCCAGGCAGTATCACATCGCAAAAGGAAGCGTCGGGCCAGCAGGACGCCAAGACATCCTCTCCACCCCACTCCATTATTCTTCTTTCGTGACTTTCGCGTCTTTCGTTGACCCTCCCTTTTCGTGACTTTCGCGTCTTTCGCTGACCCTCCTTTTCGTGACTTTCGCGCCTTTCGCTGACCCTCCCTTTTCGTGACGTTCGCGGACTACGCCAAGATCTCCCGCACCACCCGACCGTGGACATCCGTGAGTCGAAATTCGCGTCCTTGAAACCGGTAGGTCAGCAGTTCGTGATCGATCCCCAAAAGGTGGAGAATCGTAGCATGAAGATCGTGCACGTGAACGGGATCTTTCACCGACCCAAAACCAAAGTCGTCCGTCTGGCCATGAGTGATTCCCGCTTTGATCCCGCCCCCGGCCAACCACATGGTATAGGCATCAATGTGATGATCTCTTCCTGTCGTCTGCCGATTCTCTCCCATCGGCGTCCGGCCAAATTCACCTCCCCAGATCACCAGGGTGTCCTGTAAGAGTCCGCGACTCTTGAGATCCAGGACGAGGGCGGCCGAAGCCTGATCCACCTGCTTGGCACGGAGTGGCAACTCCTCCTCCAGGGATTCCGATCCCCCGTGCTGATCCCAGCTGGTGTGATAGAGCTGAACGAAACGAGATCCGCGTTCGATGAGCCTCCGAGCCAAGAGACAGTTGTTGGCAAAGGAAGCTTTCCCGGGTTCCGCCCCGTACAAATCCAGCGTCGCCTTGGATTCGGACCCAATATCCATCAGTTCGGGAGCACTCATCTGCATGCGATAGGCCATCTCGTAGGCCGCGATCCGGGTGGCAATCTCCTCGTCCCCCACGGCGTTCAGCCGCCGGCGATTGAGCGCACCCACGGTGTCGACAAAATCCCGCTGACTTTCCTGCGAGACCCCTGGCGGGTTCGACAAGTGCAAGATGGGATCTCCCTGCCCGCGAAAAGGCACTCCCTGATAAGTCGATGGCAGAAAACCGCTCGACCACAGTGATCCCCCGGCGCGAGGACCGCGCGGGCCCGACTGCAAGACGACAAATCCGGGCAAGTTCTCCGATTCACTGCCCAAGCCATAGGTCACCCACGAGCCCATCGAAGGACGCCCGGGTTGCGGCGAACCCGTGTTGGAAAAAATCTTCGCCGGACCGTGATTAAAGACGTCCGTCTTCATGCTCCGCACAAAACAGATCTCATCGACAATCTTACGGTGATGCGGCAGGAGATCACTCAGCCAGGCACCGCTCTTCCCGTGTTGACTGAACGTCTGTTTCTGCCCTAACAAGGTCTCATCCCCCTTGAGAAAAGCAAATCGCTTGCCCTTCATCAAGCTCTCCGGCGGTTTCTCACCGTGGTAGCGTGTGAGTTCCGGCTTGTACTCGAAGAGTTCCAGATGGCTGGGTCCACCGGCCATGAAGAGATAAATGACGTTCTTGGCCCGCGGAACGGCCATCGACTGTCGGGCAGCCAGGGGTGTCCGGGTCGCTGCCTGCCCAAGGAGACTGCTCAGGGCGAGGGATCCAACGCCCACAGCACAGTCATTGAAAAAATGCCGCCGCGTGATGGTTCGAAGAAAATGGTCTTCCGGTGTCATCGGTTCCTATCTAAATATCTACTATTCTCTATCCTCGAGAAACAAACTCGTCCAGATTCAACAAGACCCTCGCGAGTGCCGTCCATGCCGCGGCCTCGGAAGGCTTCGTCCCCTTGGGCCAGAGAGACGCCTCTCCCGCCAAGGCCCGTGCGGCCTCCTCATCCTTCGCATAAACGGCTTGCTGCCTTTCGAAAAAGGCCGCCAAGGTCGCGATCTCCCCTCGATCCGCGGGCCGCGTCAAACAAAGCCGCAGGGCATGAGCCACCCGCGCTTCGAGCCCCGATTCGTCAGGCCGGGAAAGCAGAGCGCGCCGGCCCAAGGCTCGAGCGAACTCAATAAACATCCGATCATTCGCCACCTGAAGACTTTGTAAGGGCGTGTTCGACCGCTCCCGACGGGTGCACAGGGCCTGAAAATTGGGCGTGTCAAAGGTGGCCAACATGGGATGAGGCGCACTGCGATAAAAAAACGTGTAGAGACCACGGCGATAGCGATCCTCGCCCTGACTCTCTCTCCAGTTTTTCTTGTTCTGCGTGAAGGCATAAATGCCTTCCGGCTGCGGAGGAAAAACGCTCGGACCACCCACTCGGCGAGTCAGGAGTCCGCTGGCAGAGAGAGCGATATCACGAATGACTTCCGCCTCCACTCGGGGCCGGTTCTGCCGTCCGAGCCACTTGTTCAGCGGATCCTTCTCGCTCAGCACGGCATTGCGATGAGACGACGATCGCCGATACGCCCCCGTCGTCACCATCAAACGGTGAAGCGATTTCATCGACCAATCCAGGCGGATGAACTCCGCAGAAAGCCAGTCCAGGAGGTCCGGGTGCGAAGGAAGCGTCCCTTGCAATCCGAAGTCATTCTCCGTCTCCACCAGTCCGTTCCCGAAGTGGTGCATCCACATCCGGTTCGCCGTTACCCGCGCGGTCAGCGGGTGCTCCGGATCCACCAGCCACGTCGCCAGATCCAAACGGTTGCGTTCCTTGGCCGACGCCGGCATGGGGGGCATCCACTTCGGGGCGCCGGGATGCACCTCGAGCCCCTTGCGCAAAAAGTCCCCCCGTAAGTGCACATGCGTGGGACGGCGCTCTTTGCGGTCGCCCATGATCATCGTCGTCGGCGCACGTCTCTCAAACGCCCTCACTTCTTTCTCCATCTTCTCGATGGTTTCCTTCCTGCTCTCGCCGTCCTTCGCCCGTTTCAAGGCGGCCAAGGCCACACGGAGCCGGCCCAACTCAGCCTCGTCCTCAGGCGACCGCAGTGTCAGGATTGGATTTCGACTGTTCTTATCTTCCGAGTTGTTGAAGAAAGCGAAAAACTGATAGTATTCCTCATGGGTGATGGGATCAAACTTGTGCGTGTGACACTGAGCACAGCCCAATGTCAGCCCCATCCACACCGCTCCCGTGGTGTTGGTGCGATCGACCATGGCCTCGACGCGGAACTGTTCCGCATCCGTTCCGCCTTCCGTATTGATGAGCGTATTCCGGTGAAATCCAGTGGCGATGAGCTGATTCCGGGAAAGTTCTTCTAACAAATCCCCAGCCAACTGCTCGATGGTGAACTGATCGAAGGGCATGTCGCCATTCAAGGCATCGATCACCCAATCCCGATAGGGCCACATGCTGCGATTGCCATCCGGAGCGTAGCCGTTGGAATCGGCGTAGCGCGCCTGATCGAGCCAGTGACGCCCCCAGCGTTCCCCGTAGTGAGGGCTCGCCAAGAGACGGTCCACCAGCCTCTCATACGCATTGGGAGAGTCATCCTGAACAAAGGCATCAGCCTGACCCACCGGGGGCAAGATTCCTAACATATCCAGATAAAGACGCCGGATCAAGGCATAGCGGTCCGCCTCCGGCAACGGTGTCACGCCCGCCCGGGAAAGACGGCGGTTGAGAAAGGCATCGATCGCGTTGGCGGAGGCTTGGGCTTCCGCCTCCAACCGGGGAACGGCCGGCCGGTCAATGGGCTCAAAGGCCCAGTGGTTTTCATAGACAGCCCTCGGCGATCCACCGTTGAAGGATCGCGATCTCTTCCGCCGTCAATTCTTTCTTGGAGCCGGCAGGCGGCATCCGGTCTTCCACATGAGCAGCCGTGACCCGCTGCACCAAGGCACTGGCCCCGGGATCCCCGGGAACGATGGCCCGCACACCGTCATTTTCCGCCACCGCCGCTTCGCGCACATCGAGACGCATTCCCGCCTCCCGTGTCTCCTCATCCGGACCGTGACAGAAGAAGCAGTTGTTAGACAGGATCGGCCGGACCTCGCGATTGTAGGATACCGGCTCCGCCCAAAGCATCACAGCGGCATGTCCCACGATCAGCCCCATCCCTAGCCATCGAATGACACGAGTCGCAGATGCCGTCATCACCATCGTCATCGTCGGCGACCCTCGCACGAGCGGGAAAACCTGTCCAGTAAACCGAGGATTCGTTTCATCTCCCATCGATCATCCATTGGGCGCCCGCCGCATGCGATCGAGAATGTTTCTCGTCATCCGCTGCAGGCGCTTGTCCGGCCCCTTGGGCTCCACGTAGACCACGGGCCGCACATACCCCGGAGGCTCGCTCAGACCGTCCGCCCACCAGCAGGTGGCCGCGTTGAAGACCACATTGCCCTTGGGCCCCGGATACACCGTGGCCGTGTAAACGCCACCGTTGGGCTGGTCTGGGGCCGTCTCCGTGGGTCCCGTCGCCACGACTTCAAGACCCGGAATGGGCGCGGGATCCCCATGGTATTCCCAGCCGATGACGCCGGGAATGCGCTCCCCTAACTGCATGCCGGTACCTTCGTAAATCCAGTGATCGGGCGCCGAACAGATCCAGTCAGCGCCCCCTGTCACGGGCCCCGTGCTCTGAGCTCCCATCAGTTCATTGGCATAGGGGCGCTCGTGTTTCAGAGAACGCATGTTCTCAAACTCCCGCGTCCCTCCCGGTGGCCCAAAAACGCCCACTCGCTGAAAACTGTCTCCTCCCTCGCCAAACAAAACGCGACCACACACCGCATTGCCGGAGAAGAAACCAACGCTCACACCCGATTGCACCGCCGCCTGCACATGCCGGTACATCTCCAGGCTCCAGTACTCATCGTGCCCCACACTGAGAAAGCCCTTGGCCCGTCGCAGACCTTCCCCATTGCGATGCGTGTCGAGATTGGAGACATAACTCACATCGTAGCCCAGCGACTCCATCCAATAGGCGAAAGGAAATTCCCAGAGAAAAAACTCCCCCGATCCCGTGGAGAGCGGCGCGTCGAGGATCTGACAGTACTTGCCGTAGGGACGGCGATAACTCACCTCCACGCCCCCGCCCCAGTACCACTGATGTTCCCCATTGTCATAAAGTGAGAACTGTGAGGGCCAGCGGTTGTATGCCTGCCAGGTATTGTCGCTGCACTGAAAAAGAAAATCCGCTGGGCGATCATCGCGCACCACGAAAATCACATAGCTCTGGATGCCGTCGCGCGCCGCCGTGAGCTTCCCCAGATAGACACCGCTGACCCAATCCGCCGGAATCTCGATCTCGGTACAGGGCTCCCAGGCGCATCGCCGCACACGCTTCTCGCCCACGGGCGGGTCCGGTTGGATCTTTCCCGCGAACGGGCCTAGCGTCTTCATCAAGCGCCCACCCGCCCCTCCGTAATAGCCCATCCGATAGATCTCAAGCGTGAAAGCCGAGGACGGATTGGTGCTCACGTGAAAGGCGATCTTCTCCCCGACGCGAACCGTGGCCTTCGAAACGTAACCCTCGATCCAGGGACAGCGATACTTGGTCTCCGGGTCGATGCGCGGTTTCTCTAACATCCATGCGCGTGTCCCAGTCTTGGCATTCTCCATCCCAATAATCGAGTCATTGCCAGTCTCGGCCGCCCGAGCGAATCCAGCCCCCGAGGCAGCAGCCCCGGATCCCGCCGCCGCGAGGCGCTGTAAGGCCTCGCGTCTCGTCAGTGGATCCATGAAATCGGTCCTCCACTCATTCCTTGGCCCCGGTGAGCCGCTTGATATAGTCCACCTCGGTCTTGCGATAGGGACTCCCGTCGGGACGCAAGATATCGTGGAACCACTGAATCCGCTCCAGGCACTACGCGTCGTGTGCCGCCGAAATACACCAGAGCGATTCTTCGGTACGGATAAAGATGTCCCCGTTGGAGAATGCCGGTGTGCAATTGCTCGCCTCTCCCAGATCATTGGCGGAGAGGATCTCAAAGGAGGGATCCGCCTTCATGACAAAGGTCACCCCACGCTGATTCACCGCGTAGATGCGGTCGCCCACCAACACCGAAGAACCCCAGACCGGGCCACTGTGCTTGCCCTGCCGGATTCTGGCCTTACCCACTTCTTCGCCCGTCTTGATGTCGAGGCATTCGCCGATCCCGGTCATGTTGATGAGAAACAGCTTGTCGTCCTTGACCACCGCAGTCGATAGACGGGCGGGCGACATCCCCGTTTTCCACACCCGGTGGCTCTCGGTCACATCGCCGGAGCCGCCGGCTTTCACGGAGATGGCAGGTCCTTTGAATCCGCCCATGGCGATGATGGCGCCGTCATGATAGACCGGCGAGGTGTAAACCAGCGGATTCAATCCCCCGCACCGCCAGAGTTCGGTTCCCTTGGCCGGATCAAGCGCGATGACAAGTTCCGGAAAGCTCATGACCAATTCCTCGCGCTCGCCGCTCTTGATCACGATGGGTGTGCTATAACTCCCGACACGCCCGTCGTCCGAGCCCTTGAACCCGTCCTCACGCTTCGCCGTCGCCTTGGCCTTGGGCTCCTTAAACTCCCACACCGTCTTCCCCGTCCGCTTGTTCAGCGCATAGAGTTTCGCCTTTTCGCCAGGACCGTGATAGAGGATACAAAGGTCCCCATGCAGGATGGGCGA
Organism: Verrucomicrobiales bacterium; assembly: GCA_028281705.1. Lineage (GTDB taxonomy): Bacteria > Verrucomicrobiota > Verrucomicrobiia > Verrucomicrobiales > DEV007 > JAACDM01. Next base: position 28,731 of record JANQJH010000602.1, read on the forward strand.
GACCCCGCCGCCAAAGTCATGGATCTGCGGCCCGAGATCCCGCTTCCACAGTTCTTTGCCCTCCAGATCATAACAAAAAATGCCCGCCGAGGCGTGGTAAGCATAGACACGCTCACCATCGGTGACGGGCGATGAGGCACAATAGGTATTGGTGTTATGCTTCGGTTCCTCGCCCTTGTACACCGTCCCTCGAGACCAGAGTTCCTTGCCCGTCGCCCGATCGAAACAAAGCAAGTTGCGCTTGCCTTCCTTCTCCACCGCCTGCGTGACGAAGACCCGATTTCCCCAGACGATGGGCGACGAGTTTCCCATCTCCGGCAGTGGAACCCGCCAGCGCACATTGGCTTTCTCGTTCCACGTAACCGGATAACCCTCATCGGCAACGCGATTGTCCCCGTTGGGCCCCCGCCAATTGGGCCATTCTCCGGCAGAGCAAATCTGACCGGTCAACAAGAGGGAAGTGAGGGCAATCGCGGTGTGTGATAATCGGCTCATGAGGATTGGATGGATTGAAATATTGGACAGATCCTCTCCACTTCAGTGCCCCGGATCAAGAGCCGAATCCACCTGGCGCAGGGTAAGTCGGGCGGCGTCGAGAGTTCCCAGAGACACTTCAAAGCCTCCATCCGAAAATCTGGAGGAGCCTCGCCCCCAAAAAACCCCGGGTTTCTTCTTTCGGGTAGCGACTAGAAAACCATAGGCTGGTTTGACGACAAGGGATGGAAACAGACGCCAACCGAATGACGGCCTCGGCGATGGATTCCATCCTCAACCGACCCAGGTATCCCCAATGAATCGCGATCAACGAGTGCGAGAGATTTTCGAGCGCGCGTGGGACTTGCCTCGGGACCAAATATCGGAATTCCTCGACTCCGAGTGCGCCACGGATCCCTCCCTCCGTTCCGAAGTCGAGGCGCTTCTCTCCGTGGACGACGACGCCGAGGATTACTTTGGGACTTTTGATGAGACTGCCGTTAGGCAGGCTTCCAAATCCACGCCGAGTTCATTGGCTTTTCCCTCTCAGAAACCGCGGTTTGAGCCCGGGCGCACCCTCTGTGATCGCTATACGATTCTCGAATCGATCGGGAGCGGCGGGATCGGGGAAGTCTATCGAGTCGCCGATTCCCGATTGGAGCGCGAGGTCGCCATCAAGGTGCTCAAACTGGCGAGCCTTTCGCATCGTGAAATTCACGAGCGCTTCGACCGTGAGATGAAATCCGTCGCGGCATTGAGCCACCCTAACGTCGTCACCCTATACGACGTGGCGAGGGACAACGAAGTGATCTTTGCCGTGATGGAGATCGTCAGTGGCAAAACCCTCCGCGATTTGATTGAGGAGAGTTCCATGGATCAGGCAACCATCCTCGGCGTGGCCGAGGGCATCGCCGCCGGCCTCGTCGCCGCCCACACCCTCAAGCTCATGCATCGCGACCTCAAGCCCGAGAACGTGATCGTCACCCCGGAGGGACACGCCAAAGTGTTGGACTTCGGGCTCGCCCGGCCCGTCGCTCCGGCCGAGGATCAACTGATCACCGGCCCGGCACGACTCGCGGGAGGAACGGTACCCTACATGTCGCCTGAACAAGTGGAAGGGAACCATCTCACCTGCGCGACGGACGTCTTCTCCCTCGGCGCCATCCTCTTCGAAATGCTGACCGGGCGGAACCCCTTCCTCGCGGAATCCGCCTTCCTCACGATGCAGAACATCAGCGCCGTCAAGGCGCTCCGGCCCATTGAACTCGCCGCGGGAATCCCCCTCGAACTGGATACTTTGGTCATGTCGATGTTGCGGCGTCAACCCGAGCACCGACCCGGCGCCGCTGACATCGTGAAGGCCCTGCGCGATCTTCAGCGAGGTTCCCCATCAAGCCTTTCGACCGCTCCCAGCAGCCCCACCTTGAGTAGTATCGATCGGCCCGTGAAAGATCTCCCCGAGTTGGTGGATCTGACGAAGGGAAGACCGTCGATCGCCGTGCTCCCTCTCCAAGTGGCTTCGAAGGAGGAAAACGAGCGCTTCTATGGCGACGCCATCGCCCAGGAGATCATCGTGGAACTTTCCAAGCTCCACTGGTTATTCGTCATCGCCCGGGGTTCATCGTTTCAGTTTCGGGATTCTGACATGAATCTATCAGAAATCGGCCGCCTCCTCAGAGTTCGCTACCTTCTCACCGGCACGGTGGAGCGCAGCGCCAATACCTGCACCGTTGCCGTCGAACTCTCGCGCGCCCCCGATTCTCAGGTGGTGTGGGCGGAGCGCTACGAGAGTGCGGTGGA
>JANQJH010000611.1 GCA_028281705.1 Verrucomicrobiales bacterium
TTCAGATGAGGGCGGAATTCGTCCTCAAACCGGTAGCCGGGTCCTCCGGTACCCGTGCCCGTAGGATCACCCCCCTGGACCATGAAATTGGCGATCACACGATGGAACGTGATCCCGTCGTAATAGCCACGCTTCGCCAGATTGAGGAAATTGGCCACGGTGACGGGGACGTCGCCGGCATAGAAGGTCGCCTCAATATTTCCCTTGTCAGTTTTCAGGACGATGTGGATATCAGACATGATGGGTCGATTGATAGGAGCGAATGAACGGCCACGCAACCCCGGGTTCGACAAATGATCACTCGATTTGCCCCGAGCCCCACTGGATTGCTCCATTTGGGTCATGCCTACGCGGCCTGGATCGCCTGGGAGGCCGCCCGGCGCGAGGGTGGCACCTTCCTCCTCCGCTGGGAAGACATTGACCAAACCCGCTGCCGCCAAGAGTTCGAGACGGCCACCCTGGCGGACCTCGACTGGCTCGGCCTTCACCACGCCGGCCCGCCTATCATGCGTCAAAGCGAGCGCTTCCCCATCTATCGGGCCGCCCTGGACTCCTTGCGGTCCCGGGACCTGCTCTACCCCTGCTTCTGTACCCGGCGCGAAATTCAGCGGGAGATTGCGAATGCCGATGCCGCGCCCCACGGCCCGGATGGCCCACTCTATCCGGGCACCTGCCGGCAGCTCAGCGCGGAAGAAGCGGGAGATCGCATCGCCGAAGGCCAACCCCACGCCTGGCGACTGCGGATGGACGCCGCCTGCCAGATCGCGGGATCCCTCCAATGGCGGGACCTCGAACACGGGGCGCAAACAGCCCAGCCAGAACTCTTCGGCGACGTCGTCCTGGCGCGCAAGGACACGCCGACCAGTTACCATCTGGCCGTGACCATCGACGACGCCGACCAGGGCATCGCCCTCGTCACCCGGGGGGTGGACCTCCTCCCCGCCACCCACATTCACCGCCTCCTCCAGGCACTCCTCGATCTCCCCGTCCCCCGATGGCATCACCACCGTCTCATTTGTAATGCCAAAGGCGTGCGCCTCGCCAAACGCGATGCAGCCATGACGCTACGCACCCTCCGGGAAAACGGAACCACCGTGGAGGAAATCCGAGCCCGACTGGCTCTCCCCAAAAACTAACAAAACGCTTAATTTTTCTTGGGACTTGGCCGCCTTCTAACAAAACCAAGCCCGAACACGACAATCGCCGAAAGAATCGCAGCGGATGGTTCCGGAATGGCCAGAATATCGTCCAGCCCCAAGGTGCCCGTTCCACTGCTCGTTCCCGAGGAACTGGGAATTCCTTCGTCCCACCGAATCAAGAGTCGGCTGACATTGCTCGTGAGATCACTGTAAGTTCCCGCCCCCAACACTTGCGTCAGATCAGCCTCCAGAATCGAAAAAGTGAATTGGTTCCACGTCCCATCTCCGACCACGGTTTGAGCATTCGTAGACGTCCAACGATTCGTGGTGCCTGGGCCCACGAGGACCAACCTCATCTCAAGATTGGATTGCCCCGATGGACGCATCATGTACATTGAAAATCCCGTGACATCACCCGCCACACTCCCCGAGTAGTCGATCGAGTTGAAAGCCGCAATCCGTCCGGGACCCACCGCCGGACTCACTTCAAGAAACCTCGTCGAACCAGCGGGTCCACCAGCAACGTTTGCCGTATTGGCCTTCGGCGGGTCCCAGTTTTGCAGCGTTCCATCCTCAAAGTCACTTCCTTGACCAACGATAATCGCACCCTCCGCGATTTGAACCACCCCCACCAAACAAATCAGTACATAGACGGTTTTCATCCCGGCGGAGCGTACATGCTTTTGACCATCCGTGTCAATTGCCTTCCGCCGTCTGAGTCGGTATTCGAGCGTACCCGAAATAGTAATCCTCAGTCGGCCAGGTTTGGCGCCAGCCATTTTTCCATGTCTTCCAGCGAGCGCCCCTTGCGCCGGGCATAACTCTCCAGTTGGTCTCGCCCCACCTTGCCCACCGCGAAATAGCGGGACTCGGGATGCGAGAAATAGAGCCCACTGACACTCGCACCGGGATGCATGGCACAGCTCTCCGTCAGCCGGACACCGGAAACCTGGGGGGCTTCCAACCAGTCGAACAAGGTGATCTTCTCCGTGTGATCCGGGCTCGCCGGATAACCGCCCGCGGGACGAATGCCCCGGTAGCGCTCCCGGATCAGATCCTCCGCCGACAAGGCTTCGGACTGCCCAAATCCCCAGTGCTCCCGCACTCGCTTGTGGAGATACTCGGCAAAGGCTTCCGCCAGCCGGTCCGCCAGCGCCTTGGCCATGATCCCGTTGTAATCGTCGTGCGCCTCCTCAAACTCCTTGGCATAGGCGTCCGCGCCATGTCCCGCCGTGACGACGAATCCCCCCAGGTAATCGAGGCGCCCGCTCTCCCTGGGAGCCACGAAATCCGCCAGCGAATAATTCGGCTTTCCCTTCTTCACCATTTGCTGACGCAGCATGTGGAAGGTTGTCAGGACCTCCGAACGGTCGGCGTCTCTGTAGACCTCGATGTCATCGCCCACGCTGTTCGCCGGGTAGATCCCGTAAACGCCGCGGGCTTGGAAAGCCTTTTCTTCGATGATCTTGCCTAACAAGACCTGCGCATCATCGTAGAGTTTCTTCGCCTCCTCACCAACGTACTCGTCCTCAAAGATCGCCGGGTATCTTCCGCGCAATTCCCAGGTATGGAAGAAGGGCGACCAATCGATGAAGGGAACGAGTTCCTCCAGGGAGAGATCTTCGAGAACTCGCCGGCCGGTAAATTCGGGCACCGCAATCTCCTGCGCCGCCCAATCACAGAGAAACTTCTTGGAGACCGCCTCTTCATAGGAGAGGAGTTTTTTCGCCGCGCCACGCCCGGCGTGCTGCTGGCGGAGTTCCTCCTGCTCCTCCAGATTCTTCGCGGCAAAGGCGGTTTTTTTCTCGTCGCTGAGCAAGGTGGAGACGACCCCCACCGAACGCGAGGCATCGAGCACATGAAGCACGCCATGCTCGTAATGGGGTGCGATCTTGATCGCCGTGTGCGCCTTGCTCGTGGTGGCGCCACCGATGAGCAAGGGGATGGTAAAGCCCTGACGCTGCATCTCCTTCGCATTGTAAATCATCTCATCGAGCGACGGCGTGATGAGACCGCTCAATCCGATGATATCGGCCTTCTCCTCGCGGGCACGGTTCAAGATGGCATCGCAACTCACCATGACCCCGAGATCGATGACCTCGTAATTGTTACAGGCCAGGACCACGCCCACGATGTTCTTCCCGATGTCGTGCACATCGCCTTTCACCGTGGCCATGATGATCTTGCCTTGAGCCTTGGCATCGGGCTGGGCCGCCCGCTCTTGTTCCATGAAAGGCGTGAGGTAGGCCACGGCCTTCTTCATCACGCGGGCGCTCTTGACCACCTGGGGGAGAAACATTTTCCCCTCACCAAAAAGATCACCCACCACCTTCATCCCATCCATGAGCGGACCCTCAATCACGCGGATCGGCCGGCCTAACTTCGCCCGGGCCTCCTCCGTATCCTCATCGATGAAGTCCGTGATGCCCTTCAAGATCGCATGAGCCAAACGCTCCTCGACCACCTGCTCTCTCCAGGAGAGATCCACCTCCTTCTTCTTCCCGCCTTGCCCCTTGAACTGCTCGGCGTAGTCGACCAGGACCTCCGTGGCCTCCGGATGCCGATTGAGCAAGACATCTTCCACCTTCTCCAGGAGTTCCTTGGGGACCTCTTCGTAGACCTCGAGCATCCCGGCATTGACGATGCCCATGTCGAGCCCGGCCTGGATCGCATGGTAGAGAAAGGCGGCGTGCATGGCCTCCCGCACCCGGTTGTTGCCCCGGAAACTAAAGGAGATATTGCTCACGCCGCCGCTCACTTTGGCATGCGGAAGATTCGCCTTGATCCAGCGCGTGGCTTCAATGAAATCCACCGCGTAATTGTTATGCTCTTCGATCCCCGTGGCCACGGTGAGAATGTTGGGATCAAAGATGATATCCGCGGGATTGAAACCCACCTCGTCCACCAGGATCCGATAGGCCCTCTCACAGATACGAATCTTGTCCTCACGCGTGGCCGCCTGTCCCTCTTCATCGAAGGCCATGACCACCGTGGCCGCCCCGTAGCGCATGATCTCCCGGGCCTGGGCGATGAAATTCTCCTCGCCCTCTTTCAAACTGATCGAATTGACAATCGCTTTTCCCTGAAGGCACTTGAGGCCCGCCTCGATCACCGACCACTTCGATGAGTCCACCATCACCGGCACTTTGGCGATCGCCGGCTCCGCCCCAATGAGATTGAGAAAGCGCGTCATCATGGCCTGAGAATCGATCAAACCCTCGTCCATGTTCACATCGATGACATTGGCGCCGTTCAGCACCTGCTGTTCGGCCACGCTGACCGCGGTCTCCAGATCCCCCTTCTTGATCAGCTTGGCGAATCGAGGCGAGCCCGTGATGTTCGTCCGTTCGCCCACCATGACAAAGTTAGACGCCGCATTGATCGTCGCCGCTTCCTGACCGCTGAGATGCATCTCCGGCTCATGGCTGGGCACCTGGCGGGGCTCCATTTCCCGCACCGCCTCGGCGATGAGCTTGATCGTCTCCGGTGTGGTTCCGCAGCACCCGCCCACGATGTTGAGCAAGCCGGCCTCTGTCAGACGGCTCACCGCTGCCAAGGTTTGATCCGGAGTCTCCTCAAAACCCGTTTCACTCAGGGGATCGGGCAAGCCGGCGTTCGGATGGCAGCTCGTGTGGCAATCCGCCAGCTGACTCAACTCCTCCACCAGGGGACGCAGGTCGAGAGCCCCACGCCCGCAATTCATTCCCACACTGAGAGGCTTGGCGTGCGCAATCGATCTCCAAAAGGCCTCCACCGTCTGTCCCGTCAGCGTCCGGTTCGACTTGTCGGCAAAGGTCACCGAGATCATCACCGGCCATCGCGCTCCCTGGGCCTCAAACACCCGCTCCATGGCCATCACCGCCGACTTGGCATTGAGCGTGTCGAAAATGGTCTCCACCAGCAGGATATCGACCCCGCCCTCAATCAAGGCCTCCACCTGGAGTTCGTAGGCCGCCACCAACTGATCAAAAGTCACCGTCCGGAATCCGGGATCATTGACATCCGGCGAGACCGAACAGGTCACCGGCAAGGGCCCGATCGAACCGGCGACGAATCGCGGTCTCCCCGTGGCCTCTTCCACCGGTATCGCTGCCTGTCGCGTCACCGCCACCGACTCCCGGTTGAGTTCCCGCACGAGATCGGACAGTCTCTCGTCCTCCAAGGCCTGCTGAAAGAACTCGGGGTCCTTGCGAGCCGGATCCGGGAGGAAAAAATCGGCCTGCGAGATCACCGTCGCGTTGAAGGTGTTGGCCGTCACAATGTCCGATCCCGCCTCGTAGTACCCCCGGTGGATCTCCCCGATGATGTCGGGCCTCGTCAAGCTCAAGACATCGGCATTGTTCTTCAAATCCTTGTCGTGCCCGGCAAATCGCTCGCCCCGCACGTCGGCCTCGGTCAAGCCGTAGCGATGGATCATCGTGCCCATCGCCCCGTCGAGCATGAGAATACGCTCTTTCAACAGAGCGGGTAAGAGGTCGCGCGGATGACTCATGGGATCGTCATCATGAGCGAGAAACCCTGGCTTTCAAGCGATTACATCAAGATATCAAGATATGTTGATGGGTCCATTTCGAGCCCGGGGCGCAGCTTCTCCCCAAAATGGAGCCAGGGCCGATCCGGCCCGAGAGGACGATCACGGATTGAAGGCCGGATCCACCGCCTCGACGGGCACGGTGGTATCCTCGGGATCGGGAGACAAGAAAATGATATAGAAGAGGAGGGCGAGGATCGCTGCGATGCAGGTGAGATTGATGGTCAACTTCAGATTCCGGGCAAAGAGCGCCTGGGACTTCTTGTTACGCTCCATCCGATTGATCGATTCCACGCGCTCCCGGGACGCGCGAGCCCGGGCGTAGGAACGCCGCGGCTTGAAGCTGCCGGCCCGTTTGGATGAACTGGGCAGGTTCCTGGGACTTGGTTTGGTTGGCATCCGAGTTGAAGAAGGGTCTTCCGGTAAAAAAATCCATGTCGAGCCGAAGCTCAAGCGTCAATTCTCTCCATCCCCCGAATCCTCTCCCCCTCCGAAAAGAAAGATTTCGCTGGATGCCGCCGGTGCCTGAGCCTATCGGTGCGGCGCAGGAAGCGCCTTTGTCTCATGAACGAAAAATTCTCCGACTACGCTCATCCCGAAGTGCTTGTCGATCACGACTGGATGAAGACCCACCTCGATGACCCTCACGTGAGAATCGTCGAGAGCAATGAAGACATCCTTCTCTATGACACCGGCCATATTCCCGGCGCAGTCCACATCGATTGGCGCCGCGATCTCCAGGATCAAACCGTTCGTGACTACATCCGCGAGGAAGCCTTCGCCGAACTCTGCCGTTCCCATGGAATCACAGAGGACACGACGGTCGTGGTTTACGGAGACAAATCGAATTGGTGGGCCTGCTATGCCTTCTGGGTCTTTTCCCTCTTCGGCCACAAGAATCTCAAGGTGCTCGACGGCGGACGCGATCTCTGGGTGGCACGCGGCGAAGCCCTGACTAAAGAAGTCCCGCAGTTCGCCCGCAGCGAGTATCCCACGCCACCGGAGCGACGCGATGCCGCCATCCGCGCCTTCTTTGCCGACACGCTGAAGCACGCCGAGGCCAAGCTGCCCTTGGTCGATGTGCGCTCGCCGGGCGAGTTCAGCGGCGAGATCACCCACATGCCCGAGTATCCCCAGGAGGGCGTCCTTCGCGGAGGCCACATTCCGGGAGCCAGCAGTTGCCCGTGGAAGACCGCGGCCAACGATGACGATACCTTCAAGACCCGCGCGGAGCTCACCGAGATCTACGAGAATGGTTTGGGCCTGAAGAAAGACGATGACGTGGTGGCTTACTGCCGCATCGGCGAGCGCTCGAGCCACACCTGGTTTGTCCTCACCTACCTCTTGGGTTTCGAAAACGTACGCAACTACGACGGGAGCTGGACCGAGTGGGGCAACATGGTGGGCGTGCCCATTGAGAAGTCTGATAGTGCGTAGACAAGATAGTGTGAGCGCCTACCCCGAAAAACTGGAGGAGATCCTCGATCTCTTCGACGGGCTGCCCGAGACCGAGCGGCGTGAAATGCTCATCAGCTTCTCGGAGAACGCCCACCAGTACGAACCGCGCGAAGGCGAAACCTTTGACCTGGAAGACGTGCGCAAAGACGACGAGTGCACCGACGAAGTCGGCGTCTTCTTGAACGTCGATGACTCCGGCCACGCACGATTCAAGGTCCGCCTGGGGCCCAAAGTGCAAACGCTCACCCGGGCCATGACCTCCATCCTCTGCCGCAGCCTGGAAGGCAGCACCCCGGAGAGCGTGCAAGACGTGCCGCAGGACTTTGTCCCCCGCATCGTGGGCGCCGAACTCGTGCGGCTGCGCAGCCAAACGGTCTACTACGTGCTCACCCGGATGAAGAGTGCCTGCGCCGTCTTCCTCAAACGCGCTCGCGTATCTGGGGGCCTCACGCAAAGTCGCCAAGGCGCAAAAATTTAGTTAGCCTTCTTTCTTTTTCGGCTTCTCAAACATCGCCAGGGCCAGAATTCAATCGGGCATCACTTCCAAATCGCCCAAAACGAGCCAGACCTTTGCGACCTTGCGGCTTTGCGTGAGACCCCACCGTCCTCTTGTCCGCCCAATCCGCATCATCCCCGCGCGAGGTGATCTACCTAACTAACCAACCATCGCCCCCGCAAGTCCTCCTAGCAGAGCCGCCAAAACCGCCGCCCCGAGGTAGACCCAAAGCCCCAGGAGCAAATCATCCGGGTCCGCTTCCGCTCGAATCTGGGCCAGCCCGCCCTTGAGCCAGCAAAGGCCCACGATGTGGGTGACGATGAAGAGCAGCGTCCCCGACCCCATTCCCCAGGTGAAGACGGAGGCTTGCCGGGCAAAATAAACCTTCGTGCCGCGCTCGAGGTCCTCCGACGGCGCTTCACCGGCCAGACCGCGTTCGACCAACACCAAACTCACATAGCCCGCACTCACCCCGGCACCACACATGGCGGTGAGGTAGATAATCACGGCCAAGAACGGTCTCATCACAAAATCCTCAAATAGATTCCGAACAAACGTCAGCGCATTCTCGCAGGCGTACGAGCTAGCCAGACAAGGTGGCCGCCTGGTCACTCGGCAACCAGGCGGGCTCGATCTCAAAGTCCGACACCTGAATGTAGGGCATCCAAGCGAGGGCGAAGCGCTGCACCTGAATATCCTTCTTGTAGGGCCGGATCCGAATCGGCTCCAGCGGGATCGTCATCGGGTCCAGCTCCTCGCGGATCTCCTCCACCTCTCGTTGCAGCCGCTCTTCCAATTCAACCACCTGCTCCTTCAGGTCCGCCACCCGATCCTCGGCCATGCCGACATCCCTCGATTCCTTGGCGCTCTTCGACACCCCACGCGCTGCCGTGGCTCCCCGTGACACCGACCGCATGCTGACTCGTTTGCGCCCCAGGACGGCCGATAAAATGGCAGAGCCAATCGAGATGACGGAACCGATGTTGGCGCTACGCGCCTGTTCACGTTCCCGGTGCAGCGAGCGTTCCGCCGCCTGCAGCCGACGCTCCCGGGCCTCCAACTTGCTGGCGTAGCGCTCACGCAACTTATCCAGCCGCTCGTCCCGGATCTCCCTCGCCCGCTGCCGCAAACGCACCCGAAAATCGGTCTCGGTCTCGTCAATCTTGGAAAAGGCCTTGAGTTCGCTCACCTGAAAAAGGGAGAGCGCATAGTTTCGGTAAATCCAATCGACGAGGGCTTTCTTCTGCGACGTGTAATGCCTCGCCTTTTGAGCGTAGGCCGGCAGACTCGCCCGGGAAGCTCCCTCCACCGGTTCGCGATCAAAACCACGCCAGGCCTTTTCCAATCGGTGAGCCTCGTCAAAGCCCGTCCCCGGGGTATCATCGGCCATGGGCGTGACAAAGGTAAATGAGCGCGTCCCATGGAGATCGTACTTGCTGTTGCTAAACGTCACGTTGACCACGCCCAGTGTCCCTGGCCGATAGACCACCGGGCGTTCCCCCGGCATCTGTGTCAGGGGAAGGTAGACCTCGTCGACGGAGCGTGGCAATTGGTAGATGATCTCGGGTTCCACCGGTGTTGGCTTCGCCACTTTCGCCACGGGCCCTCCCCCGTCGGCGGCAGTTGGCGCCATGGCTTTTTTGATCGGATCCATCAGTTGCTTGATCTGACGCCGGCTCAGTGGTCCTCGCAGATACGACATGACCCAGCGCACATGAAAAGTCACCGGCCCATCTTCATGCACGTTGTTGAGGAGAAACACCCGGCTGTCCAAACCGGCGAGGATCTCCTCCATCCGGCCACGGTCAAAGGCCGTTCCCTGAGAAGCCGCCGCCCCTTCGAGCCCATCGAGCACTCGGGCCTTGTCCCGCGCCGTCTGCAACCGGCCGAGAAACCAGGTGCCGATATTCGAGAGCGCCTTGTAATCCAGGTCCACCGGATTCTGCGTGGCCAAGAGGCATCCCAAGCCGAAAGCCCGCGCCTGCTTCAAGAGCGTGAGCAGGGGTTTCTTCGAAGGCGGATTCTGCACCGGCGGCAGGTAACCGAATATCTCGTCCATGTAGAGGAGGGCACGCAAACTCGAGGTCCCCGATTGCAGTCGCATCCAGCTCAGCATCTGATTGAGCAGCATGGAGACGAAAAACATCCGTTCACTGTCATCCAAGTGAGCGATGGAAAAGATCGCGATCTGCGACTTGCCCTGCTCGTCATGCAGGAACCGCTTCACATCCAACGGCATCCCGTGGGTCCAGCTCTGAAACCCGGGCGAGGCCAGGAGATGATTGAGCTGCATGGCCAATCGAAAGCGTTTCTTCTCCTCCATGAACGACTCGATGGGCACGACCCCAATGTGGGCGAAGGGCGGCCGCTGCACCTGCTCGATCAGTCTCGGCAAACTGAGATCTTCCTCGGCACGCCAGGCATGCAAGAAGATCTGGGAGAAGAGGATGTGCTCCGGACTCTGAATGGGGTCGGCCTCCACGCCCATCAATCCCAGGATACTCGTCACCGCGTTCTCCACCCGGTCACTCAAGAGCTCGGGGTCATCCAAAACTTCAAACGGCGGCGCCTCGAAGGAGGTCAGCATAGAAACCGGAATGCCGGCACTGCTCCCCGGCGTGTAGACCACGATCCCGACCTTCTCACGCAACTGTCGCACGCGCTCGCTGGACTGTCCCCAGTCGCCCTGCAATCCCGACTCCCACAGCTCCGCCTGTGCCTGGGCATAATCGTCCGGAGTCGTCCCGTTCTTCCTCGCATCATCCTCATTGATCCACGGCCGGAAATCACTCCCCTGGAAATCCGGAAAGGTCAGCATCAAGTTGGGAATGTCACCCTTGGGATCGATGACCACCGCCGGAATCGAGTCCATCGCCGCCTCTTCCAGTAGCGCCATGCACAACCCGGTCTTCCCGCTTCCTGTCATCCCGAGCACGACCCCGTGTGTCACCAGATCTTTCGAATCATAGAGCAGCAGATCATCCTCGAGCGCCTGCCGCTCCATGTCGTACTCGCGCCCTAGGTAAAAGGTGCCTAGCTTTTCGTAAAGATCAGGGGAAACGGACATCAATCAGTTAGTGGTCAGTTGCAATTCACCCGGATCATGCCCGGCACACCTCTGGATGGGAAGCAGATTTCTTTTCCCGTCGACGTCACCCAAAAGTCGCACCTAAACCCGAGTGGCCTCTTGCAATTCAAGACCTCCCGTCGACGTTCCCCGCAGTTGATCTCATGAAAGCACTGGTAAAGAAAAAGGCCGAGCGCGGTCTCTGGCTGGAAGACGTCCCCACCCCCGAGATCGGTCCCAACGACGTCCTCATCAAAGTGGATCGCACCGGCATCTGTGGCACGGATCTCCACATTCACAAATGGGATGCCTGGGCGCAAAAGACCATCCCCGTCCCCATGGTGGTGGGTCACGAGTTCGTCGGCGAAGTGGTGGAGATCGGGAGCAATGTCCACGATTTCGAACTCGGTGATACCGTGGGCGGCGAAGGGCATGTCGTCTGCGGACGCTGCCGCAACTGCATGGCTGGACGCCGGCACCTCTGCAAGGATACCCAGGGCGTCGGGGTCAACCGTCCCGGCGCGTTTGCCGAATACATCGCCCTCCCCCAGACCAACGTCTGGTACCACGCTGAGGGGATCGACCGCGACGTCCTCTCCATCTTCGATCCCCTGGGCAATGCCGTGCACTCGGCCCTTTCATTCGACTTGTTAGGCGAGGACGTCCTCGTGACCGGCGCCGGCCCCATCGGACTCATATCGGCCGCGGTGGCAAAACACGCCGGCGCCCGATTCGTCGTCATCACCGATGTCAATCCCTACCGCCTGGAACTCGCCCGAAAAATGGGGGCCACGCTGGCGCTGGACGTGAGCAAGGAATCCATCGCCGACGCCCAGAAACAGTTAGGCATGCAAGAGGGCTTCGACGTCGGCCTCGAGATGTCAGGCAACGAAACCGCCTTCCGCGACATGCTGGCCAACATGTGCCACGGCGGCAAGATATCCCTCCTGGGAATTCCGGAGAAACCCATCGCCATCGATTGGAATGAGGTCATCTTCAACATGCTCACCATCAAGGGCATCTATGGCCGCGAGATGTACGAGACCTGGTACAAGATGACTGTCATGCTCCAGAGCGGTCTCGATATCGGCCCGGCGATCACCCATCGCCTGCCCTACACCGAGTTCGAGGACGGCTTCGATGCCATGTACTCCGGTGATGCCGCCAAAGTCATCCTCTACTGGAACGACCCAGACGCGATTTCATGAGCACACGAGCCGAATTCACGGAGCACCTGCAGAAAGAACTCGAAGGCATCGACCGCGCCGGCCTTCGCAAGCAGGAGCGCCTCATCACCACCCACCAGGGGGCCCACGTCGCCGTCCCCGGGCAGGACGATCTCCTCAACCTCTGCGCCAACAACTACCTCGGCCTCGCGGGTCACCCCGATCTTGCGGCCACCGCCAAGGAAGCCATTGACCGATGGGGCTACGGCATGGCCTCCGTCCGTTTCATCTGCGGCACCCAGACCATCCATCAAGAACTGGAGCACCGCCTGGCCGACTTTCTCGGTACGGACGCCACCATCCTCTACTCCTCCTGCTTCGATGCCGCCGGGGGGCTTTTCGAGGTCTTGTTGGGTCCTGAAGATGCCGTCCTCAGTGATCAGCTCAATCACGCCTGCATCATCGATGGCATCCGCCTCTGCAAAGCCCAACGATTCCGTTATGCCAATAATGACATGGCGGATCTCGAGGCCAAACTCAAAGAAGCCCAGGGAGCCCGGTTCCGTTTGATTGTAACCGACGGCGTTTTTTCCATGGACGGATTCATCGCCGACCTCCCGCGCATCTGCGACCTGGCCGATCGCTATGAAGCTCTCGTCATGGTGGACGATTCCCACGCCGTGGGTTTCATGGGAGAAAACGGACGCGGCACCCATGAACACCACGATGTCATGGGGCGCATCGATATCCTCACAGGCACACTAGGCAAAGCGCTAGGGGGTGCCAGCGGCGGCTACACCAGCGGCCGGAAAGAGATCATCGACCTCCTCCGCCAGCGATCGCGGCCCTACCTGTTTTCCAACACCCTCGCCCCCGTGATCGCGGCCACCTCCCTCAGAGTGCTGGAAATGCTCCAGGAATCGGGCGCGCTCCGCGCTCAGCTCCGGGAAAACACGGCTTACTTTCGCCAGGCCATGACGGCGGCGGACTTCGACATCCTCCCGAGTGAGCACCCCATCGTCCCCATCATGTTGGGTGACGCCCACGCCGCCGTCGCCATGGCCGAGGGTCTCCTGCAGCACGGCATCTACGTCGTCCCCTTTTCCTTTCCGGTGGTCCCCAAGGGACAAGCCAGGATCCGCGTGCAAATGTCAGCCTCCCACACGCGCGGGGATCTGGAGTATGCCGTGGCCAAGTTCTGCCAGGTCCGGGACGCTCTCGCGTCTTAGTTCACCGATCTCCTCCGAGCCGGACCGAGCCGGACCGGCCCATCGGTCGATCGATCGATGGGAAGGCGAATGAATGAATGCTCGTTCTTTTCCTCCGGATCCCATACAGTATCTTCAAGAATGGACGCCTCCACCGACCAATCATCTCGGACTCCTTGGCGGGTTTTGCTAGTTGAAGACAACCCTGGAGACGCCCGCTTGGCGATGGAATACATGCGTGAGGATCCGCACTTCCAGGTTGAATGCGACGCCGTCTCCAGCCTCGGCGAGGGACTGGACCGCGTCACGGAGCACCACTATGACGTTGTTCTCCTCGACCTCACCCTCCCGGATAGCACAGGCTTTTCCACCTTCGAAAAATTCTACGCCCACGCCTCTCACCTGCCCATCATTGTCCTCAGCGGACAGGAAGATGAACTCCTCGCCCGCGAGATCGTTCATCACGGGGGGCAGGATTCCATGCCCAAGGATCTCATGTCGGGCCCGCTCATGCGTCGCTCCATCCGGCACGCCATCGAACGCAAACAGATCCATGAAGAACTCCGGGCCACGCAAATGCAGCTCATTCAGGCCGAGAAAATGGAGTCCGTCGGCCGTCTCGCCGCCGGCGTCGCCCACGAAGTGAAGAACCCGCTGGCACGCATCGCCATGGGGTTGGAATACCTCGACTCCGGAATCGACCCCGAAGACCCTAACGTTCCCATCGTCATCCAGCGCATGGAAGATGCCGTCCAGCGCGCTGAATCCATCATCAGCGGGCTCCTCAACTACGCCTCCAATCGCGTCCTCGGCATGGAGGAGATCGCTCCCGAAGCCCTCGTCCGCGGCGCTCTCCTGCTCGTCGACCATGAACTCAAGGCTCACTCCGTCGAGGTTGAGGTCGTCAGTGACGATCCGCTGCCGAACATCCGCGTGGACAAGGCCAAAATGGAACAGGCCCTGATCAACCTCCTGACCAATGCCGTGCACGCCATGCACGATATCGATCGCCAACCCAAACTCCGATTGCGCATCTCCACCGCCGAATTGGAGGACCGGCACCGGAACATCGGCGCCCGCACGGCCGATCATCTCCGTCCGGGAGACCGCGTCGTCGTCATCGAGATCAACGACGCCGGAAAAGGGATTTCCAACGAATCCTTGGGCAAAATCTTCGATCCCTTCTTCACCACGAAACCCACCGGAGCCGGAACCGGCCTGGGGTTGACCGTGGTGAGAAAGATCATCGATCTCCACGAAGGTCTCATCACCATCGAAAATCGCCAAGACGCCGAAGGCGCCAGAGCCTCCATCTATCTCAAGGCCGTCTCCTAACTCACAAACGAATGATGCTTTGCGCCTTCTGAAGTGCCTACTTGCCCTTCTTGTCCAGATTGGCCTTGAGCTGTTCCTCGGTAACCGAAGACTCGATACCCTTTCCCGGAACATTCACTTTGGCTAACCAGACGAGGGTGTTGAGAACCACCTTGCGGAAATCATCATTTCCCCAGTTCATGTGGAAATGTCCTCCGGTGAATCCGAAGCCCCGGCCCCCATCGGATCGCTCCACGACCCAGAGCATGCTCTCCGTTCTTCCCTTGGAAGAGAGGATGTGTTCGTAAGGCCCCTTGGGGTAGACATAGGGCCCATCCCTGACATCATCCGAGGGTTTGCCCATAAGGATCGGTGTGAAACTCATGCTAGGCTGTTTCGAGGGCTCGTTGCCCACGATGCCACCAATGAACCGCATGTTGAAGTACCATTCATCCTTGATCTGGAAGGGAGACACACCCTGAGTCACGGCGTGCTTCGGGAGATCCTGAAACTGAGGCTCCCAGATTGGATTGCAAGAATACATGTGCTCGTAACGGCCACCGATCCAGGCCACCATCTCTTTAGCTCCTTTGTCAGGCGGCACCTCCACGCCGTAGTGCATGCATCCGAAACCCACGCCCTTCTCCATCAGGGCACCCAACACCTCCAGCCGGTTCTCCTGGATGGCGGGATGCCTGCCCCCGCCGTCGGCAAAGATGACGATCGCATCCGCATCCGCCAGCACCTTGTCGTCGTCCACCCAGCCCTGATCGTGGACGTCGACCGTCAGGCCCTCCACTCCCTCGAGGCAGTTCTGCAAAAGAAGACAACCCGCCCGGAATTCGTGCATCAACGGCGGGTGACTCGGCTTGCCCGCAATCAAGACAAGCTTCTGGTCTTCAGCCCCACCGGCCAAACCGGGCGAGACCAGGAGAAGAAGAGCGAAAACAGACCTCAGTGCATTTCGTGGGAAACTCATGGCCCAGTGGTAAACGCTGCTCCGCAATCTTGCAATGCCCGAGGGAAAAAGCCGGAGATTCCCCATCGCCGTCCCCCGGGGTTTTGCCCCTGGTGTCGAATTGACGAAGGGCACCGCCCCTCCTAGTCTTCGGGACATTCTATGATTCATTTTCCGCTCCGATCTCCCGCCCCGCCCTGCCGGCATCTGGCCTATTTGATAGGAATTTCACTTCTTGGCCTCGCCCTCTCGCAGGCTCATGAGGTCCTGCTCCAGGGCAAGGGGAAGTTAGCCAAAGTCGATGCCGCAGGCTCCATCGTTTGGGAGATGCCTTGGGGAGGCATTCACGACATCCACGTCCTCCCCTCCGGCAACATCATGGTGCAGGAAAAGATGAAAAAGGTCGTCGAAATCGATCCCGCGACAAAGAAAGTGGTCTGGAGCTACGACAGCCAGTCCAACCACGGCAATGCAGGCAAGAAGGTCGAAGTGCACGCCTTCGAGCCCTTGCCCAACGGCCATGTCATGATCGCCGAAAGCGGGCCCGCCCGCATCATCGAGATCGACCGTTCCGGCAAACTCCTCAAGGAGATCAAACTCAAGGTCGACAAGCCCAACCCACACACCGACACGCGGTTGGCGCGGAAACTGGACAACGGCCACTACCTCGCCTGCCACGAGTCCGACGGCACCGTGCGCGAATACGACTCCAGCGGTAAGGTGATCTGGGAATACCGTGTTCCCCTCTTTGGCAAGAAAGCGAAAGGGGGCCATGGATTGGATGCCTTCGGCAATCGCCTCTTCTCCGCCCTGCGATTGCCCAACGGCAACACCCTCATCGGAACCGGAAACGGCCACAGCGTCATCGAGGTGACCCCGGAAAAGAAAGTTGTCTGGCAACTACACCAAGATGATCTCCCCGGCATTCGCTTCGCCTGGGTCACCACCCTCGAGGTGTTGCCCAACGGAAATTATGTCATCGGCAACTGCCACGCCGGCCCCGGCAATCCTCTTCTGGTGGAGATCGAACCCCGATCCAAGAAGGTCGTGTGGACCTTCGATCACTACGAGACCTTTGGCAATTCCGTCCCCAATTCGCTCATCCTCGACCTCGCCGGGAAGACCATTCGTTAGGCCAGCATCATGGATATCGGTATCATCACTGTGTCAGATCGCGCTTCGCGGGGCGAGTACGAAGACCACGGAGGCCCCGCGCTGAAGAAAGTCGCGCAAAATCGTGACTGGACCGTGCTCTGCGAGATCATCGTGCCCGACGACTGCGAAAAAATCCAGGAGGCGCTTCGCTCCTTCTCGCGCCAGGGCTGCGGTCTCATCCTCACCACCGGAGGGACCGGAATCGCGGAACGCGACGTCACCCCCGAGGCCATT
>JANQJH010000646.1 GCA_028281705.1 Verrucomicrobiales bacterium
ACCGAATGATTGATCATGGCTAACATCCCGTCCATCCCCATCCTTCGCCGGGGCCAAGTCTACCGCAGCCTCGACCAGCAAGCGATCCACGCGATCGGATCCGAAGAACCCGCCGCCATGATGTCCATGGCCAACTCGGGTCTGGTCAAACGCGATCTCAACCACGTCGCCAAGGCCAGGACAGCGCTTCGGGCCCTTCCCGCCCACGATCTGATGAAGATCTGCATCAAGGCGGGTGATCATTTTCTCCATGACACGCTGCCCGTGGGCGAGGAAGAGATTCCCCAATCTCCCGACGATTACGTCGCCAGCCTCTCGGCCACCAGCGGACTCCCTCATGCGCTCATTCGTATGAACATGAAGAAGTTACATGAGGTTTTCACGGAAATGCCAACCATCATGAGAGGCCTTACGCGCGGCCTCGATCTCGCGGTCCTGGACAAGGGTTACGGGGATCAGGACGGGGTCCCAGTGAGCTACTCGGCCACCGCCGAGGCGCTCGGGGTGGTGCTCCCTTCGAACTCGCCGGCAGTGAACGCCCTCTGGATGCCGGCCCTCGTGCTCAAGATCCCCGTGATCTTGAAACCCGGGCGTGAAGAGCCGTGGACGCCGTGGCGAGTCATCCAGAGCTTCATCAAGGCCGGGTGCCCACCGGAAGCCTTTTCCTTTTACCCCACGGACCACGAGGGCTCCGGTGCCATCATCCGCCGCTCGGGCCGCGTCATGATGTTTGGCGATGACACGACGGTGAGTCAATACGCCCAGGACCCGCGGGTGGAAGTACACGGCGCCGGCCGGAGCAAGATCCTCATCGGCGAGGACTGTATCGACGACTGGCAAGACTACCTCGATATCATGGTCGAATCCGTTTCCGCCAACAGTGGCCGGAGCTGCATCAACACCTCGGCCATCCTCGTGCCGCGCCATGGCGACGCCATCGCCGAGGCCCTGGCCCAACGCCTGAGCGAGATTACGCCGCTCCCCTTCGAGGACCCCGCCGCCAAGCTATCGGGATTCGCCAATCCCAAGTTCGCCGAATACATCAACGGCGCTGTGGAAGACGGCCTCAAGGAACCGGGGGCCCGGGACGTCAATGAAGCCCACCGCGGTCGAGACCGGCACGAGGTTTACCAGAACATGCACTACCTCCACCCCACCATCGTGCGTTGCGATTCGTGGGAGCACCCCCTGGCCAACAAGGAATACCTCTTTCCCTTCGCCTCCGTCACCGAAGTGCCGCAAGCAGCGATGTTAGACTCCATTGGCCCATCGCTCGTCGTCACCGCCATCACGCGGGACCAGGCCTGGATGGAGGAACTCCTGGAGTCGCCCGATATCGACCGCCTCAACTTGGGGGCCTGGCCGACCAACCGCGTGAAGTGGGATCAACCCCACGAAGGCAATCTCTTCGAATTCCTCTACAAGCGGCGCTCCATCCATGTCGCGGCCCTGGCCCATGTCTGATGCGCTCGACGTCCAGGAGGTCTTCGACGGCTTCGCCATCCCCGACCCCGTACGCTCCTTTGAACACGCGCCGGGTACCCAGGTTCGCTTCGGCTGCGGTCTGCTCGAGTCCGTCGGCGAGGAGGCGGCCAAGCTGGGGCGACGGGCCATGCTGGTGACGGACCCCGGGCTCGTCAAGGAGGGCTACGAGGACCGCGTCATCGACTCTCTGGAAAAGGCCAAGGTCGCCGTGAGTGTCTACGACGAGGTGCACCAAAACCCGACCACGGCCGACGTCCGGCGAGCCGTGCGGGCCGCCAAGGAGGCGGACATCGACCTGCTCATCGGCCTCGGGGGCGGCAGCAGCATGGACGCCGCCAAGGGCTGCAACTTCATCCTCACGAACGGTGGTGAGATGAAGGACTACTGGGGCAAGGAGAGAGCGAGCAAACCCATGCTGCCCCTCATCGCCATTCCCACCACGGCCGGTACGGGGAGTGAGTGTCAGTCTTTTGCCCTCATCGCCGACGAGCATACCCACGCCAAGATGGCCTGTGGCGACAAGAAAGCCGCCGCTCGCGTGGCCATTCTCGATCCCGAACTCACCCTCAGCCAGCCTACCAAAGTCACCGCGGTGACGGCGATCGACGCTGCCAGCCACGTCATCGAGAGTTATGTCAGTAAGGCGGCCAACGACATCTCGAGAAGCTACGCTCTCGCGGGATTTCAATTGCTCCACGATGGCATTCGGCGGATCGCCGCCGAGCCCGGCGACTTGTTAGGCCGCGCTCGCATGCAACTCGCCGCCGCCATGGCGGGCACGGCGATCGAGAACAGCATGCTCGGGGCGGCCCATAGCCTGGCCAATCCGTTAACGGCCCATTTCGACATCATCCACGGTCAGGCCATCGCCATCGCGCTGCCCCCCGTGATCCGCCGCAACGCCCAAGCTCCCGAGGTGAGCCGCCTCTATGACAGCCTTTACCCCGGCGACGAAGCCCTGGACACTTGGGTCGAGGCGCGGGCCCGCGATCTGCACTTGGCCACCCGGCTTCGCGATCTGCCCGCAGTCGACGAGAACATGATCCCCACCCTCGCCACCGAGGCGGCCAAACAGTGGACCGCACAGTTCAATCCCGTCGAACTCACCGAGGCCGACTTCGAACAACTCTACCGCGAATGCTGGTGAGCTGAGCCATGTCCTCACCCGACCTGCCCCCCGGTCAGACCTTGACGCGAAAGTTTCCCGTCACCGGGGAAAAGGAACCACTGGACGAACTCACGACCGAAAACTGGCGTCTCAGCATTACCGGCGAAGTCGAAGAACCGGTCTCGCTCACCTTCGCCGACTTGCTGGCCCTCCCCCAGGAGCAACTCACAGCCGATATTCACTGCGTCACCTCCTGGTCCCAACGGCAGATGGCCTTTGAGGGCGTGCGACTTTCGGAGGTCTTTCAGCAGCACGGCGTCAACCCGAAGCCGGACGCCCGATTTGTCCGCTTCCGCGCCCACTCGGAACGGAAACACGACACGAGCCTCCCATTGCCCCTCGCCCTCCAAGACAGCTGGCTGATTCACCGCTTCGAAGGTCTGCCACTCACGCCGGCGCATGGATTTCCCGTCCGCGTTGTCACGCCGTCGCGCTACTTTTACAAGAGTCTCAAGTGGCTGGTGGCCATCGAGTTGCTGGCCGAGGATCGCCTGGGTTTCTGGGAGCGCACCTCCGCCTACCACAACGTGGGTGATCCCTGGAAGGAACAGCGTTTCGAAGGCAGGAAATTCACCTCCCGCGAAGAGATCGATCGCTTTCGGAATCTCGAGGACTTCGCCCCCTACCGCGATGACCAGGAATCCGATCGGGTCATCGTCAAAGCCGATCTCAGGGGCTGGAAACCTCGCACCCGCGATCTCAGGGGACTCCGATTCAAGGCCTGCGATTTTCGAGACGCCGATCTCCGGGAGGCAGACCTCAGCGAGGCCAACCTGACCCTGGGAAAATTCTCCGGAGCCGATCTCGAGAAAGCCAACCTCACCGGAGCCGATCTCGAGGGCGCCGATTTTTCCGGTGCCCGTCTCGCCGGAGCATGCCTGGCAGCCAATGCGCTCTCCGCCACGGTCTTCCACGCGGCCGGAGGACAAGGCCTGGCCACCCACCGGGGACTTCAGGTGGTCTCTCCCCAGGGCCTCCTCGAAAGCCAAGAAGCCTACCTGAAAGAAATCGGCGCGCTCCGAGTTTGAGATCTTTTTTTCTCCAATTTTCCCGACTCTTTTGGCGGAACAATCCGTTCTATGTCTTGAGGATGTTACACAACCCCTACTGTGGAAGCCTCCGTCGCTGGGCTCGTTCCCCTTTGGCGAGCTAACGTGCAGCGACGGAGCTTCCATGGCAGGCAAGGATTGAAGGCCGATCGAGAGTCGCGTCGCGGCCATCCCACCTGAATTGCCCGATGATGAGAGCCGTGTCATCGTGGGTAGGGCCTATGGA
This sequence comes from Verrucomicrobiales bacterium, assembly GCA_028281705.1. Classification (GTDB taxonomy): domain Bacteria; phylum Verrucomicrobiota; class Verrucomicrobiia; order Verrucomicrobiales; family DEV007; genus JAACDM01. Next base: position 3,929 of record JANQJH010000646.1, read on the forward strand.
TAGGGAAGTTGAGAATTCGAGGGACAGCGAGGCGCCCAGTGGAAGCCCAGCTGTCCTCTCTTCCGGAGATGCCGCCCGCCTCGACCAGCTCTATGCTCAGCTGACCGAAGAGCGAAAAGTGGCGGTTGGCTATCCGTGCAATCAAAAGTTCGATTACTCGCCCCTCTACCGCTTTCTCGAATTCGCCATCAACAACGTCGGGGATCCCTTTTCCGGAAGCCGCTTCCGGATGAACACCCATGTCTTTGAGCGCGAGGTGGTACGCCATTTTGCCCGTTACACGGGGATCGCCTCGGACGAATGCTGGGGCTACGTCACCAACGGGGGCACCGAAGGCAACATGTACGGCCTCTACATGGCCCGGGAACTCTATCCCAACGGCATCACCTATTTCTCGGAAGATACCCATTACAGCGTGAGCAAGATCCTCCGCCTGCAGCATACCCGGAACATCATGATCCGCAGCCAGGCCTCCGGCGAGATCGACTACCAGGATCTCGAGGAGAGTATTCGGATTCACCGCGACGTGCCGCCGATCATTTTTGCCAATGTGGGGACCACCATGACCGGCGCCATCGACCGCATCGACCGCATCATCGAAGTCCTGCAGCGAGCCTGCGTCGCCAACTACTACATTCACGTCGATGCCGCCTTTTCCGGTCTGATCCTGCCATTTGTCGAGGACCCGCCGCCCTGGCATTTTGGCGCGGGAGCGGATAGCATCTCCATTTCCGGGCACAAGATGATCGGCTCACCCCTGCCCTGCGGCGTCGCCCTGGTGCGCAAGCGCTACATGGAGCGGATCTCCCGTTCCATCGAGTACATTGGCGCTCTCGACACCACCATCAGCGGCTCCCGCAGTGCCATCACGCCGCTCTTCATTTGGTACGCCCTCCGCAGCCTTGGAGATGCCGGCTTCCGCGAGATGGTCTCGCACTCCCTCGAGATGGCGGCTTCCGCGGAAACACGCCTCAAAGAAATCGGGGTCCCGGCCTGGCGGAATCCCTTCTCCGTCACCGTGGTCTTTCCCCGGCCGCCCGCCGCCATGCTGGAGAAATGGATCCTCGCACCCTACCGAAACATCTGCCACCTCATCACCCTGCCAAATACCACCAAAGAGCAGCTTGATGTCTTTGTGCGTGATTTCAAAAAGGCGCTCGCTGAGAACCAGAACGCTGCTCCCCCTGTTCCCCCGCTCTGCCGCCCATGAAAGAGATCATCATTCCCGTGGAAAATGCCAAGGGCACCCTGGCGCGTGTCTCCGAGACGCTGGCGGCGACCAAGGTCAACATCGAATCCATCGAGGCCTCGGCGGCCGGCGAGCACGGGATCATCGTCCTCCGCGTGAACCACTACGACACCGCGCTCCGCGCTCTGCGCGATGCGGGATTTCGCGCCGTGACCGAGGACGCCCTGGTCCTCCATCTGGAAAACCGGCCCGGCTCGCTCGCCCGCGTCGCCCGGCGGCTCACCGAGGCCAAGATCGGCATCCGCAGCCTCGCCATCCTCGAGCGCGGCGGCAATCAAAGCCTCGTGACCCTCGTGGCCGACGACACCGAAGCCGCCCGCCGTATCCTGGCGGACAAGCTCGTCAGGCAGTGATCAAAATCGGGAGCGGCGGGTAGATCGATGAAGGCAAAATGATTCGTTCGAGTTTTTAAACGAACCAAATTACCAACTAACCAAATTTCAATCTTTCATAACCTCTGCGCGACCCTTCCCCACGGGCATCTCCCGATCCGCAATCCGAAGATCCGCTTCCCCGGGAACTATCTCCCCTTTTTCGGCGAATACCGAGCCGCCGCCACAGACGGCGTGAACAAGAGTCGTCGCTCCCATGTTCCCATCTACAGTGCCGGTTTTTCCAATGGCCAGTTCTCGCTCCGCGAGCGCTTGGGCGTCATCCATTTGGTTAGGCGGCACATGAGGAGGATGAAACGCGACTTGAAAGGCGGTTTCCCGTCCTCGATCATCCCCTTGAGCGTAGCAACGATGATGGCGGAGCCACCCACCATGCTCTTCTCCGTCTTGGATCCAGCGGGCATGTCTTCGGAGATCAAGGTGAACTCCACCCCGCCGTCGACCTCCTTCAACTCGTAGGTAACTTTGCAAGGAGGATCATCGACGTGGGTGAACTTGAAGGTATGCGAGAACTTGTAGGGAGGATCGACCTCGAGGATCTCGCCCACCACCCCCGTATACTTGTCACAGTCCGTCCGCATGCGGATCTGGGCTCCCGGCTTCAGCCCGGTGGTGTGCATCACAGATCCGAAAAAGAAAGGCAGCGGTTCGCCTTCTTTGGTGAGGGCGTCCCAGACCTGCTGGATCGTGCCCTCGATGTGCACTCGGGTAATGTTCTTCTTCGTCTGGCTCATTGGCTGATTCCTTCCATCCTGTATTTGAAATCCATGGCCTTGGTGGCCCAAAACTCGGCATACTCGGTCGTCCAGCGATCGTGAATCATCTGGATCGGGGCGGCGTTGAAATACAGCTCCCGGACACGCCCGGACTTGCGTGAGATGAGCAACCCGGCATCCACGAGAATCTTGAGGTGCTTCATCACGCCGATCCGGCTCATTTCGAAGTACTTGGCGACGTCATTCACGCTGCAGCCCGGCAGGGATTTGACGATATCGACGATCTTTCGCCGCCCCGGGTTCGACAGCGCGAGGAACACCCCATCCATCGTTTGGTCCATGTTTTTCATATATGTAACCAATTGGTTACATATTTTCGCCGAGACGTCAATCACTCTTTTTTGGTGTCTCGAACGCCTCTCCTTTCCCGCTATTTACCGGCAGCGCCGTCCACGCGCATCACCTCGAGACGCCAGTCCTCAAAGGATTCGGCCGTCCGCAGGATGGCGAAGGCATCGAAGTCATAACCGCACCCCAATCCATAGACGCTATCGGGACTCACATTGAGGGTGTAGACCGCCCCCTTGGTCAGCGGCCGGTCGACCCGCCTCGACTCGAGACGCTCTCGCAGCAGGGGAATCTTCGCCTGCGTCAACTCCGCCACATCCGCATCCTGCCAGTGTTCGAAAAGGCCGTCCCCCGCGAGCAGGCGCCGCATCATGGGATCCAACACCCTCGAGTGCTGGTGGGCACGAAAGGCGGCGTGCACCCGGGGACCCTTGGAAGAATAATGATCGAAGATCAGTCTCGAAGT
>JANQJH010000666.1 GCA_028281705.1 Verrucomicrobiales bacterium
ATCGCTCCCTCCGGCGATCGCACGAGCTCGGCTCCCCGGGCTTCCACCGATTCGAAGCCGTATTTCTTCGCCAGGGCGATCGTCGCGGCCTGATCCGCCCGCACGCCAATGGCCCCGCCGACAAGACAGATCGTCATTTTCCTGGAGGCGTCCGATTCCTCGCCCCAGAGGACTCCGGTTCCCCCCAAACCCAAGAGGGCTCCCGAGGAAGCCGTTTGCAGAAACCGGCGGCGTGAAAACGCGTCTACTTTCACATGATGCGAAGAATCGGATGACAGATTCATCGCTCGATTGTATAGCCCGGCCAGTCACAAGCAATCATGAAGAAGATCGTCGTCGCGTACTCCGGAGGTCTCGATACCTCAGTGCTCCTGAAATGGCTCAAGAATTACTACAACGCTGAAGTCATCGCCTATTGTGCGGATGTGGGCCAGGGAGAGGAGCTGGACGGTTTGGAAGAGAAGGCCCTCAGCACCGGAGCCTCCAAATGCTTCATCGGCGATCTGCGAGAAACCTTCGCCGCCGATTACATTTACCCCATGTTTCAGGCGGGGGCCCTCTACGAAGGACAGTACTTGTTAGGAACGAGCATCGCCCGCCCCTGCATTTCCAAGGGAATGGTCGAGGTGGCCCAGCAGGAAGGCGCGGACGCCATCGCCCACGGCGCCACGGGCAAGGGCAACGATCAGGTACGCTTCGAACTCTCCTGTGCCGCCCTTGCGCCTGACATTGAGGTCATCGCTCCCTGGCGCATGCAGGTCTTTCGCGATGAGTTTCCCGGCCGCGCCGAGATGATCGACTACGCGGCCAAGGAGAACATCCCGGTCCAGGCCTCGGCTTCCAAGTCGTATTCCATGGACCGCAATCTCTTGCACATCAGCTTCGAGAGCGGCGTCCTCGAAGATCCCTGGTACGATGCCTCCGGCGAGGCCGACCGGGACATGTACGTTCTCAGCGTCTCCCCCGAGGAGGCCCCGGACAAGCCGGAGTACGTTGAACTGCTCTTCGACCGTGGCCGCTGCATCGGCTTGCGCAACGATCGCCTGACCGAACTCCTCGCGGCCCATCAACTCACGCCCGCCGGCGAGCGTGACGGCTACCAGTTGCTCTCCCCTCTCGGAGTCATGCTCGTGCTAAATCAACTCGCGGGAGAGCACGGTATCGGCCGGATCGACATGGTGGAGAATCGATTCGTCGGCATGAAGAGCCGGGGTGTCTATGAAACTCCGGGAGGCACCATTCTCTTTCACGGCCATCGTCAGATGGAGAGTCTCACCATGGACCGCGAGGTCATGCATGTGCGGGACGGCCTCATTCCCGAGTACAGCAAGTTGGTCTACAACGGATTCTGGTTCGCCCCCGAACGGCTCGCCATCCAGGCGCTGGTCGAGGAAAGCCAGAAGCACGTCAGCGGTGAGGTGCGGCTCAAGCTCTACAAGGGCAACGTCATCACCGCAGGTCGCCGCAGCCCGCTCAGCCTCTACAACCCCGACGTGGCCACCATGGAAGCCGATCCGACCAACGCTTACAATCAGGACGATGCTAGCGGTTTCATTCGCCTGAACGGTCTCCGCCTCAAGACCGGCGTCAAAGTGCACGGCTCCTAACCTGGCCTTGACGCCTTCGCAGGGCCATGCCAGAGGAAACGATGGTCCGCCCCATCGTCATTTACGGAGACCCCGTACTCCGAGCCAAATGCGCCCAGGTGAAGGAGGTCACGCAGGAGATCCGCACCCTGGCTCAGGACATGGTCGAGACCATGGTCGAGGCCCAGGGCGTCGGTCTCGCCGCGCCCCAGGTCGGCGTCCCCATCCAGCTCGCCATTGTCGACGTCTCCCACGACCCCGAGTGCATCACCTACCTCCGCGTCAACGGGGAGGACCGTGAGATGAACTCCATCATGCCCCTCGCCTTTCTCAATCCCGTGCTGGAACTGATCGATCCCAAGGCATCCGAGCAGGAAGGCTGCCTCAGCTTCCCTGACATTCGCGCCATGATCACGCGTCCCGAACAGGTCAAAGCCACGGTGACGACTCTGGACGGCGAAACGCTAGTCATCGAAACCGACGGGCTCTTCAGCCGAGCCATCCAGCACGAGACGGATCACCTCAATGGGCGTCTCTTCATCGACCGCATGCCCGCCGCCACCAAGGCCGGCCTCAAGGGCAAGATCAAGCGGATGATGGCGGAGTACAGCCAGGGATGAGGACGACGTGAACCATCGCTGAAGTTCCACCATGCAAGGGCGACGAGTCGAGATCTCCGTGGCAGAACAACGCCTCACGCTCTACCAGGCCGACGAGGCGCTGTGCAGTTATGCCGTTTCCACGGCGAGAAACGGAACGGGCTGTGAAGAGGGAAGCTTTTGTACTCCGCTAGGCGCCTTTCGCATCCATCGCAAGATCGGCCACGGATCCCCTCCCGGCACGATTTTCCGAGGACGGGAAGCCGTCGGCCAATGGACGCTCGGGGAAGAGACTGACGACGATCTCATCCTCACCCGCATCCTCTGGCTCGACGGCATCGACCCGGATAACGGCAATACACGCGAGCGCTACATCTACATCCACGGCACGAATCAGGAAGACCTCATTGGCACGCCGGTTAGTCATGGCTGTGTCCGCATGCGAAACGCCGACATCATCGAGTTTTTCGATGAGATCGACGAAGGAACCTGCCTCAGAATCGTGTAACGGACCGCCGCGTAGCGGCCAACGAAGGGGAACGCGCAAGAGCCTTTTCAAAAGGACCAATCCGCGATTGAATGAATACCGGGAGATCCGCCTCCGTCCGATCTCCGAGACATCACCCCTCTAGTCATGAACCGACAACGCCTTCTCGCCTCGCTCGCCGCCGCCATCTTCCTCACGATCGGCTTCACCGGCTGCTACTACGACAGCCATTACTACAGCTACGATTCCGTTTACGATGACGGCTACTACGGGGGTGGCTATTACGGAGGCGGCTACTACAACCCCGATTACTACGTCCACACCAGCTTCTACTCCACGCCCATCTTTGGCGGTCGCTACTACTCCTACCCACGTTATTACTACAAGGACGGGAAGCGGCACTACTACAAACACCATAATGGCCATGTTCACCGCCACGGCGGAAAGGTGGTGAATCGAAGCAGTTCTCATCGGGACAGACATCGAGGACACGCGGGCAACCACCGAAAGAACAACAACAGCCGTAGCCGTCCGTCCGCCAATGAGCCCGAGATGCACAATCGCGCCTACAATCAGCTCATTTACAACAAGAGGGCCGGCGTCCAATCCAACGCCACGCGCAGCCGAAATTCCTCTCCCACGCGCTCCCGAGTGTCATCGCCGTCCGCGAGCTCCAGCCGAGCCACTGCCTCCCGGTCTTCCAGCGCACGTTCTTCAAGATCCTCTTCCTCGTCCCCCTCGTTCAGTTCACCTCTCGTGAGAACGAGTTCCCGTCCCATGCCCAGCCGGTCCAGCAGTTCGATGAGCCGGAGCAGCAGCAGCTCCTCTCGCAGCCCGAGCATCTCACGGAGTTCACGTTCGTCTTCGCCCTCTGTCGGGAGATCCTCGTCTTCCTCTTCGTCCCGCGGCTCTTCCGCGTCGAGTTCCTCTCGCAGCCGATCATCCGGCGGCTTCGCCCGGGCCCGCGGCGGGTCAGGACCCCGTCCTTCCGCCCCGCAATCCTCAGGAGGCGGACGCCGCGGCGGCAGACGGTAGTAGTTCTCCCTGAGAAGGGAACGAGCCAGCCCAAGTGCTGCGGACACTCCCGTCCGCCGACAGTCACTTGCAAAGCCCAAGTGGTGCGGATACGACTGTCCGCCCAATGTGCGTCTTCTTTGTCGGAGCCTATCTCCAACATCGAGCCGCCTGAAGTTATAGGGCTCCCCAAGAATCCAAACGGCAGCCCGATTGGTTCTTCACGAGATCCCCCAATAGTTCCCGCGCAGAGCCATCCAATCGGACTGCCTATCTATTCAACCCCCAGTTCGCTTTTTAGGCGAACAGGTCACGAGAATAGAAGTTCCTGAGTTCGCGCCAAGCAAATAATCAAATGATTTCAGCTTTGCGACTCAAATGGCGCAACGGAGGACGTTCAGCGCCAACGCTTTCGGCGAAAGGGACGCTTCATCACGCCAAATCCCAAATCCGAGGGTGTAGACACCGCCTCTCGAGGGTAATCAGACGACGTTGGCCGCTTCTTCGTCTTCGATCGTGGCCGATTGCTTCAGCTCGTCGGCCAACGCCTGCACACGTTCCTGACGCTGCTCCTGAACCATGATCTGGCTCAAGGCCTCCCGAATCTCCTGGAAATCCCGTGGAACAGGCGGCTTTCTCTCCGTCACCTTCGCCAGATGGAAACCCCAGTGCGTGCTGAAGATCGGACTCACCTCGCCCACCTCCATGGAAAAGGCAATGGTCTCGAATTCATCCATGTGATCCCCGCGCTTGAAGAACCCCAGATCGATCTCCTCTTCCGGCTTGTCGCTATGGGACTTGGCCAGCTCGTCGAAGTCCTCACCGTCAAGGGCCCGGCGCCGCACCTCCCGTAACTCCGCATAGAGCTCATCCCGGGCCTCCGACTTCCGCAGAGACTTGAAAATGTGGGACGCCCGCACCTCCTCATCCGTCATGAAGTCATCGAGATGCTCCTCGTAGTAGGCCCGGATCTCCTCTTCCGTGGGCTCGGGATCATCCCCGCAAACTTCGTCGACGAACTTGTCCAACTGGATCTTGGCCGCGAGATCCTTCCGCAAGAGCTTTTCCCCTTCCGGGGAGAGACCCGTGTGGGCGTAGAAGGCCGCTTCTCCACCCTCTTCCTCCTTCATCTTCTCCAGGGCTTCATCGACCTCCTTCTTCAAGACGGGCAGGTCCCGTTTCTTCGCCTCCTGTGCTAACAAAACGCGCTTGATGACATTTTCCTTGGCGTAGCCGAGAAACTCCTCATCCCGTTCGCAGCAGGACACCTGCGCCAGGCTCTCATAGTAGGATTTGATCGAGGAGAATTCTTGATCAATGAGGCTTTGCTCGACGGTTTCGCCGTTGACGATGAGAGACATAAACGAGAAGGGCGTGGCTTGAGGTGATGGACGGAGCCTTGCATCGCGCTGCCGGCTTCGCAACCGCTCATGACATCGAGAAAAAGACACCTGGCTGAGGGGGCTCATCGAGTCCCACCACAACCGAGGTGTCAAGGACACGAAAGACCACCTGTGCCGTCCAAGGCAGGGGCTCACGTTCCCTCGCTCAACAGGGCGGTGGCCGCCTCGTCGACATCTGCCTTCCAATTGAGGCCTGACATCAACCAACAGGCTAAACCTCCGAGAACGTCATAACGGTCCGGGCCCGCATATCCTTATCTGGTCGAACACTGCAGAGTTCGTGTCAGTAGGATTATCCCGTCATGCTCCCCTCCTGTCAATCCACGAACGTTGGAAGAGAGCACGATTTCTCCTTCCATTTCAAGTTAGCCCGTACATTCGTGCCTCGACCACCATCATGCTCACTCTATCCAACGTCGGCAAAAGCTACGGCGGGCGCGTCCTTTTCGAAAAGGTCAGTCTGCAACTCAACCGCGAGGAACGCGTCGGCTTGGTGGGTCCCAACGGCGCCGGCAAAACCACGCTCTTTTCCCTCATCCTCGGAGATGAGATGGCGGACGATGGCAGCGTGACTCTCGACAAACGGGTCACCATTGGATTTCTACCCCAGGAGCATGCCTCGGCCGGCGACGAGACCGTGCTCGATCTCGCCACCTCAATCTCACCCGAGGTGGTCGAGCTGCGCAGAACGCTGCTCTCCCTGGAAAAGGAAGATCGCACCCACGAGCCCGAGTACCACGATGCCCGGCTCAAGTTCGAGGGGCTCAACGGCTTCCATCTCGAGCCCAAAGCGAAGCGGATCCTCAATGGGCTCGCCTTTCGTCAGAGCGACTACGATCGCCCGGTGCGCGAGATGAGCGGCGGTTGGATCATGCGGGCCCACCTGGCCCGCCTCCTCGTCATGGAGCCAGACCTGCTCATGCTCGATGAGCCGACGAATCACCTCGATCTCCAGTCGCTCCAGTGGTTTCAGAACTACCTCTGTTCCTACCCCGGCGGCATCCTCACGATCTCTCACGACCGGGCCTTCCTCAATGACATTGTCACCACGGTTTACGACATCGATCAAGGTGCTCTCCATCGTTACCGCGGCGATTACGACAGCTTTCTCCAGCAGAAAGAAGCGCGCTATCAACAACAGTTGGCCGCCTATCAAAACCAACAACGGGAGATCGCCCAGCTCCAGCGATTCATTGACCGCTTCCGCTCCAAGGCCTCCAAGGCTTCACAGGCTCAAAGCAAGATCAAACAGTTGGAGCGCATGGAGAAAATCGTCATGCCGGTCAAGGTGGAGCGCAACCTCAAGTTCCGCTTTCCTCAGCCCAAGCGCGGGCCCCAGCGAGTCATCACCCTAGAGCACATCGTTCAAGCGTACGGCGATGTCACCGTCTATCAAGACCTCAACTGCAGCGTCGAGCGGGGGGAACGCATCGTTCTTGTGGGGCCCAACGGCGCCGGAAAATCCACCTTGCTCAAGATCCTCGCCGACGTCATTCCTCACCAGAGCGGAACACGCAAGTTAGGCGATCAAGTTACCCTCGGTTACTATTCGCAGCACCGCACGGAAATGCTCGACCCCTCCAAGTCCGTCCTCCAGACGGTCATGACCGCGCGCCATCGTGTGAGTGAACAGGACGCCCGGACACTCCTGGGCTGCTTTCTTTTCAGCGGCGACGACGCCTACAAGAGCGTCTCCGTCCTCAGCGGGGGCGAAAAGAGCCGGCTCGCCCTCGTCCAGTTCCTCCTCGACCCGCCCAACCTCCTCCTCATGGACGAGCCGACCACGCACTTGGACATGGCGAGTATCGACGCCCTCATTACCGCGCTGAAGCAATACGAGGGTTCTCTTGTCTTCATCAGCCACGATGTCCATTTCATCCGCGCCATGAGCGAACGGGTGATCCACATCGAAGCCGGCGTCCCCACGACCTATGCCGGAGACTACGACTACTACCTCGAGAAATCCGGAGCCACCTCGGCGGAGACGAAGCTCACACAATCCCAACCGGAACTCGCCGCCTCCGCTCCCCTGAAAGGTGCGGGCGAGAATGCCGGAAGCAGCCGCAAATCCAAAGAGCAAAAGCGCCAAGAGGCTCAGGCCCGCCAAGCCCGTGCCAAACAGAGGAAGGATCTCGAAGCTCAAATCTCCGCCTCCGAAGAAAAGATCGTCGCCCTCGAATCCCGCCGCGACGACCTCATGAAGCTCCTGGAAGACCCCGCCACCTATGGCGACAACCGCGGTCAGGCCATCGACTGGAACCGCGAACTTTCCGAGATCGAAGAAGATCTCCCGGAGATCAACGCCCGTTGGGAAAAGCTGGCCAACGCCCTCTCCGAACTCACCGAGGCGTCCCCTTAGAATAGAATACCCAGAGCCAATCGTAATGCTTGAGCCCTAGGTGAGTCCCTAGTTACCGGAGTTCGTCTTGTACCGATCAACGTCCTAGCGGAGAAACTGCGAGTCAATCGTTCTCCCCGAGAGCCCGTTTCGAAACCCCAGCATCATGTGGGGGTTCATTCCACACGATTCGCTGACATTGACCGATCGCCCGAACGCGCCAAGCTGCTGATGATGACCGCCTGGAGATCCTGCCCTCATCGTTTGCCCACGTTCTGGGTGAGCGCCATCCTCTTCGCCGCCTGGATGACCACGACATTGGCGCCACCACCACCCCCGCACCGGATTATTCCCGGTGTGCCCATCGGGAACACGGACACCCATTGGATGGCACCTTACACATTGGCCACTCAGTTCTCAGTGGAGGGGAAGACCGTGACCGAGGTGCGTTGGTTTGAAGAAGATGGCCGTGTCCGACGAACCCTGAGCGGCGATCGCATCAATGCCCGAGGAGAATTCATTTCCGAGTTCACCGGCGACCAGAGAATCGTTCATGGCGTCGACGGCCGTTGGAGCTTGGTGGTTCCTCAGAAACCGGGACCGGCAGGCTACATCACCGGCACAGGAGACCTCTTTGTCCATCAGTTTCACCCCATTGAGGGACAGATCGCCGCCGATGTCTATGTGCGCGGCAATCATGTCCGCACCGTGGGCCCGTTGGCTCAGTACAAGACCGAGGGTGTGCAACTCGCCGATGATGGTAGCTGGGCGCTCCTGACATGGACCTCCCTGACGAAATCCGAAACTCAAGTGGTGGTTCACGGGACACAAGGGAGCGTCTCTTATTTCAAGGGCTGTGGAGAGAACGTGCGCTACCCCTTTCCCGTGGGCGACGGCCGGGGCGTTTTGGTAAAAGTGGAAGGCCTCAAGGAACCTCCCGTGAGATACAAGTATTCCCAGGGCGAGGGAGAATGGAGAACCATCGCGGTCGGCCCCAACGCTGATCCAGTGGTCTCACCACGCGGCCAATCCACCGTGCTTTTTCGCACCAGTATCGGCCAACGCGAGCGTTTTCAATGGATCGATTGCACCACCGGCATCGTCCGATGGGAAATCCCTTCGCCAGTCGAAAAGATTGAGCACGCGGCCACCCTTGCCTATGATCTTGACGGCACCGGCATGATCCTTTTCGTCGGTCGCGACTTCGCTGCCGTCGCCGCGAGGACCGGCGACCGCATCGCTCGGTGGGAACCCACGATTCCCCGGATTGAAAGCGGCCGCATCGTGCGGGTGGGAGATCGACTCTTCATCGTCACGCCCAAGCAATTTGCCGAAATCAATCTAGCAGATATCTCGGCGAAGAGGAACGGATGGCGCTGATGCCCGGTGCCCCCGCCTTTTTGCGGTAACCTGCCAGCTGATTCCTTTTGCCGGATTCAGCCTTGTCTCCAAATGGCAAATCGACTCTCCTCAGGGCACCTCATCCCATGACGGAGACGCCCATGCCCCGAACACCAATCGCCACGCTCGTGGCACGGACATGCGGTATCCCTGAACGATGGACGATTTCAATGGCATGAATGCGAAACTAGGTGTGATTACAGACGGGGTCAGCCGGGACTTTGAACGCGCGCTTCAAGTTTCCACCGAAGCTGGTCTGCCTTACGCGGAGCTCCAGTTTCTCTGGGAGAAAGAAGTCGGCGACCTCGACGACGACGAGATGGCGCGCGCCAAAGCCCTCGTGGAAAAGTACGGGGTCGAGGTCTCTTGCATCTCGCGACACAACTTCGTCGGGCTTCTCGTGGGCGAGACGGAAATCGGCGACGCGAATTTCAACAAGCACATGGACGGGCTCAAACGTTGCATCGCCATGGCCAAGGAATTCGGCACCAACCTGGTACGTATCATGAGTTATCGGCGAGACATGATCCTCTTTGGCCAGGGCGGCGCCGAACACTGGGTGGTGGCCAAGGGTGCGTGGGACAAACTGGTCACCCTGCTCGGTCCGCCGGTGAAACTGGCAGAGGAAGAGGGCATCCAGCTCGTCCTGGAAACGGGGAACAACGCCATGATTCCCTCCGGCTACCTCGGGGGCAAACTCATCCGGGAAATCAATAGCCCTAACCTGAAGATCCTCTGGGATCCGGCGAACAGTCTCTACGCCAATGAACGGACCTACCCCGAGGGCTACGAGGGACTCGGCGTTGAGGCCATCGGCCACATTCATATCAAGGACGCCCGGGTGGACATGCCCAGGGCCAACGTGGAATTCTGTGAGTTAGGGACGGGCGACATGGCCGCCTGCCTCCAACCCATGGCCGACCGCTTGAAGAGAGACGGTTATTCGGGTCACCTTTCTCTGGAGAGCGTCTACCGTCCCGACGGCGGCACCTTCGAGGACGGTTTCAAGGCCTCGGTGGAGAAGTTCAAGGCTCTCTATGGCTAACAAGCACCAGTGTTGGGTCGCTCCCCGCGCGGCCGTTTTTCTCTCGGCCTTCCTCTGCCTGGTTCTGACGGCTTGCCACCGTAAATCCGGAGTGACCGGGGAAACCTATCACTTTCGATATTCCAACGAGCAGCCCCTGGCCGCCCTGCGTAGCCAATCGATGCTCTTCTTCAAGTCGGAGCTGGAATCCCGCTCTGACGGAAGGATCATAGTGGATCTCTACTTCGGTGGCGTCCTCGGCAACGAACGCGAACTCATGGACTTCGTCGCCACGGGCGCCCTGCAAGGTACCCGTGGGGGCTTCTTCGCCGATGCCAATCCCAAGTATGGCCTTCTCAACATGCCCTTCCTCGTCGATAACTGGGACCAAGCCATGCGTCTCATGAGCAGTGACTTCGTCGATGAACTCAATCGGGAAGCAGCCGAGCGCGGCTATCACGTTCCCGCCACAGGGATCTCCCAGGGATTTCGCGCCCATACAAACAACAAACGGGCCATCCGGCATCCGGACGATCTCAAGGGACTCAAGATGCGGGTTCCCATGCAAGAAGTCTATGTCCAGACGGCACTCGCTTTCGGAGAAAACCCCCAGGAACTCCCCTACACCGAGGTCTACCAAGCGCTGCAAACCGGCGTGGTCGACGGGCAGGACAATGCCCCGGCCAACATCTGGGATTTCAAGATCCATGAGGTCTCTAAATTCCTCACACTCACCTACTACGCCACCGGTCCCGACCCTCTGATGGTCAATCTGGCCTGGTATGAAAAGCTCCCCGGCGACCTCCAGACCATCTTTGACCAAGTGGCGGTGGAAACCATGGCCCTGAGCGACAAACTCAACCGCGACAAAGAACAGGAATACATCGCCAATCTCTCGGCCGTCCTCGAGACCAACCTGGTGACCGGTGGGGATCTTCGCCCTTTTCAAGAGGCGGTTCAACCGGTCTACGATTATTTCATCGAAAGAGGCGACTTCACTTTGGACGACGTGGAACGCGCCCGCAAAGCTGCCCGCGAACAACCATGAAAATGCTAGAAAAGCGGCTCGCCGCCCTGCTGGAAGCTCTTCTCGCCTGCGGGTTTCTCGCGATTTTTATTCTGGTCGTGATCCAAGTGGTCCTGCGCTACGTCTTCAATGATTCGATCACCGGCGCCAACGAGGTCATCATCATTCTCTTTGTGTATACCACGGCCATTGGCGGCGCCATCGCCGCTGGACGGAGGGAACACATCGCACTCACCTTCGCCATCGATGCTCTATCCAAAGAGAAACGAAAGATCATCGACGTCATCGCGCTCAGCTTGGTGGCCCTGATCAACGGGGTGATGGCCTACTTCAGCCTGCATTGGATCGGCATCACCGGCGATTACCTCATGCCGAGCACGGGTCTCCCCCGTTCCATCGCGCAACTCAGTATCCCCATCGGCTGCGGACTGGCAACGCTCTATTGTGTGGTCAAGGCCTGCGAACTCGCCCGCTCCAGCGAGCACGAGAACCTGGACCAGGATAAAGAAGAGGAGGCCGAAACCTCGTGAGCGTTCTCCTGCTCAGCCTTGTCGTCTTCCTCATCCTCGGCATCCCGGTGGCCTATGCGCTCGGCTTGTCGACCTTCGCCTATTTCGTCCTCGTCCAACCGGACATCATCCACATGCTGCCGCAGCGCCTGTTTTCCGGCATGGAATCCTACGCCTTGATTGCGCTGCCTCTTTTCATCCTCATGGGCCAGGTGATGAACGAAGGCGGCATCACCCGGCGCCTCATTCAATTCAGTCTTCTCTTCGTCGGACGTTTCCGCGGCGGCCTTGGCTTGGTCAACGTCGGATCCAGCATGCTCTTCGGCGGCATTTCGGGTTCGTCCACTTCGGACACCGCTTCCATTGGCTCCATCCTCATCCCAGAAATGGAACGGCGCGGATACCCCAAAGATTTCGCCGCGGGGCTCACCGTGGCCTCCTCCACCATGGGGATGATCATTCCGCCTAGCATTCCCATGATCCTCTACGCCGTCACGGCGCAAGTTTCCGTGGGCAAACTCTTTCTCGGCGGTGTCATCCCCGGCCTCATGGTGGGTCTTTTTCAGTTAGCCTTCACCCTCTGGATCGCCAATCGACGCGGCTATCCCAAGGAAGACGTCGCCTTCTCACTCGAATTGGTCATTCGGAGCTTCTACATCATCATCATGCCCGTCTTCGTCGTCGGTACCGTGGTGCTTGGCATCGCCACCGCGACCGAATCGGCCGGCCTCGGCGTTCTCTATGCCATCGTCGTCGGTTTTCTCGTCACCCGGCATCTCACCTGGAAGCAGTTTTATTCCGTTCTTCGATCTTCCATCCTAACAAGCGCCAAGATCATGATGATCATCGCCTTCTCCCATGTCTTCATCTGGGTCCTCGCACTCGAACGCCTCCCCGAAACCGTGGCTCAACTCGTCGCCGGCATGGAACTCGCGCCCGTGTTTCTCCTCCTCGTAGTCATCGCCATCGTCCTCGCCGCGGGCACTTTCATCGATGTCAGTCCCGCCATTCTTCTTCTCACGCCCGTCTTCCTCCCCGCCATGGCCGCCGCCAATATCTCCCCCATCCTCTTCGGAGTCGTGCTCGTCATCGGGCTCGCCATCGGCGCCTGCACCCCGCCCGTGGGCAACTGCCTCAACGTGTGCTCCATCATCTCCGGTCTCCGTATCGGCATTATCTTCCGCGCCGCCGCCCCCTTCCTCGCCGCCAACATCCTCACCCTGATCCTCATCAGCCTCTTCCCCTCCCTCGTCCTCTCCCTCCCCAATTGGCTCATGAAGTAAAAACTCCCGCAGAATAGAGCCCTCTCATTCTCAAGTCCAAGGGGACAGGGCCCCGCCGCTTACTCGGACTGCTATGGCGGGGTGCTCCCGGGAATTTTCGCTTCAGCTTAGGGGCGGGAGCGCGTTCGGGTCACCTGTATCGACATGAGCAGCACTGATCGCTCCCTCGTGCGCCTTTACTTTCCCAATGCTCGTTTGGTGGCCGCTCGAACTCCCCCACTCGGAGGGGACGATCCGTTGGTCCGATTTAGAGAGCGGGTTTCGCGTGAGAAATGGGCCTGACCCTCGCGGTGACGGGTTCGATTTGATGCGTTTGGTTCACAACCCGGGGATTGGACGCTTTGAGATTACCATCCGCACTTGCTCAAGCAGGCCACCCGATCTCCGTCCGGGGCTGTCTTCTGACCCGCTTTTTTACAGTCTCGGAATAAGATTGATGTTACGAGAATCGCACTTGTCTACACTAATTGAACCCCGTACTCTTCCCGATGTCTGGCAGCCAGGACGCTCAACATTCCACCGACACCCTGATGCCCTCCGTTTATGCGGAACTGAGACGTCTGGCAGCTTCCAGGATTCAGAAAACCCCGGGTCAGAGCATCTCCGGGACTGTCTTGGTGCACGAAGCCTACCTCCGTCTCAAGGACGAAGGAGATGGGCCCAAGTGGGCTAACAAGGCGCATTTCTTCAGCGCTGCGGCGGAGGCGATGCGGCGGATCCTCATCGATCACATCAAAGCGAAGGGGCGGAAGAAGCGGGGGGGCGATCAGCAGCGCAGCGATGAGACGGTTTCCGCTCTCGCGACGCCGGCCCTCGATGACGAACTGCTCGCCATCAATGACGCCCTGGACCGGCTCGCTGAAGAGGACCCAGAGAGTGCCGATCTCGTGAAACTCCGATTCTTCGCCGGGTTCACCTTGGAGGAGATCGCCGAGTCCCGAGGTGTGAATATTCGAACGGTCAGCCGGCAGTGGAAGTACGTCCGCGCCTGGCTCAAGGACCACCTGAAAAGCGAGGACGCGCCGTGTTTGTCCAATTCGTGAGTCCGTTGTCGAGTAGAGCCTGATGGGTTCGACCTCCACATCCTGTACGTATCAGCTCCAAAAGGCGCTCTTTTTGGAAGCTCACGAGATCTCCTGCGCGGAGAAGAGGCAGGCCTTTCTGCGCCAGCGCTGTGGAGACGATCGACGACTGTTCGAGCGCCTGGAGAAGCTCTTGGAGAGCGTTGACGATGATGACGAATCAGATCAGCTCGATCCGGCGCGTTTTGGCAGCCTGGTGACGGCCCGGCACGCGATCGGCCGGCATTTGGCCGCGGAACACCAGTTCCTTGAGGAGTTGGGTACGTCGATCCGCCAAGTCGGCGATTACGAATTGGTTCGCGAGATCGGCCGAGGCGCCATGGGCGTGGTGTTCGAAGCAAGGCAGCGCAGCCTCGGAAGACGGGTGGCCCTCAAACTGATCTTGGGTCCGTCACTCGCTTCGCCTTCCGACCGTCAACGGTTTCGCATCGAGGCTGAGGCTGCGGCCAGTGTGTGCCACCCCAACATTGTGCCCGTTTACGAAATCGGGCATCACGACGGCTACGATTTCTTCAGCATGCCGCTTTTCGAGGGCGGCACCCTCACGGAACACCTCGAGGCCTATCACGATGACTACCGCAAAGGCGTGGCGCTCATGGCCACCGTCGCCGCGGCGGTCCAGGCGGCGCACGAGCGCGGCATCCTTCACCGGGACATGAAACCGGATAACATCGTTCTCGACGAGGCCGGAACTCCTCATGTCGCCGATTTCGGCCTCGCCAGCCGGTTCGATGAGGATGGCGGTCTCACCTTGACGGGTCAGATCTTGGGCACGCCCCGCTACATGGCGCCCGAGCAGGCCGAGGGCGGCTCCGCCGACGTCACCACGGCGGCGGATATCTACAGCCTGGGAGCGATTCTCTACGAGATCCTGGCAGGCAAGCCCATCTTCAAGAGCGACTCGATCATGGAGACGCTGCGCATGGTCAGGGACGAGCCGCCGGAACCGTTGCGAGGCACGCATCCCCACATTGATCGAGACCTCGAAACCATTGCGCTGAAGTGCCTGGAAAAGGAACCCGAGCGGCGTTACGCATCGGCCCGCGACCTGCGCCACGACTTAGTCGCCTGGTTAGAGCGCCGCCCCATTGAAGCCCGTCGCCCGTCGAAGGTCGAACGCGTGAAGATGTGGGTCAAGCGACGCCCGGTTCACGCCGCCCTCGCCGTCACCGCCTCGCTGTTCCTCGTGGCCCTG
>JANQJH010000005.1 GCA_028281705.1 Verrucomicrobiales bacterium
CCTTCGACGAGGTCATCGATCAACCGTGAGCGTTCCTCCGCCTTCATGCGCCTGCCGACCCTCCCTCTTGAGTTTTCAACTGCCGCTCGATGCAGGCGAGGAGCGCGTTTCGCAGACGATGCAGAGTCACTTTCAAGCCGCCGACACTGCGCCCCGTTTCCCTGGCAAAATCCTTCAGCGTCCCCTCGCCGCCATAACGATGAAGCAAGAGATCACGATCCTTGTCTCGCAATTTCGTCAAACATCCCTGCAAGGCGACGTGACGGCGATCCGTATCGTCGCGACGCTCCGCCAGATCACTGGCAAAGGTCTCCTCCATTTCCTCGCTAAATACCAGCCGCGCCTCACTCGCCTGCTTCTTCCGATAATTCAACACCTCAAAGCGAGCGATGGCGAAGGCCCAAGCCTTGAAATTCGTCCCCAATTCGAAGTCAGACCGCTTGCGCCAGATGAGCACACTGGCCTGTTGGGCCACATCCGCCGCCGCCGCATCCCCGGGCAACAACGCCTGCACATAGAGACGCAACGGAAGCTGGTGCTCGGTCAACAGCGCGACAATTTCGTCGTCGTTGCCCGTCTGGCGCATCTCATCATGTTCGGCAGGCTCCATCAAAATCGATGTTCACCCAGAAATGTAAGATCCCGGCCAAAGGTTAACAGCGAAATGGAGAAAAAGATGCCAAAGCCCGTGAAATGGGCTTCCCGCCCGTCCCGAAGGACAAACAATCCGCCCATGGACTTGAGCCAATTCCCGCATGTCTGCGCAAAGGAGAGGAAAATGGATTCTCTAACTGAATGGGTCGCCAAGAATTGCCGAGAGCTTTTCTGGATCTTGCTTTAACGGAGCGATCGTATAAGTCTGCCTCCGCTCGCAGTAAGAGGATGACTTCCATCAATCTCGGGAGTCCCGGATGCGCCGCTTGGCATCCTCCCAAGACGTCACTTGCGAAGGATCCTTCAAGTACTCCTCATGTCGGCGATCAAGCTCCTCGAATAAGCTGTCGGACACAGGAATATCCAATCGGCCCGCAGTCAGAGAGTCCCATAACTCGCTCACCAATAGGAGCTTCTCATTCGCGTCAAGATCGTCGAGTTGAGGGATTTTATCCGCGATCACAAGAGAAATGTGTCACAAAAACCAATCAAAGCCAAGAGTGTGTCCCCGACATTCTGCGGATCGACCGTCCCATCCGAGGTGAGATGGACGGCTAGTGACAATCCGCCCCCTGGACTCACATCAAGGCCCGCAAGCACGCCAGGAAAAGATGAGACCACCGCGAAATCAACCGCTCAGCCACTCTCCTTCACCAGCGCCAGAGCAAAGCCGTCGTAGCCCTTGGACCCAACCGTCTGCAATGCCGTGCAGTCCAGCCTTGGATGTCGCCCCATCCACTCGAGGGCCTCTCGCGAACCGGACACCTTGGGATCGTCGGACGGGCTGGTCACCGCACCGGCACGGACCACGTTGTCCACGACGATCACGCTCCCGGACCGCGAAAGCCTCAAGGCCCAATCCAGATAGCCCGCGTTATTCTCTTTGTCGGCATCAATGAAAATGAAATCGAACGGCGCCAACCCTTCCGATTCGATCTGGGGCAAGACGTCGAGCGCGGCCCCCGTCCGGAGATCGATCCGGTCCGAGACGCCCGCCGAGGCGAGATTACTCGCCGCCACCCGGGCGTGGCTCTGCTCCAGTTCAATCGTCGTCAGGCGCCCGTCCGCGGGAAGCGCCCGAGCCAGCCAAATCGTGCTGTAGCCACCCAGGGTCCCAATCTCCAGGATCCGCCGGGAACCGTGAAGGCGCGCCAGCAGGTGGAGAAATTTGCCCTCGGATTCCGAAACCTGGATCGCGGGCAACGCCGCCTTCTCGCTCTCCGCAATGGCGCGACTCAGAGCCGGATCAGCACGATGAAGGATTCCAGTCAAGTAATCGTCCACCGCCGTCCAGGACGTCTGCATTTCATCGGCAGCCATCCCAAACCCTATCCGCAATCGTGGCTTCGTCAGTGAAAATCGAGGCGCTGTCCCAAGTCGCCGGCTTCGTCGTCACGTGCGACGTGCCATTCCCACGTGGTGGAACCAGGTCTCTACTCGTGAAATCGGGGGTTGGTCTTTGGGGCCGCGCGTTGTAAATCTATCATTCATGAACGGAGCCAATTCGATGAGCGTGCCAGCCATGAACTCGGAAGAGCACCAATCCCAATCCTTCATGCGGAGACACCTCGTCCAGCAGGTGTCGCTCTCGTCCGCTTGCCTTCTGCTATGGGCAGCCATGGCAACGGCTCCTGCCATCGACGAAGCCGCGTTTGCCAAGCTCCATCATCAGCTCCAACCGCCACAGGACGAAGCCTGGCGCGGACTTCCCTGGCAAGATTCGATTCTAAAAGCGAAAGCGCTGGCGGCGACACAAGAGAAGCCTGTCTACATGCTCGTACGTTCCGGACACCCTTTGGGCTGCGTCTGAAACAATGGCATCGCCGACCGTGCGTCGGTGTTCAAAGACGATTCGGTCATCAAGGCGCTCCGCGAAGAGTTTGTTCCTCTGGCAATCGACCAGCACGTTCATCGCCGGTTAGAGAATGCGGAGGGAGCCTTGTTCGCAAGAGTCCTCAAACAAGCAGGGCGTGGGCTTGGCGGACGCTCGCAGGGTGTCTACATTTTTGATGCTTCGGAAAAGCTTCTAGCATTCTCTAACACCGCGGATGCCGAGCAGGTAAAACGGCTCATGGCGAAAGCGCTCACCAGCTTCGACCCGGACGTCAAGGGTCCGGCATCAGAATCAGCCCCATTCAAAGCGACAACCCCACCGAAGGGCACGACGATTGTCACGGTCACGTCAAAAGTCCTGGGCGGATACGAAGACGTCAAGGGTCGTCGCACGGAGATCCACGCCGCCTCACTCGGTCGCGACCATTTGTGGATTCGCAAGGATGAAGCCGTCGCTCTGGCCGAAGGTGACCTTCCCAATTCGTTGATCATGCGCCTGGTCCGTTATCATTTGGTGGACAACACACGTGGTGAACCACCGTTCTGGCGATCGAGGGACGTTCGAGTGGCCGACATCACGTTGACCGATGGACGGCTTTCGGGGCGTGTGGAACTTCGATCCGAAGACGGATCGCGTGCCTTTGTGGCAGACGTGTTGGGACACATCAAAGCGGACGGCACTCAACTCACGCTCTTTGACATGGTGGCGTCAGGTCGTTTTCAGGGCGAAGGGCGCTTCACTCGTGGTGCGCCTCCCGGTAAGTACCCCTTCGCTGTCGCCTTCCGGCTCACACGGTCCTCCAGCGCCGCCGACCTCGTGATTCCAGGCGCTGCACGCAACAACCTCGAAGGCTATTTGAAGTAGTCATGCGAGCAGCCGGTCGCCCAATCAGCAACGAAAGCCTTTCCTAACCAGCGCATGATTCCGGGAGATTCACCATTGCCATGAAGAACTTCTTCACACGACGAAAATTCGTTCGCAAAGCAGCGACCACTTCGGTGGCCATGAGCTGGCTCAGCTCGCGCCAAGCCCCCACGGCGCTTGGCGCCGAGACCGCCAAACCGGCCCAGCTCGGAGGCACGCCTGTGCATCAAGGAGGCTGGCCCAGCTGGCCCAACTGGCTGGAAGTCTGGGAACCTGCGGTGATCAATGTCCTGCGCAGCGGCAAATGGTTCCGAGGCCGCGGCGGCCACGTGGCGGAATTCGAGACAGCGTACGCCAAACTGCTCGGAGCCAAGCGCTGCCTGGCCACAGCAAGCGGTACGACCGCCCTCCAGGTAAGCCTGCATGTCATGGATGTGGATGCCGGCGATGAAGTCATCGTCTCCCCTTACACATTCATTGCCACCTACAATGCGATCCTCAACTGCAAGGCCCTGCCCGTTTTCGCGGACACCGACCCCGCTACGTTCACGTTGGACCCTACATCAATCGAAAGCCGAATCACCGAGCGGACTCGCGCCGTCCTTCCCGTGCACATCTACGGTATGCCGTGCGACATGGACCCAATCAATGGCATTGCCCGCCAGCATGATTTCGCCGTTATTGAAGATGCTTGCCAGGCCTGGCTGGCCGAATACAAAGGCCGTAAATGTGGGACACTCGGCGATCTGGCCTGTTTCAGCTTTCAGAATTCCAAACATCTTCCCGCCGGTGAGGGCGGCGCCGTCACCGGTGACAGTGATGAACTCCTGGACCGGTGCCACGCCTTCCACAACGTCGGAGTCGCCACCGGAAACTTTCGAGGCGAGAGGCAGTTCTTCACTCGCGGCTGCAATTACCGCATGCAGCAGTTCCAGGCGGTGATTCTGATGCAACAGATCGACAAGCTCGTGCGTGAAACGGCACGCCGGCGGGAAAATGCCGATTATTTGGGCGCCCAACTGAAACAGATTCCGGGGATCCAACCCGCGCGCCTGCCCGAAAACAGCCGAGCCGTCTGGCATCTCTATCCGATCCGATACGACGCGGAGCATTTCAGCGGTTTGGCTCGCGACCAATTCCTCCAAGCGCTCAACGCTGAAGGCATCCCCTGTTCGAGTGTCTATCACGAACAATATTTCGACGGCCTCCTCGACGAGGCGATCCATTCGCGCGGATTCAAGCGTCTCTTCAGCGCCCAACGATTGAAAGCCTATCGTGAAAGCTTCCAGGATTTGAAGGGCAACCGGCAAGTCTGCGCCACGACGGTGGCGTTTGGCCAAAACCTTCTCCTGGCCGACCGCGAGGACTTGGATCGGATCGCCGAAGCCGTGCAGAAGATTCAAACGCACAGCGGGGCGCTGGCAAAGGCCGCCGGATAACGACATCCGATGGCAAGGAGATGAAACCACCAACGCCAACAACGCGGCATGCTGGAAATAAGGAGCGGCCCCTCGACTCCGTTCGAGTCGAGAGGCCGCGGTTACCTACCTAACTTTAGGGTGGGATCGATGCTAGCGCAGCGTGGCAAGCTTCGCCCCGGCCCTTTCTGACGGCTCGAGGTCGAATCGATCAAGGTTCATAACCTTGTTCCAGGCGGCCACGAAGTCGCTGACAAACTTCTGCTCCCCGTCGCTGCTTCCATAGACTTCAGCGATGGCTCGGAGTTGAGAGTTCGAACCGAAAACCAGGTCGACCGAAGTCGCCGTCCACTTGAGATCACCACTCTTACGATCGCGCCCCTCGTAAAAGTGATCGCAGATTTCGGAAACCTTCCACTCGACGTCCATGTCGAGCAAGTTCACGAAAAAGTCATTGGTCAAGGCTTCTCGGTTCTCGGTTAGGACTCCAAGATCGGGATGGCCGACATTGGTATTCAACACCCGCATCCCGCCGATGAGGACCGTCATTTCAGGAGCCGAGAGCGTGAGGAGGTTGGCGCGATCCACCAGCGTCTCCGGCGCAGGGCGATCGAGTTCGTGACCGAGGAAGTTCCGGAAACCATCGGCAGTGGGTTCGAGCACGGCGAACGAATCGACATCGGTCATCTCCTGCGTGGCATCCGTGCGCCCAGGGGAGAAGGGAACGGCAACGTCGTGGCCCGCCTTCTTGGCAGCTGCTTCGACGGCGGCACAGCCGCTCAACACAATGAGGTCGGCAAGCGACACCTGCTTCTTGCCGTCCGGCTGGGAACTGTTGAACTCCTCTTGGATTCCTTCAAGTTTCTCTAACACGCCCGCTAGTTTCTCCGGCTGATTGATCTCCCAATCTTTTTGTGGCGCGAGCCGGATACGCGCACCGTTCGCACCTCCCCGCTTGTCCGATCCACGATAGGTGGAAGCGGATGCCCAGGCGGTGGAAACGAGTTGTGAAATGGAGAGGCCGGATTCGAGAATTTTTCCCTTGAGAGCGGCGATGTCTTCCTTGCCGATCAATTCGTGATCCACCGCCGGAACGGGATCCTGCCAGAGCAGCGTCTCCTGGGGGACCTCAGGGCCGAGATAACGTGAGATGGGCCCCATGTCGCGATGGGTTAACTTGAACCAGGCCTTGGCGAAGGCGTCTTCGAATTCTTTCGGGTTTTCGAAGAAGCGCTTGGCGATCGGCCCTAGCACCGGATCCTCCTTGAGCGCCAGGTCTGTGGTGAACATGATCGGTGCGTGGCTCTTGCCCTTCACATGGGCATCCGGCACGCTGCTGCTCGCGGCGCCGTCCTTCGGAATCCACTGCTGGGCCCCGGCGGGACTTTTGGTGAGTTCCCAGTCATAGGCGAAGAGATTCGAAAGATACATGTGCGTCCAACGCGCCGGAGCGCTCGTCCAGGCGCCTTCGAGGCCGCTGGTGATAGTATCCTCCGCTTTGCCCTTGCCGAACTTGTTCTTCCAGCCGAGACCTTGCTCTTCGAGCGACGCCCCTTCCGGATCCGGACCCACATTGTCCGCGGGCCCAGCGCCATGCGCTTTGCCAAAGGTGTGACCGCCAGCAATGAGCGCGACCGTTTCTTCGGGGCTCATCGCCATGCGTCCGAAGGTTTCACGAATGCGCTTGCCCGCGGCGATGGGGTCAGGATTGCCTCCCGGGCCTTGCGGGTTGACGTAGATCAATCCCATCTGCACCGCCGCCAGTGGATTCTCTAGCACGTTGTCATCACTGAAACGTTTCTGGCCGAGCCACTCCGTTTCCGGGCCCCAGTAGACATCCTCCTGCGGTTCCCACACATCTTCCCGGCCTCCAGCGAAGCCGTAGGTTTGGAATCCCATCGACTCGAGCGCGACGTTGCCAGTCAGGATCATGAGGTCGGCCCACGAGATCTTGTTGCCATACTTCTGCTTGATCGGCCACAGGAGGCGGCGCGCTTTGTCGAGGTTGCCGTTGTCCGGCCAGCTGTTCAGCGGTGCGAACCGGATCGTTCCATCCGAAGCACCACCCCGGCCGTCATAGACGCGGTAGGTGCCCGCACTGTGCCAGGCCAAGCGGATCATCAGCGGCCCATAGTGCCCATAGTCGGCCGGCCACCAATCCTGAGACGTCGTCAGCACTTCTTCGATCTCACTCTTCAGGGCGGTGAGATCGAGTTTCTTGAACTCCTCGGCGTAGTTGAACTCCTGCCCCATCGGATTACCCTTGGCGGAGTTCTGATGCAGGAGGCCCAAGTTCAATTGGTTGGGCCACCAGTCGTTGTTTGTTAGGCCGCCCGCCCTCGTTGCTCGATTGGGGCTGGCGGGCGTACCCATCACGGGGCACTTCTCAATTGCTGCTTTTTCGGACTCGGACTCTGACTGAGCCTGCACCGTGCCGTCATGGACTCCGACGCCAAAGGCGAGAGTCAGGGCAGCAAGCCACTTGTTCGTTGAGGTTGTGTGATTCTTCTTCATGGCATCTATACTGTGGGTTTGTGTTGAAGGTATGAACTGATGGAGAACGCAATCTGATTGTTAGCTTGCCGTCACGATTGGCAATCGGGGCAAGTGCCCCAAAAGATCACCTCGGCTTCGTCAATGATGAAACCCGAGTCGTCGGCGGCCTGCAGGCAGGGCCTTTCGCCGACCGCACAATCGACATCGACCGTTTCGCCACAGCGACGGCAGATCAAGTGGTGATGGTTGTCACCCACCCGATCCTCGTACCGCGCCGGCGAACCTGCGGGCTGAATCCGGCGAATGAGCCCCTTGTCAGCAAGCATCCCAAGGGCGTCGTAGACGGCTTGCCGCGAGATGACGCCGATTTCGGAGCGAACGTCCTTGGCAATGGCGTCCGCCGTGGCATGCGGCCGGCCTGAAACCGCCCGCAACACCGCCAATCGCTGGGCCGTGACGGGAATCCCGTGCTGGCGAAGGAGGTCGACTGGATCAGACACGAAATCAGACTTTATCAAGTTCTGGACTGAGTCAAGAACTGGTTTTTATCTCCAATCGCGTCGGACTGGGAACGTGGGGGGCGCCGCGAAAAAATGCAATGTCAGTTGCCTCGCACAGGGCTTTCGGTGCTTAAAGAGGCAGTGTGGATTCCGCTCTCTTGATGGAAGGGGGGGCATAAAAAAAAGCCCCACCCCATGCGGCGGTGGGGTACCCGCTCTGGATATTTTCCAAAATTTTCATAAACGCAGCACTAACATTGTCAGGTTGAGCGGGCCGCCTAATGGCGCCTAAGAGACTGCCTAACTGAATCAGGTGATTAGCGGTCGTTCGTATGCGGAGAGAAGGACTCACGGACTTCCCCATTCTTCCGGCGCAGGCAGCCGCGTGGAGAGAATGACAAGGTTTGTGCCATGGGTTGAAGCGCGCGTTGACGCTCGGCGGTGTTACCCTCCCTAGATACGAGTACCGGGATCGACATAGGACTATTGGTCGAATCGGCAGCGATTCCGGAACTCCACTGGTGTCATTCCGGTATGGGATTTGAGAATCATTGCTAGTCTGCGATGATTGGCATATCCGCATTCGCTGGCCACCGTGGCTACGGAAAGGTCGGTTGAGAAGAGAAGATGTTTTGCTCTGCGGGTTCGGTAACGGTGGATCGTTGAGAGGACGGTAGTGCCAAGGACTTCGGAGAACGTACGTTCTAGTTTTCGGCGTGAAATCCTAGCGTGCTCCGCGACATCTCTCACGCTCAATCCTGTCTCCCGCAAGTTTCGCCGGATATAGGTAATGGCACTGCGAATCACCGGGTTCTCGGTGGCTAGGCGGTCGGTTGATTGGCGCTCGACGATGTGAATTGGTTGGACGGACTCGCGAGAATGCCCCTCGATTTGGCCACGATCGGCAGCATCAAGAAGATGCGCTGCCCGATAACCGATTTCTTCTGCCGGGTTGTCGACGCTCGAGATCGGGGGGCAACACAATCCGCAGATTGTTTCATCGTTGTCGACCCCTAGAAGCGCCACATCTCTGGGAACGTGAATGCCACTGGCTTGGCACAAGAAGCTGAGCATCCGGGCATGTTCATCATTGGAACAAAGGACGCCCACGGGTTTTTCAAGCTTGTCGAGCCACAGCCTTGTTTGCTCTTCAGAATCCACCGTGTACTGATCGAATGGCGGCCTCAAGACGTACTCGGCGTGATGACTTTCGACCTTGAATCCACGCTTGGAGAGTTCAGTGGAAAACCCGGCCTCACGCTCAAGAGAGAATCCCGCCTTGGCGCTGCCGAGGAAAGCAAACGTGCGGTAGCCGAGCTCTAGCAGGTGTTCAGCGGCTAGTCGCCCGACGGAGTGATGGTCGACGTCGATTGTTGGAAAAGGTAGGTCCGTGATGGTGGACGAGATGCTTACCACCGGTCGCCCAGTTTGCTTGAGCATCTCAGCGACTGGCTCGTCGAGGACATGACCAATGATACCGTGTGGTTGCGAAAGCATCAGCCGCGATCTTGCGGCTTCACTCGCAGGCATCTCCTCAAGGAGCCAATGCTTCTTCGCGGCATACGCAGAGATTCCTGTCACGGCACGCCGACAGTAGCCAATCTGGAGATTAAGAAGAAGGGCGACCCGCTTGTGCTGAAATGGCATTCGTGTGGCTATCAGACAACAGAGCTGATGGCGACCAATTTGCAGTAGAGAGGTGCAGTTTGCGGCACAATGTCGTAAATTGACACCTGTTTTACGGAGAGTAAGACCTAGAAAAATAGGGGTAATTTGCCTATTGTTCACGAATCCTAGACAAGAACAAGGAAGATACAAATGCGCAGAATCACGGATTCGCCAGGCGATCACATGCATCGCCCAAGACAAAACGTCGTTGGTACGAATGTGCGCACTCATGGTGGGGAGGTCTACTACGAGTTGGCTAGGAGTGACGAATGGGATCCATGGGTGGAATTGGCTTGTCAGCCCCAGTGTCCTCTTTTGCTGAGCCGCTCCCTTGCCCACATGGGGACCATGCAAGTTGCCGCTCCATTTGCAATTTCCCGAACCGAACAGCCCGGCACCATCCTGTTCTCCTGTTTCGTTGGAACGGGATCTGTTTTTGTGGATGGGCGTCGGTTTCGATTGGCCGCTGGCGAGGCTTGCATCATTCCCCAGGGATCCGTGGCCTTTCTCTGCTGCAACGAGAGAGAGGTGTGGAGCCGTCGTCATACCGGACGGGGATTCCATCTGAGATGTCCGCAGATCCAGCAAGCTTACGATACCACAAATTGAGCTCTCGTATTTCCTGTGGCTGTTCAAGCATCCGTCCCTTTCAATCGAAAATAGACAAATGAGAACTCTACCGCTCTACATCCTCACCCTCGGCCTCCTGCACGCCGAGCCTCTGACCCTCTTTGACGGGAAGAGCCTGGATCGGTGGGAAGGCAGTCCTTCCATCTGGTTTATCGAAGACCATGCGATCACCGCCTCCATCGCGGAGGGCGAGCGACTCTCGAAGAACGAGTTCCTTTATTGGAAAGGTACCGTCACAGACTTTGACCTTTCTCTTCGCTATCGCATCACAGGTGGCCCCACGGCCAATTCGGGTATTCAGGTTCGGTCTCAGAAAGACAACTCCGGTCACGCTGCTGGCTACCAATGCGATCTCGACGACGGCAAACTTTGGCTCGGTCGCATTTATGACGAACATGGCCGCGCCCTCATCGCCGAACGCGGAGCGCTGACGAAGATTTCCCCGGAGGGAAAGCGTCACACCATCCCGTTCTCCGAACCGGACGCACTCACTCGTTTCGCTAAAATCGGCGATTGGAACCATTATCTCATTCGCGCGCGCGGCTCTCGCATCGAGATCCACATCAACGGGATTCACTTTACCACGCTCGAGGATTACCAACGCGGGGAGGCCGATCTCTCCGGACTCCTTGCGGTTCAGC
Source organism: Verrucomicrobiales bacterium (assembly GCA_028281705.1). Taxonomy (GTDB): domain Bacteria; phylum Verrucomicrobiota; class Verrucomicrobiia; order Verrucomicrobiales; family DEV007; genus JAACDM01. The sequence continues at coordinate 10,706 of JANQJH010000005.1, forward strand.
TCCACAGTGGAGTCGGCCCTGCAAAAATCCAATTCCGAGACATCACTCTGACACCTTTTGAACAGAAGAAAGTGGCTGTCGCAGGCGAGCCCACTCAGGAGAATAGCGTGGGCATGGTTCCGGCTGATGCCCCTAACATTGGGTTTGAAAACGGCAACTATGACGGCTGGACCCAGACCGGCACGGTATGGTCAAAAGGACCGATCAAGGGCGACACCATCGCAGCCCGCAAACGCGGCGCCGCCACCCACGACGGCGACTATTGGGTAGGCGGATACGAAGTCTGGCTGAGCGATGAAGCCCAAGGAACACTCTTCTCGGATCCCTTCAAGGTCGCCTACCCCTGGGCCACCTACCGCATCGGCGCCGGGCCCCACCCGGAAACTCGGGTGGAAATCATTGAGGTCGAGTCCGGTGAAGTCATCCACAAGTCCAGCGGACGCGGCCAGGTCGAGAACATGGCCCTGACAATCGTTGACCTAAGCAAACACCTTGGCAAAGCGATCCGTGTTCGTGTGATAGACGAGCACTCAGGTCCCTGGGGACACGTCAACTACGATGACTTTCGCTTTCACAGAACCGCCCCGAACACCACTGCTAATGGTCGCCTCAGTTCCAGTCCCCTCCTTTGGAACCTCGAACCGAACCCCACCGGAGAGACGGACGATATCACCTCTCGCATGTTTGTTCCTGAAGGATTCCAGGTGGAGACTATTGCTCGGGAACCTCAGCTCCGTCAACCCATCGCCTTCACCTTCGACAGCCGTGGCCGCATCTGGATAGCCGAAGCCTTTGCCTACCCACGCCGTCGGGCTGATGGCGAAGCCAACGACCGGATCATCATTCTCGAAGACACCGACCACGACGGTGCCTTTGAAACCCGCAAGGTCTTCGCCGACAATCTGAACCTCATCTCCGGCTTCGAAATTGGCTACGGCGGAGTCTTCGCCGCCTGCGCACCCGAATTCATTTTCATCCCCGATGCCAATGGTGATGACATCCCAGACGGCCCGCCAGAGGTTCTTCTCGACGGGTTTTCCATTCGCGACACTCACGAAACACCCAACTCTTTCCTCTGGGGGCATGATGGCTGGCTCTACGGATGTCATGGCGTCTTTAATCCCTCCCTTGTCGGCAAGCCCGGCACGCCAAAAGAAAATCGCCTCAGCATGCAGGCAGCCATTTGGCGTTTCCACCCGGTCACCCACGAGTTCGAGATCTACTCCCACGGCGGATCCAATCAATGGGGCCTCGATTACGGTCCAGACGGCTCCCTTTTCATGACTCACTGCCGCAGTTCCTGGGGCCTCGGTCCCGTTAGCCAAGTCTTCCGGGATGGCCACTATTGGACCCAGAACAATTCGAACCATCGCAACTTCATCGCCACAGACAAGGTAGGCTGGAACCGGACGGACGCGCCTCTCTTCAATTACTTCGATTCCATCGCCGCTTACGGTCATGGTGAGGGTGGTGCTGGTGCCCAGGGTGCACGCTCTATCTTCGGCGGCCACTCTCACGTTGGCACCATGATCTACCTTGGGAACAACTGGCCTGACGAATACCGAGGCGACCTTTTCACGCACAATCTTCACGGCCACCAATTGAATCGCGAGATCCTCGCCTCCCGCGATTCGGCTTACTTTTCTAGCAGCCACGGTCAAGATATCCTCTACACTCCCGACAAGAAATATCTCGCCGTCGATCTCAAGTACGGTCCAGACGGAGCCGTTTACTCAATCGACTGGCATGATACGCAACAATGCCACGTCAACGATGCCGCGCGATGGGATCGCACCAACGGCCGCCTCTACCGCATGTCATGGGCGAAAACGTACAAACCCGCGCATTTCGAAGACCTGGCCAAAGCGAGCGAGAGCGAACTCCTGAGCTATCTACAACATGAGAACGAATGGTTCGCACGCATGGCCCAGCACCAAATCCGCCAACGTGCCGCCAACAAGACGCTCCGTGCCGAGGTCATTCAAAGCCTCCGTGACGTCCTTGAAGACACGGTGACGCCGCATCGCTTCCGGCACCTCGTAGCGCTTCATGCCACCGACGCATTCAGCCACGACGATGCCCGACGCCTCCTTCAAGCGGATGACGAGACCTTGCGCAACCAGGCTCTTCATTATCTCACGAACGGAGCGTTAGACAACATCACGCCCTTTGAAGACACCTTGCTCGACCTTGCTAAGAACGAGCCGTCCCCGCGCGTCCGTCTCACTCTTGCAGGCGCGTGCCAGCACCGTCTTCCCAAGAAGATGCGCGTCCCCATCCTCCTCGCCCTCGCAGAACGAGCGGAGGATGCCCACGACCGCTTCATCCCCAAGATGATTTGGTTTGGCATCGCCTCTAACGCCAGTGATCAGGCTGAGCTGCTCGCTGATCTTGCCCTTGAGACTCCCCTACCAATGCTGCGTGACTCCATTCTTTGGCACCTCGCCGGCCAGGATACCTCCACGGCCATCGCTCTTGCCAACCAACTCATCGATCCCACCGCCATCTCCCGTGCCGCCGCCGTCATCTCCCAGGCTCTCAGTGGCAGCAAACACCCCGCTCCCGAACTCTGGGCCGAGTTCTCCGCTAAAGTCGGAGCCACCGGCAACCCCGAAGCCATCTCCCACCTCGCCGAGATGCAAGCCGTGTTCGGCCTCGCCGAATCGCAAGTCGACAACAACAAGATTCCGTCCAAGGGCAAACCCATCGCCAACGCTCGCAAGATTAAAGTGGATGCCGCCAAAGGCCTAAAATTCGCTCAAGAGCTCATCACCGCCAAACCCGGAGAAGACCTCGAGCTTACTTTCGACAACAGAGACGGCATCCCCCACAACTTCGTCCTCATCCAACCCGGCAGTTTTGAGAAAGTCGGCGCCGCCTCCGACGCCTTCATCAGCAATCCCAACGCCGCAGAGAGACACTACGTCCCTGAAATGCCGGAGATCATCGACTTCACCCCCGTCCTCAACGCTGGCGAAGCCTTCATCATCCATAGGCGTGCTCCCAATGAACCCGGAGACTACCCCTACATCTGCACCTTCCCCGGCCACTGGCGCGTCATGAAGGGAATTCTACGTGTCCGTTAGGATACCGCGGGAAAATGGGAAAGACAAAAGCACAGAACGACCCCAACGGAAAAAGAATCCTCTTCCTAGCGGGTCGCAACTCCCACGAATGATGTTCCCAGCGCGAATGGTGATGTGAGTCTGTTCGCTATGGGCGCGCATGGTATTGTAGGAAAGCTTGGTGGGATGAGGGCAGGGTCGTCCTGTCCTACGCCGCGTCTCTCGTTCTCCTTGAAGCGGGCTTGGGCATCATCATCTTTAGAATCCAACGGAACCGAATCCGGTATCAAATGCATCATGAAATCTAACATGTTTTTTCAGCAGGCCCTTGGACTCTTGATCTTGGTTCCGCTGCTGTTCGTCACAGCGACGGCGGCATTCGCCGAGAAGATCGTCTTCCTCGCGGGGGACGACGAGTATCGATCCGAAGAGTCCCTGCCCATGCTCGCCGCCATCTTGGAGCGGGACTTCGGTTTTGAGACCACCATCGGCTATTCTCCAGAAAAACATGATGGCCGCAGGACAGCTGGACACACTTTCCGACCAGGAGGTCATCGACCTGCTCAAGTTCCTACCGCCAGGCCATGATGCGGCTTATTTGAATGGATGCCGCAAAACGACACCTTGAAGTCGCATTTCATCTCTTGTCTTTGAATCTCAAAATATCGTAGCTTTCGATGGGGAGTCAGCTCGACTCTCCCAGCCACATCCCTAGCCAGAAAGGTAATCTACTCCATGAAAGAGCGTGCTCGTCCATCACTCATCATCGCATCGGCCATTCTCGCGATCTCGCCATTGGGACTCGCCGACCTCGTCCATCGCTATGACTTTGAAGAGGGAGAAGGCACCTCGGTGGCGGACTCGGTCTCCGGAGCCGACGGCGTGGTCCTCGGTGAAGGGTTTTCCTGGCAGCCCGGCCAGTTGGCGCTTGATGGAGGCCCTGCGGCAACGGCGGCCTATGTGGATTTGCCTAATCGGCTCATCTCCGGGCTGAACGAAGTGACCATCGAGGCCTGGTTCACACCGACAGGCTCGCAGAGTTGGGCTCGGCTGTTTGATTTTGGCTCCTCGGAGGGAGGGGAACTCGATGGCCCGGGCGGGGGCGGTAACGGGCTCGACTATTTCATGCTCTCGGTGTCGCGCGGTCCTGAGAACAACCAGCAGCGTCTGGAGCTTCGCAACGAGGATCAGGAGGGCGGAGGGCCTGATGGCGACGGTGGTCCTGCAGGCCAGCAGTGGACGAGTGATACCGATATCGAGTCGCCCAATGGGGTGGAATACCACATTGCCGTGACGTGGGACGACGCCACGGGGCAACTGGAGTATTACCGCGATGGGGAAAGGGTGCAGGAACTGGAGACCGAGGTGAAGATGGCTCAGATCAACGATGTCAACAATTGGTTGGGCCGCTCCAACTGGGTCAACGATGCCAATACGGCGGGTTCCTACAACGAGTTCCGCATCTACGACCATGCATTGAGCGCGCAAGAGGTGACGGAGAGCTTGGCGGCCGGCCCGGATAACCCTCCGGCATTGGTGGATACGGATGGGGACGGGATTCCTGACGCAACGGAGAATCGTTTCGCCTTTCTCAATCCCAACAATGCCGATGACGGGGCGGAAGACGAAGACGAGGACGGGCTTTCCAATGCCGATGAGTATGCCTTGCGGACGGAGATGGACAATGCGGATACCGACGGCGATGGCCTAACGGATGGGGAGGAAGTCGGTGGTGACCCGGCCAGTGATCCCAAAGTGGCCGACACGGATGGGGACACGCTTACCGACGGGCGCGAAGCGGAATTGGGCACTAACCCAACCTTGCAGGACACGGATGGGGACGGTGTTTCCGATGCTGCTGAAGTGGTGTTGAATTCCGATCCCAACGATGCCGACAGCAAACCGACAGCGGTCGTGCTCAATGTGAGCAACGCGGCCGGCCAGGACTGGGGGACGGCCAGTGGCTGGAGTGATCAATTGGCGCCGAGTGCGGGCAAGGAGTATGCGGTCATTGGGGGCAATCCGGCATCGGATACGCTGAGGACGCCGGAAGAAGCCGGCCCAGCCTTTGCGGGCGATCGGCTCACGATATCCGGAGCCGGCAGCCGGTTGATCGTGGCGAATTCGGGGACGGCCACCGTGCCTGCGCTCGTGTTGAACGATGCCGGCCTGCACTATGAAAGCAACGGTACTGCGGGATTGAACGCCTCCATTGAGGTGAGTGGCAGTTTGAGTGTTTCCTTGGCCAATGGAGCGCGCACCTTCGAGATTGGCGGATCGCTGAAGGGTTCGGGAATGGTGACCGTGACCGGCTTTGAAGGCGCCAACACGGTGCGACTCAACACCGTGAACGAAGGGTTCGAGGGAAATTGGACGATTGACGGCGCCGTTCTCAAGGCGACGCCGGTGAATGCGCTCGGGAAGGGCGATATCACCATCGCCAACGGCGGGGTTCTCGATCTCGACTATAACCTCAACAACTCGACGGGCACGCTTCAGCTTGCGGATGCCGAAGCCAAGATTGTCTTCGATCAGGAAATCGTCGTCGGACAGTTCCTCTTTGGCGACACGCCCCTACCCGAGGGGACGTTCACCGCCGAGGATCTGGATGCCCTGGGTGTGCGCGACAGCTTCATTGGCGATACGGGTACGATCACCATTGGTGGCGATACCGACGGCGACGGCCTGCCAGATGAGTGGGAAACGGCGAACTTTGGCAATCTCGATGAGGATGGTGAAGGGGACCCCGATGGGGATGGGGTGACCAACGCGGCCGAGTTCGATGCCAACTCGGATCCCAACGCTGCGGACAGCGATGGCGATGGGTTGGATGACGGCCAAGAGATTGCTCTGGGGACGCAGCCGGGCAAGGTGGATACGGATGAGGATGGCTTGAGTGACGGTGACGAGGTGAATCGCGCGGAGGGAGCCACGGATCCTTTGCGCGCCGACACGGATGGCGATGGGCTGACCGATGGCAATGAGGTCAACGACTCCAATACCGACCCGTTGCTTGCCGATACGGATGGCGACCAGTTCTCCGACGATTTGGAGCTGCTGGTGAGCACGGACCCTAACAACGCGAACGATTTCCCGCAGGCGGACCTCAGCCAACTCATGCACCGGTACTCTTTCAATGAGACCGGCGGCATCCGGGTGGCGGATTCTGTTTCGGCGGCCGATGGCGAGGTCAAGGGCGATGGTTTCACCTGGGGCAACGGCCAAATAAGCCTACCTGGTGGTGCCTCCGCTGATGCGCCCTATGTCGATCTGCCCAACGGTCTCCTCTCTCAGCATGAGAACGTGACCTTTGAAACCTGGGCGACCGTCGAAGGGGTCCACTCGTGGGCCCGACTTTGGGACTTTGGTTCGAGTGGGGCTCCCGGGTCCGAAGGTGGGGAACTCGATGGACCCGGCGGTGGCGATCAGGGTCTCGACTACTTCACGTATACCGCCCACCGCGGCAACGAACCCAATCAGCAACGGGTGGAGATTCGCCAAATTGACCCGGCTGGTGAGGGGGATGCCCTTGATGAGACGACGACCATCGACACCGATATTGAGACTCCCTTGGGCGAGCGCCAACACTACGCTGTGAGCTGGAGTTCCGCGGGGGACGTGGTGGTCTATCGAAACGGTGCGCGGGTTCAGGAGGGCACTACGCAGCACCGCCCGGCGCAGATCAACGACGTTAACAACTGGTTAGGCCGTTCCAACTGGGTCAATGACGGCAACTTTGAGGGGTCCTTCGACGAATTCCGAATCTACAATGCGGTCCTCCCTGACGAGGCCCTGCTCACGTCGTATGCCGCCGGGCCGGATTCCGGGCTCAGCCCCCTGCAAAGGCTTTCGAACCGCTATAGCTTCAACGAGGCCGACGGGGTCATGGTCAACGACTCCGTGGGAGCGGCTCACGGAGAAGTGAAGGGTGCCGGCTTTAGCTGGAACAACGGCGAGCTCCAACTCGATGGGGGACCGTCCAGCACGGCGGCTTATGTCGATTTGCCGAACCGCTTGATTTCCGGGAAGCAGAAACTGACCATGGAAGCCTGGTTCTCCGTCGATGGCTCTCAGAACTGGGCGCGCGTATTCGATTTCGGGTCATCGCTCAACGAGGAAATTACCGGTCCCGGTGGCGGTGGTGAGGGCGCCGACTACTTCATGCTCTCCGCTTCAAGAGGGGGGAACGTGGATCAACAGCGCCTCGAGATTCGCAACAACGATCCTGGCGGTGGTGCGCCGGGTGGTGAAGACGGCCCCACCGGTCAGCAGTGGACCGCCGATACGGATATTGTCACGCCGTTGGGCGAGGAGATCCATGCCGCCATCACCTGGGATGATTCGACCGGCCAGTTGGCATGGTACCGGAATGGGGAGCCCGTTGGTAATCTGGAAACGCCGGTGCGGTTGGCGCAGATCAACGATGTGAACAACTGGCTGGGCCGGTCTAACTGGACGGGCGATGCCAACATGCAAGGGAGCTTCGAGGAGTTTCGCATTTACGACGCCGTACTCACGGCGGGTCAAGTGAAACAGAGTTTTCAGAACGGACCCGATGCCACGACGGGGCCCTCTGACTCGGATGGGGATGGCATGCCCGATGCCCTCGAGATCCGTTATTTTGGAAACCTCGATGAAGGGGCGAATGACGACTTTGACGAGGACGGTGTGGATAACATCACGGAGATGCTGGGCGATCTCGGGACCGATCCCTCGAACCCCGACACCGATGGCGATTCGGTGAACGACGGGCAGGAACTGACCGACGGGACGGATCCGTTGCTCGAGGACACGGATGGCGATGGGCTGACAGACGGGGAGGAGAAGACCGGGGGCACTGATCCGCTACTGGCGGATAGCGATGGGGATGGATTCAGTGACCTGGCCGAGGTTGGGCTGGGCAGCGATCCCAACGATGCCGCGAGTACTCCTGACCCGATTGTGGGACGTGCCACTCATCGTTATCAGTTCAGCGAAACCGAGGGAGTCACAGTGGCGGACTCGGTCGGTGATTTGCATGGCGAGATCAAGGGTAACGGATTTTCGTGGGGCGAAGGTGAACTGACCCTCGATGGAGGTGCTTCGGACACCGCCGCCTATGTCGATCTGCCCAACGGCATCCTCTCCAGCCAGACTGAGATCACGATTGAGGCCTGGGTCACCGTCGATGGCCTGCAGAACTGGTCGCGGCTCTTCGACTTTGGCTCATCGCTCGGTGAAGAGGTCTTGGAACCCGGTGGCGGTGGTGAAGGGACGGATTACTTCACGGTGACCTTGATTCGCGGGACGGATCCAGCGGGTCAACGCATCGAGATTCGCAACAACGATCCCGTGGGCGGAGGTCCCGGGGGGGAAGACGGCCCCTCTGGTCAGCAGTGGAACCTCGATCCCGCGTCGCCGGTGGAGCTCGGTGAGGAGTTCCATATGGCGGTCACCTGGGACGATGCCACCGGAGAGCTCGTCTACTATCGGGATGGCCAGGAGCTGGGCTCCTTCGCCACCGAGGTGAAAATGGCGCAGATCAATGACGTCAATAACTGGTTAGGCCGTTCCAATTGGACCGGGGATGCCAACATGCAGGGGAGTTACAACGAGTTCCGCATTTATGAGGAAGTGCTCGACCCGAGTGAGGTCGGCGTCAGCTACGCCTACGGACCCGACAGTGCGGGGCCTCCCCCTGGCGATCAAGACAGCGATGGCGACGGGGTTTCCGATGCTCTCGAGACGATTGCCGGCACCGATCCGAATGATCCGTCGAGTTACTTCCGGGTGCTCTCCACGGGAGCGGCGGCTGATGAAGTCTCCCTCGAGTGGTCGAGTGTGGCCGGCAAGGAGTACGCCGTGGAGTATTCGACCAATCTGGTCGACTGGGCCGAGATTGGCACGGTTGCTTCGGGCGGGGAAACCACTTCTTTTGCCGACAGTGATCCGGATCGCGTGGCCAATCCGGATGGCTACTACCGCATCAGGGTTGACCCGTAGGGTTTTCTCCTCGACCGAATTCCCACAAAGGCCAGTCTGTTCTTCAGGCTGGCCTTTGTTCTATGGTCCTCCTTGCAAGTTCATGTGAAATGAAACCGTGGCATTCTCTTCCCCTAGTGCTCTTCTCAACTGGCCTCGCCTGGGCCCAATTGCCGCCCCATGTGGCCTTCCATCCGGCCTCGAACTCACCCGGGCCTCTCTTTGAGGAGGTTCCAGCTGAGGCCTCGGGTATCGATTTCCAGATTCACTGGGACAATCCCAAAGAGCACGTCAAACAACTGTTGCTCATCAATCCCGTGGGTGGCGTCGCCACCGGGGACATCGATGGTGATGGGTTGGCCGAGATTTACGTGACCAGTCCTTCGCGAGGCAATCGGCTTTATCGCAATCTCGGTGGCTTTCGTTTCGAGGACATCACGCGGTCATCTGGTGTTTACGACCCCCAGTTCTGGGGCACGGGAGCGAGTTTTGTCGACATCGACGGCGATGGCGATTTGGATATTTTCGCCTGCGGATACACGAGGCCTAACAAACTCTATATCAATCAGGGAAATCGACGTTTTGTCGATCAAGCGAAAGCCTATGGGCTCGATGTCAACCGGGCCAGCATGACGATGGCCTTCCACGACATCGATAATGATGGTGATCTGGATGGCTACCTGGCGACGACGGGGCAGGCGCCTCCGCCCGGCACAGAGTTCCGCGTGCGCATGGTCAAGCAGACCAATGGGGTCGAAAAGCCGGTCATTCTCGATGAGCTGAAAGAATACTGGCGGCTCATCTACCTGCCGGGCGACAGAGCTACACGAGTGGAGGCGGCGCAGGTGGATCATCTTTTCCGAAACAACGGGTCTAACAAGGCGTTTACCGATATCACTCGGAGTGCCGGAATCGACGGCCCGCACTTCACCCTGGCGGCCACGTGGTGGGACTATGATGACGATGGCCTGGCCGACCTCTACGTGTCCAATGACTTCACCGGGCCTGATATTCTCTATCGCAATATGGGCGACGGGCGGTTCCGCGATGTCACCAGAGAGGCAACATCGTACACACCTTGGTTCTCCATGGGTAGTGATGTCGGGGATCTCAACAACGACGCCCGGATGGATTTCATGGCCACGGACATGGCAGCGACGACGCATTATCGGGACAAGATCTCCATGGGCAACATGGATGAAATGGGGTGGTTCCTCGATTGGGCGGAGCCGAGGCAATTCATGCGCAATGCCGTCTATCTGAGTACGGGAACGCCGCACGTCTTGGAAAGCGCCTACATGATGGGCCTGGCCAAATCGGACTGGACTTGGAGCACGCGACTCGAAGATTTCGACGGTGATGGTTTGGTCGATGTCTACATCACCAATGGGGTCATCCGGGACACGCAAAACAGTGATCTCAGTCAGTTGGCCGAGCAGCAATTCGAGGCCGGGTCGGAAGAGTGGGCCGATTTTTGGGTGAAACAGCCGCTGCGCAAGGAGGAGAACCTTGCCTTTCGCAACCAGGGCGACCTCAAGTTCAAGGAGTCGAGCGAGTCTTGGGGATTGAAGCGTCTGGGCGTGAGTTTTGGTGTGGCGACGGCCGATCTCGACGGCGATGGCGACCTCGATATGGCGGTGAGCAACTTCGATGCGCCTCTCAGTCTCTACCGCAACCACAGTCAGCACCGCCATCTGCGCGTGAAGTTGGTGGGCAAGAAGAGCAATGCCTTCGGTATCGGAGCCAAGGTGCGGATCCGGACGGCTTCCACCGGCACTCAAGTGCGTTTCTTAACGCTGGCAAGAGGGTGGCTCTCGTCCAGTGAACCGGTGATCCATTTTGGCATTGGTCAGGACGAGAAGATTGAGAGCCTGGAAGTGGAGTGGCCCAGCGGTGCCCGCCAGGTTTTTCGTGATCTGCCTGCTAGCCGGGTTTACACGATCACGGAAAACGCCGGCGCCGGGAAGCGCGATCATGAAACCGTTGAGCCTCTGTTCAAGCCCGTGGCCCTGGGGACGGAGATGCGTCACCGGGAGATTCCGATCGATGATTTCAAACTGCAGCCGCTCTTGCCTAACAAGGTTTCGCAGTTAGGACCGGGATTGGCTGTCGGAGACATCGACGGTGATGGAGACGATGATGTTTACCTGGGAGGTGCCCGCGGCCAGACCGGTGCGATTTTCAAAAGCGTCGGGGGAACCTTTCAGTCTTCGTCACAGCCGGCTCTGGCGTCGGACCGTCAGCATGAGGACATGGGGGCTGTTTTCTTCGACGCGGATGGCGACGCCGATTTGGACCTCTACGTTGTCAGCGGCGGCATCGAGATCGATCAGAAAGGGGCGCTGCTCAAGGACCGGCTCTACTTGAACAATGGCTCCGGGCAGTTCGCCAAGGCCGGGGCTGGCGCGGTGCCTGACCTCCGATTCAGCGGCGGCACGGTTTCGGCTGCCGATTACGATCGGGATGGTGACCTCGATTTGTTTGTCGGCGGACGTTTGGTGCCAGGGCAGTATCCCTCACCCCGAGTCTACCACGCCTTGTTGCGGAATAACGGTCAGGGTGCCTTCGAGATTGCCTCGCCGCCCGTTTTTCAAACGCTAGGGATGGTCACCAGTGCTTTGTGGAGCGATGCCGACCATGATGGCTGGCTGGATTTGCTCCTGACAACTGATTGGGGCTCGGTTCGCTACCTGCGTCAGCGCGAAGGCGAGTGGCAGGACGCGACGGAGAGCGCCGGCTTGACGGATCTCCTGGGGTGGTGGAATGGCATTGATGGCGGCGATCTGGATCACGATGGTGACATCGATTACGTCGTGACGAACTTTGGTCTCAACACCAAATACAAAGCCTCGCCTGACAAGCCTGAGCGGCTCTATTACGCCGATTTTGATGGCAATGGTCGATTCGATATCGTCGAAGCCAAGTACGAGGCGGGGAAACTGCTGCCGCGGAGAGGCTTCAGTTGCTCTCAGAACGCCATGCCGGCGGTCAAGGACCGGATGAAGACCTTTCACGGCTTTGCCTCAGCGACTCTAGCGGAGATCTACACGGAATCTAAGTTGGAAGAGGCTCTCCAACTCAGGGCGAATACGCTGAGCAGCGGCGTGTTGATCAATTCGGGCAAGGGCACCTTCACGTTTTTGCCCTTGCCGCGTTTGGCGCAGATTTCGCCCGGGTTTGGCCTTTCATTGACCGATGTGAATGGTGACGGAACGCTCGATCTCTACGTGGCTCAGAATCATTTCACACCTCAGCGGGAGACCGGGAGGATGGCTGGAGGCTTGAGCCAGTTGTTGTTAGGCGCCGGTGACGGAACGTTTGAACTCGTCGATCTCGAGTCCAGTGGACTGATGGTACGTGGTGACGCCAAGAGCCTCGTGCGACTGGATTTCAACCAGGACGCCGCCCCGGATTTTCTCGTCGCCCAGAACAACGAATCGGTTCGAGGCTTTGCCAATGCGACGGGAGTGAGCGGACGATGGGTGGCGAAGCTTCGAGCGTCCAACGGGAAGACGCCCGCTGTGGGGGCGCGTGTTATGGCGATTGGTGAAAATGGGCGCCGAACAGCCTATGAGTTGCGTGCCGGAGGAGGATACCTTTCGCAGCAATCCTCCGACCTGTTCTTCGTTGAGTCGTCTATCAAAAGCTTGGAGATTGAATGGCCAAACGGAAAGAAGACCGTCGTCAAGCCCCAGCCGGTTTCCGGTGAGCAAGTAATCATCCAGAAAAAGAGGTGAGTCGCTTGAACATCGCGCGCGACTTCCAATTGGACTGAAGCGGCAGGCCCATTTAGCCTCGAGTTCCTATTCCTGCAGTTGGTATTGTTGCCGCATTTGGATGAAGCGCGCCTTCAGTGGACTGCCTTCCGGCACCTTCTCAATCGCCGTGTCGATCGATGCGACGGCGTCGGCGAACTGGCCGTTGGCCGCCTGGGAAGCCGCGAGGATGCTCAAGAACTCGGGTGCTTCAGATTGTTCGGCCACCAATTCGGCGGCTAACTGGAGGGCACGCGGTGCGTCTCTGAGATCGGGATCGCTGGTGGTGGACAAGAGGCCCGCCAGATGATAGCGGGCTTCCACGGATGCTGGAGCCAGGGCATGCATGCGGTTGAGCAGGGCGATGGCCTCCTTGGGATTGGAATTTCGCAACACGAGCGCCAACTCATAGAGCGCCCGGAGGTGGTCGGGATCACGTTGCAAGGCCTGTTGAAAATCGCGGGCGGCTTCATTGATATTTCCCATCATCTTGCGGGTTTGGCCACGATTTACCCAGAGCTCGGGGTTCTCCGCCGAGACATTGAGGGCGCGACTGAAGTGCTGCTCCGCCAGCGGCCAGCGTTTCATTTGGAAGTGGGCAAACCCAAGGTTGGCATTCGCTTTGGCATGATTGGGATTCAGATCCACGGTCCTGAGCAACTGGGCAAAGGCTTCCTGAGGTTTCTCCTGAATCAGAAGCTCCGTTCCCAGGGAGAAATGGAGCTCGGCCCGCAGCGATCGACTGTATCGATGCGGATCTTTCTCGGGAACCTCTTGCAGACATTGGCGCAGGTAGGTCTCGGCAGAGAAACCCTTGGTGGCGAGCGCTTGAGCGGTGCCAATCAATGGTGGGTTGGGGGCTGGTGGATGCAACCAACGCCCTCCCAAATCCGTTAGGAGATACATCTCGGGGGATTTGAGGGACTCCAAGTCCTGCACAAGTATTTCGAAGGGCACGCGTCCGCGGTAGAGGACGGCCACCCGGCCGTAGGCATCGATGAGGAAAGTGAAAGGCACGGCCAACACCTTTCGAGCCTCTTGAAACTGCTTTTGGAACGCGTCGAGAATCCTTAGTTCGGCTTCGGAAAGTTCGCGATAGGGAATCTCCTGTCGCATGATCTTCTCGAAGACCCCTTTGGAATCCTCTAAGGGCTGGTCATGGTCGCCCTGGGCCAAAGCATCTCCATTCAAAGGCAGGATAGTGACGCCTGCAAGTCGAGGGTCCGACAGGTGCTCCCGCCATTCGGCCAACTCGGCCATGCAGGTGGCGCAGTGGCGTGACCAGACATTAATGAGCATGGGGCCTTCGAAGGCCTCTTTGACGGCGTCGATGGCGGGAAAGGGCATCCGGCTAACAACGGCGCGCCGTTCAAATGAGGAAGGGAATTCGTCCAATGGCGCTCCGCCTTTCAAAGGGATCCCCTGGCCTCGCAAGGGGCGTTGCTCGACGACTCCCTGTCCTTGGCGAATCACGTAGCGGACGTTTGACCGAAGACTACTGATCACTTCCGGAGTCATCTGGCCAGGCCAATGGACGGCGAGATTCACGGGGGCTGAGTCGGCGCCCAGCCCAAAATGTTGCCATCTTGAGGCCTGCGACATGAAGCCGGTTGCCGTTCTCACCGTACGGCTCCGAGCCCTGCCGCTCGCTGGTTGGAGGACGATCCTGGCGCCGATGGCGTCGCGATTCGCCTCCAACCCTTCCAGCTTAAAGCTGATGCTATGAACTGTGGCCGAGGGTTGGAGGGTGTTTTCAAGATAGCGGACGCGGGGACTGGTCCGCCCCGCGACCCAGGCGTCGAGGTCACCATCGTGATCCGCATCGAGCACAGCCAGTGCGCGGCTATCGTCCGGAAAATCGAATCCGCTGATGGCTGAAGCATCAGTGTAAGTGCCAGCCTCCGCGTCACCCAGGTTGAGCAGAAATCGGTTACGCTCTCGGCCGCTGAAAGACTGCCCCTCCCGCATGCGTGCGTAGAGGTTCGACCAAGACGAGTGGTAGGCAGCGTTCGAGGCCTGGGTGCCGCTGGCATCTGCAGGAGATTGCGCCACGACCTGGCGCCAGAAGAAGCTTCACAGATCGTCCAGGGAATCATTGGTCACGAAGCCGTTGGCCACCAAGAGATCCTCCCATCCGTCGTTGTTGAGGTCCGCGAAGTCAGAACTCCAGGCCCAGCGGCCCAGGGTGACGTTGGCTTTCAGGGAGCGATCGATGAAGGCGTCACCCTCACGCACAAAGAGCGCGTTGCCCCGCGCATGGCGGAAGAACTCTTGGCGCACGGCTTGGTCAAGTTCACCATGGAACTTCGTCAGTTGGGCGATGCGATGCCCAGCTGAAGAGAACATGTTGCCCACGTAGAGATCCACCAGTCCATCTCCATTGGCATCTCCCCAGGCGACAGACATGCCTGCGGAGAAATCCTCGACACCCAGGGTGGCGGCCACATCGACGAATTGACCATCGTCGTTGCGATAGAGGTTGTTGCGCCCAAAGTCATTGGCCACGTTGAGGTCCTGGTCGCCGTCCTGGTCAAAGTCTTCCCAGGAGGCGGCGTAGCTGAATCGCTGGTTGTTTGCCTGGAGATGGACTTCAGCGGTGACATCACGAAATCGCAGTTGGCCAAGGTTGCGCAGAAGTTGGTTAGGGGCGCCATTGTTGGCGTCGTGATAGGGGATGGGGTTGCCGAGGACGGAGTGCTTGCTTGAATCGGTCCTTCCGCCCTCTCGTTGCGTGATGTAGAGGTCAACGAGACCGTCGTTATCGTAGTCTGCCGCTGCCAGGGAATAGGCCATGGCCTGAAGGCGATGAGAGAAGCTGGGCCTGAAGACGCCATCTGACCTGTTGAGGACGACGATGTTTGGGTGCAGGTGAACCGCGAGTTCTTGCTCGCCGTCATTGTCAAAGTCGACGAAGAGGGCGTGCCTCGAGAGATCGTTGAAATCGAGGCCGTGATCCGAGGAGGCTTCGGTGATGCGGCCATCGGGCGCCTGCAGAAGCAGGCGATTGGGTAGGCCACCTTGCATGCAGAGGTAGAGGTCCTCCGTGCCGTCGCCGTTGGCGTCGCCGAGTGCCATGCCGTGGAGCGCCGTGAGATCGACGCCCAAGGTAGGATCGAGTCGATCGATCCAGTAGGTGGAGCTTAGCTTTAGTTGGGCATGGTAAGAGGGGATGCTGCCAAGGACCTCCTCGGTTCGATCCTGCATCCAAGGCTCGGCCTTGCTATAGGTTTGCCGAGAGACGCTGGCGGGCGCGATGGCGATCTTCTCGAGCAGGATTTGATCGTCCTCCCGGATCCAATGTAGAGTCCAACTCGCATGGGTATCCACGCGAGATCGAGGAGTGCGCTGATAGGTGCCGGCCAACACTTCCGTGGTGAACGCTGTCCCGATCTGACGGATGCCAATCGTCTTGAGGGTGGCTCGGGCCTCGTCCGGTGGCTCGCTCGATTGCATCAGCGCCAGGAAGGCATCGAGAGTCTCGAAAGTCTGGACGGGAGCCTGACCGGGGACGGTGCTCACGTCGATGGGGCCAAGGCGTTTGTCAATCTCAAGGGCCTCCGGGGCGTATCCCTGGGCCCGGAAGGCCTCCGAAAGAAAGCTCAAATTGGAAGCCTCGGTTTCGGCAATCATGAAGCTCTCAAGTTCCTTCATGAGTGGTTCAATCTCCGAAAAGAATCGCTCCTCTTCCCAATCGCTCCGGTCATCAGGGCTCACCAAATTCTCGATGGCCAGTTCTAGGATATCCTCCGCCCGTGCGGGCTTCCCGGCGGAGGCCGGAACATGGTCCCACTCCGTGACGTCCTTTGATCGGTCGGTACAATTTGAGAGGCTCGCCGCGAGGAAGAGGGTGGCGAAGCATTGGATTGGGCGTTGGAGCTGGCAGATTGAGATGGTGTGGATGTGGGCTCTTCAATACCATGGTGCCAACTCAGCGGCCCCCAGGGAAAGAGCATTCTTCTTCGCCGTCTCCATGAGGCCGTGTCAGCTGAAACGAGGTATCCAGCGGGTCTGAGCCCGGCGCGAGATCGAAGGCCAAACTTACAAGGTCCTTCAGGCGCATAGCTTTCATGCCCTCGAACCAGATCACGGCATGAGCTTGGTTGGCAGCGTCGTTTGCCTGACCGACCGCCACGGGTTGTCCCTCGACAAGAGTCACATCATAAACCCAATCCCGGGGGATCACCGAATCAAGTGATGGTAGCTGCTTCAGGTTCCCGGCGTCGTCGATCAGCACGGCGTTGTAGCCCCCACTATTCTGGACAAAAACGCACTACCGAGATGGCCACCGCTCTCATCTACCGCGAGGAGATCACCTAGGTAGGGATACACAATAATATTTCGATTTTACAGGGCATTTCGGAAAAGTGCACAATAATTGAGATTGTTGTACTTCCTGTTTTACCCGGTAATCAGGCCTGGGATGCGGTTTTCCGCCCGTGTGCCAATCTTTGGCCGCTACAGATGATCCTTCAGTCTGTAAACGTTAAATTATTAACTTTTACATTGACTAGGCCATCAAATTGACGATGATAACCATTGGGTTTCACGGGCACGGGCATTCACCATCTGAAACCCATCCCTACGCTGA
Source organism: Verrucomicrobiales bacterium (assembly GCA_028281705.1). Lineage (GTDB taxonomy): Bacteria > Verrucomicrobiota > Verrucomicrobiia > Verrucomicrobiales > DEV007 > JAACDM01. The sequence goes on from JANQJH010000005.1 coordinate 28,075, forward strand.
CGAATAATGACACCCAAAGAGATCCTCTTCTCGGCTGTGGTCATCTTGGTTGCCGCCTTTTTTATTTTTCGCCCTTTAGGGAAAAGTCGTGACGCAGAAATTCACAAGATCGCTTTCACCGCTTTCACCCCGAAAGGGTTGGTGGCACCCTTCAACTGCACGGTGTTCCTGCGGCCCGTGGGAGGCAGCGCTGGCGCCACATCCGAATTGGGGCTGGGCACCACCCCTGAAGATTTCCAACCATTGATATCAGATTTGCCTAAGAGGATCACAGGCGAGGTTGTGGAGTTGGGCGGGTTTCAGCAAGGCACTGTCATTCCGCTGGCTATCAAAACCCAGTGGGGGGGAGATTCTTATGCGTTCTTCGGACGAGAGGATCAAGGATCGCTCGGAGCCTTCACGGATACAGACGGCTCGCTAGAAGCACTCGGAAAACAGGTGGTAGAGCCTATCGGTGAGCGCTTTCTGATGCATCTGGATGACGCCGCCTCATTCCAGATTGATGACAATGACCAAGACCTGCTGATCGAACTCTGGTTTGAACCGACCTCTTAGGCTCTGGGTTTGCCCGGGAGTCCGAGAGGGACGGAAATAAGGACGGGGTGCACGAGAAATAGAGAAATAGGGACAGAGAAATAGGGACAGAGCGGACGGAAATAGGGACGCGGACGGAAATAGCGACGGAAATAGGGACGGGGTACAAGAACCCTTGATATCTTGTCCTGGAACTCCGCCATCTTGGCGCCGTCATCCCCTACTCCATCCCATTCGCGACCCGCGACCCCCGCGAGTCTGATTCCCAAGTTCAATCCGGATGATCCTGGTGCGTCCGTCCACGGAGTCATCCACAAGAATTGGCAAAGTTCACGAGCAAGACCTTCGTCTGACGTTCCCAAGCGTGTCTCTTACAGACGACAGTGCCCGGACGAAAGAACATGGAGCCCCACACGCACGGGATGACGAGAACCAAGATCAGCTGGCGCCGAGGATGGGAATCCTTGCTCCGCATGCTCCTGCCTGCAGGGTTGGCCCTTGCTGGCAGCACGGCGATGGCTGACTCCGCGCCTAGCCGGATGTCAGAGCACGCCCCAAACCAGGCGTTGGCCACCAGTCTCTTTTCCTGGGATCCCTATTCATTCCCCATGACCGACGACGGAGTCATCCACTGGACCGGGTTGGACCTCAACTTGATCAACGCCATTTTCAAGCACGCCGGCATGCGGTATCTCGCCGAGCAGGAATCCAATTGGCCAACCTTGGTAACAGAAGTCGAGAACGGAACCAAAGACTTCGCCTTTGGATCGTTTCGAACGCCCGAGCGCGAGGAGTTTGCCCATTTCTCCGATCCCTATCGCTATGAAAACATCGCGCTCTACATTCCGAGAAGCTCTGTCGCCGCCTTCAAGCACGACTCCCTCGCGGGATTGTTCCGGCGCCTCCGCGGGCGCCACGCCAGGCTGGGAGTCGTCAAGGACTGGTCCTACAGTCATCCGGTCGATCGTCATCTGGCACAGCCGGACAACCATGCTCTGCTCGTCAGCTTCGAGACCGAAGACAAGTTGCCTGGCGCCCTACTGAAGAACGAAATTGATGCCTATCTATGCAGCCAGATCACCGGGCAAACGCTGCTCTGGCGCAAGGGACTGCAGAGCCGGATCCAGGAATACCCCAGAGTGCTCTTCCGCTCGCCGGTTCATCTGCTCTTCAGCAAAGAAACCGTTACCCAAGAGCAAGTAGAGCACATCAATCGCGGTCTGGCAGATGCCCGTCAATCCGGAGAGTACAACCAAATCGTTCGCGATTACATGTACCCGATCTTGCTCTCGATCACGATCGAGGCACGCTGGTTCACCATCGTCGATGTCTTGGGGACCATTGCGTTCTCCATCTCCGGACTTCTCCTCGGACGTCGAGAACGCTACTCCCTCTTCGGAACCTTCTGTCTCGCCGCCCTACCGGCCGTGGGTGGAGGCATCCTTCGAGATGTCCTCTTGGACCGGCATCCACTCGGGGTCCTGAGGACGCCGGTATACATGATGGCCGTCATCTTCACAACGCTGTCGTATTACTTCACGCTCCACGTATTCCGCTGGGCTCGGATTCACTCGACGCTACGAACGAATCAGGCACTCCGAAGATTGCGAGCTTCCACTCGCAAAATCACCGAGCCCTTGGTGCAAACCTTCGACGCCGTCGGGCTTTCGGCCTTCACCGTCATCGGAGTGGTCGTCGCCGTGGAGAGCCGCGTGGAACCTCTGTGGTTGTGGGCGCCCTTCTGCGCCGCGCTCACGGGGGCCGGAGGCGGAATCGTTCGGGATGTGGTCCGTTCGGACACGAGTCTGAAAAGCCTCAAAGGCGTCTTCTATCCCGAAGTGGCCCTCATCTGGGGCCTGATCTTCTCTCTCTACCTCACTTCGTCAGCCGACCGCTTGGATCCGCATCAAATCGTTCTCGCCGTCGTGATCGTGTTTCTCGGCGCGTTCCTCACCCGGGTCTCTGCCATCTGCTTCAAGATCAAGAGTCCGCTCTTCTGAACCGACAAAGCTCGGGAATCGAATCGACCCGATCGAGCGCCGACAGCCGGCGGCAGAGGAAGCAGCGCAAAAAAAGAATTTCACGGAGGTAAGAACTGTCAGGCCAAGCGCGTCCCACAGACGCAGCCGGATCCGCCGGCCCGCATCAATGCCAGTTACAAACCAAATCAAACCAAAGGAGACATCACCATGTTCCCACGTTTCATCACCAAGAAGATCCATTCGTATCTCGACTACCCAGTCGCTCTCAGCCTCATCGCACTTCCGTTCCTGCTTGGCCTCGGAGATTCCAGTGCGGCGGCGCTATGGCTCTCGGTGGCCACCGGAATGGCCGCGTTCATACTGACGCTGCTCACCGATCATCAGCTCGGTGTGTTCCGTATAATTCCCTACAGAGCTCACCTGACGGTCGATTCACTCGTGGGCGTCACGTTTCTGCTCGCCCCATTCCTCTTTGGATTCAGCGGCATCGACGCGTGGTACTACTGGATCAACGCCACGGCCGTTCTGGTGGTGGTGAGCCTTCACAAACCAGAATCCGCAGAAAGCGAAATCACCGCCGGCAGCACTTCGCTCGCCTGACCGCGATTCGCACTATCACATTTCAACCTCCATCCATCCAACATCAAATCCTAATCACCATGACACGAATCAAACCCATCACCGAAGCCAACGCCGATCCGAAACAGAAGGAGATCCTGAGCAAGGTAAAGAAATCCCTTGGCGGCGTTCCCAACATCATTGGCACACTGGCACAATCCCCGGCCGCAGCAACCGCCTACCTCGGGTTCGAACAGGCGCTTTCGCTCGGAACACTGTCCCGGCCGGTCCGCGAGCGTATCGCGCTCACCGTCGGTCAGGCCAACTCGTGCCACTACTGCCTCGCCGCGCACACCGCACTCGGCACCAAGGCGGGACTCAGCGAAGGCGAAGTGCTGAATGCTCGGCACGGCGATTCCGAAGACGCGCGAACCGCAGCCGCCCTTCGCTTTGCCGGCCAGATCGTCGAGCGACGAGGCGAGATCTCAGACGCCGATCTGGAGGATCTCCGCGCCCACGGCTACTCCGACGGCGAAACGATCGAGATCGTAGCCAACGTCGTGTTGAACATCCTGACTAACTACGCGAACCACATCGCGGGCACGGAGATCGATTTTCCGGTCGCTCCAGAGCTCGCCGCCGCCTAGATTCCCACCCATCAAACAAACGTGCTCGCCGGGCGGCCTCTGAGCGCCGCTCGGCGAAGTGCGTTTCACGATGGACACCAATGACAGTACAGGATGCAGACTTTCCGGAAGCACTCACATCATTAGATCGTGAGCAGCAGGAGCGTGCCATTCATCTTCTTCGAACGCAGCTGCTCAAGGGCGTGCAGGCGGGACTCCAAGGTCGAGCAGGTGCCGATAGCGCTTTCGTCGAGGATGTCGTGCAGACTGCCCTGCTAAGGATCCTCGATCGCCTCCACACATTCGAAGGACGCAGCCGATTCTTCACGTGGGCCATGTCCATCGCGTTGCGGGTGGCCTTCAGCGAACTGCGTCGCAAGCATTGGGGCAACGTCTCGTTGGATGTTCTCAAGGAATCGGGAAATGAACCTGCCGCATTCGATGGCGAGGAAGCGCTCCGTCCGGACCATTTGACCCAGCGTCGTCAGGCCTCCCAATTGTTGCACCGGCTGATCAACGAGAAACTTACCGAGAAACGACGCGAAGTCCTCGTCGCCGAGTTGAAAGGAATGCCGCAGGATGAAGTCGCAGTGCAGCTGGGCATGAATAGAAACGCCGTTTACAAAACGGCACACGATGCCCGTAAGGTTCTCAAACGATCCCTCATGGAAGCCGGCTTCGATCTCGACGAACTCCACGCCACCTTTTCTTCCAACCCCACCCCCTGATACGCCATGACCCTGAAAGAAGACGAAATCAGAGAACTCATCGACCTGTTGGGCAAGACCCGCGATCGCGAAATCGATTGCGATGCATGCCTCGAGCAAGTGGCCGAATTCGCGGAGCAGCAGCTTTCCGGGAAGGAGGTTCCCGAGGCGCTGGACGCCGTGCAACAGCATCTGGACGTCTGCGGCGAGTGTCGCGAGGAGTATCGCGTCCTGATGGATGTTCTGCGATCCTCGGGAGACGAAACCCGCAATTGACGGCACGAACCAGCCAAATAGAAAAAAGTGCTTGCAAAACTTACTTACTAGAAGGTAAGTAACCTCCATGCCCGGCGACCGTCGACAGCAAATCGTGGATTTGGCGAGCGAGTACCTTCAGACGCTCGGGTATGGCTCGTTCAGCTACAAGGATCTGTCGAAGAAACTGGGGATTACGAAGGCGGCAATCCACCACCACTTTCCGACCAAGGAGGAACTGGCTGCCGAGGCGATGAGGCAGTATCACGCCAACGTTCGGGCATCGTTAGCCGATCGTGATGGGGTGGAAACAGAGCCGTGGGACCAATTGAATCGCTACCTCGAACAGGTTGAGGGAATCTGCGATCAGGAAGTCTGCATTTGTGCGGCGGGTTCGATCCAGAGCGAGCACAACTCGGTACCGGCAAGCGTCAACGCCGAGGCTGCCAAGATGATTCAGTTTCTCATCGGCTGGGTCACGGAAGTTTTGGAGCGAGGCCGAAAACAAGGCGTCATGGATTTTCCCGGCGATGCCCGCATTCAAGCGACGCTCATTTTCACCGCTGTGCAGGGCGCTCTGCAACTGGGCCGCGCTCAGGGCAAAGCCACGGCAAAGCCGGTTTTCACCCAGATCCGCCAAAACCTTCAACCGAAGGAAGCTGTCTCAGCTTGATCTCTTTTTTGCCCATAAAGCTACCTACTAGTAAGTAAGTCACGGAACACACCAGAACCAACTCAGCTCGATGACAACCGAAACCCTCGACCGCGACCTCGATCGCAAGCAACAATCTGAATGGATACTTGAGAGCCTGCGCTCGACCGACGCCAACTACTCGGACGCCCTGACGGAACTCCGTCGAATCATTCTCGCCGGGTTGATCCGTTCGCTCGGGGCGAGAGCCTCGGTCGATCTGCTCGAAGACGTCACGCAGGATTCCATTCTCAGAATTCTCGATCGCCTCGATCAATTCCAAGGGCGGAGCCGGTTCACCACGTGGGCCATGTCCATCGCGATCCGCGGCGCCATGAGCGAACTGCGTCGACGGCATTGGAAGCACGTGTCGCTCGAAGTCGTGGTTGTCGAACGCAGTACCGAAACGGATGCCGCAGTGATGATGCAATCGACTTCCGAACAGCAGTTGCTCATTGATGCGATGCATCGGGTCATCGAGTCCGAACTAACGGAGCGACAGCGCGACGCCCTGACCGCAGAACTGCGCGGCGAACCGATGGCGGCAATCGCCAGCCGCATGGGCTGTAACCGGAACGCCATCTACAAACTGACGCACGATGCTCGCAAGAGGTTGAAGCGGGGACTGGAACGCGCGGGACACTCCGCCGCCACCGTCGCCACCGCGTTCAGTTAGGCGGACACCCCCACATTCTCTGAGAAACATTCGAGATCAAGGTAAGACCGTGTCGGTTGGCTGCGTCTCACAAAGCGAAAGCAACCCGTGTGGCGAAACCCACCCGAGAAAACGACCAAAACGACAACCCACAAAATCGAACACCACCATGAAATCGGACACGAGCGAACACGACATCATCCGGAATACGGTTCAGACCTACCTTGACGGAGCCCGATCCGGAAAAGGAGACGATATGAAACCTGCGTTCCACCCGGAGGCCACGGTCTTCGGCTACATCGGAGACCAACTCTTTTCCGGCCCCATCCGGAATCTCTTCCAATGGAATGACGAGAACGGCCCCGCAAGAGAACTCGAAGCAGACGTCAGCAGGATCGATGTCGCGGGCACGGTGGCAACGGTGCAGCTCGAATTGGATAACTGGACCGGCCATCGGTTCACGGACCTGTTCACCCTGCTCAAGACGGATGGTTCGTGGAAAATCATGAACAAGGTCTTCCACCTTCACGGGTAATCGAGACCGCAACTCAAGAAGCAGAGCAAGTCATGAATACTCTAGCCACCACCCCAATACCAGAAGCCCGACTGACGGTAATCGACGCAGGAGAGACATTTGACGGCACTTGGCCGTTCACAGCTCACTACACGGAGGCACTCGGCTTCCAGATGCATTACATCGACGAAGGCGGAGGCGCGGATACCCTTCTGCTTCTCCATGGCGAACCCACATGGGGTTATCTGTTCCGACAGCAGATTCCCGAGTGGTCGAGGCATGCACGTGTCGTTGCCCCTGACCATATGGGATTCGGCAAGAGTGCCACACCAAGGAATCGGACGTATTGGCTTCAGGATCACATCGACAACCTGGAGGCATTTGTTTTGGATCTGGACCTGCAAGACATCACGCTTGTCATGCATGATTTCGGAGGTCCCGTCGGCATGGGCTTGGCCGCCCGTCATCCCGATCGAATCAAGCGGATCGTCTCAGTGAATGGACCAACACCGTTTGGTCAATCCGATCTTGTCGATCGCCTCACCTCGAACGCCGGCGTCTCGCCGTGGTTCCAGTGGATCTTGCAAGCCGAGGAGAAGGGCATCCTCGAGGAGGTTCTCGGTCACCTCGACTTCAACATCCTCTCGACCTTGAAGCTGAACGGTTTCGTTCGAAACGAGATCATCACCGACACATGGCTCGAAGCCTACCGCGCTCCGTATCCCACGCCGGCACATGCGGCGGGCGCCATCGGCTGGGCCAAGGGCTTCGCCACGGGTAAGCACCAGTTCGAGGTTCCTGACAAAGCGGCCGTGGCTGCGATCCTCGCAAAGCCGGCATTGGCAATCTGGGGGGAGCAGGATCACACCTTGCACGCCGAGTACTTTCTGCCGCTTTTCGCCCAGCTCTTTCCAGAGGCTCCCATTCATCGACTGCCAGATGCCGGCCATTACAGCCCGGAGGATGCGCCGGAGGAGATCGCCAAGCTCGTCATCGACTTTCTGAGCGAATAGCGAAAAAATCAGAAAACCTGTTGACGCGACCGGTCGGTCGGGTTATGCCTCATGCATGCCCACCGCAACAGCCACCACTAGCAAGCGGGAAGAACTCCTCGACATCGCCTCCGAGATGTTCTACCGGCAGGGCTTTGGCGCCACGGGAGTGAAGCAGATCATCGAAGCAGCCGGTATCGCCAAGGGCACCTTCTACTCGCACTTTGACTCCAAGGAGGAAGTGGGCGTCGCGTGGTTGAAAAAGCGGCACGCGACTTGGAACTCCTGGCTCAAGGCGAAGCTCGAAGAGGTCAAGAGCCCGAAGGCGAAGCTTCTGGCAATCTTCGAGTTTCTCGAAAGCTGGATGGAGGAGTGCGAATTCCGGGGCTGCGCCTTTCTCAACACGCTGGCGGAGGTGCCCGACAGGGATAATCCCATGCGTCGCGAAATTGCGGCCCACAAGAAGGATCTGCAGGAACTCATTCAATCCCTTGCCTCCGAGCACTTTGCAGGAAAGTCCGGGGCATACATCAGGCAAAAGGGAACTGTCATTTTTCTTCTCTTCGAAGGTGCGCTCGTCGAAGCGCAGAACTTTTGCGATACGTGGCCCATCGCCGCCGCACGGAAGGAAATGCGATCGTTGCTGAACAACGAATGAAACCCTTTTTATTTAGCATCAAAGCGACCGACCGGTCGCCTCAATAAACAAACACTGCACCAACGAAAGAACCGAAACCATGATTAACATGAACCAAGAAAACCTCGCTCTCGTCATCACCGATCCGCAAAACGATTTCCTCAGTCCCGAGGGTGTCACCTGGGGTGTGGTTGGCGAAAGCGTCGTGAAAAACAACACCGTCGATAACATCGAAAGCCTGTTCCGTGCCGCCAAGCAATCCGGCCTGCCTACCTTCGTCTCGCCTCATTATTACTACCCAGCCGATCACCAGTGGGAATTCGAGGGCACTGTCGAAAAGATGATGCACGACATCAGCATGTTCGACCGGAATGGTCCTCTCGATCTTGACGGCTTTACCGGTTCCGGCGCTGATTGGCTCGAACGGTACAAGCCCTTTATCGAGGACGGAGAAACCGTCGTCGTCAGCCCGCACAAGGTCTACGGACCGGAAACCAACGACCTTGTCCTGCAACTCCGCAAGCGGGGCATCGACCGCGTCATTCTCGGCGGCATGTCCGCGAATCTCTGCGTCGAAGCCCACATGCGCGAACTCATCGAACAGGGATTCGAGGTCTACGTGGCGAAGGACGCCACCGCAGCGGCGATCACCCCGGAACTCGGCGACGGATACGCCAGCGCGGTAACCAACTTCGGTTTCGTGGCCAACGGCGTTTTCGAAACCGCTGAGATCACAGAAGCGCTCACGGGAGAACCGGCACTCGTCCTCGCCTGATCACGACGCGCGGACCAACCGATCACGTACAATCGCACTCCGATTACGAACCGCCTGCAGCCATTCTCACCAAAGACCTCACCCGGCCGGGATGATCCCGGCCGGGCACCTCCTCCAAACGAACTTGACCATGAGACCACCGTTGCCACCATTCACGGCTGAAACGGCCGCTGCCAAAGTGCAGGCCGCCGAAGATGCGTGGAACACCCACGATCCCGATAAGGTCGCACTCGCCTACACCGAGGATTCTCGATGGCGCAACCGCTCCGAGTTTCTCAACGGCCGCGACGAAGTCCGCGAGTTCCTGCGGCGCAAATGGGATCGGGAGCTGAACTACCGGCTCAGGAAGACTCTCTGGGCCTTCACCGACAACCGCATCGCTGTGAAGTTCGAGTACGAATACCACGACACCGACGGTCAGTGGTATCGCGCCCATGGAAACGAGATGTGGGAGTTCGCGCCTGACGGGCTGATGCAAGTCCGCGAGGCCAGCATCAACGATGTTCCGATCGAGGAGTCCGAGCGCCATTTCCGCTGGGAACGTCAGGCCTGACAGACAGTTAATCTCAACTGAAAAAAAAGACGAGGTAAGACCGCGACGACTCAATGCGTCTCACCTGCAAACCCACCAGCAAACAAACTACTCTTCCATCTTTTCCATGAACGCGATTTCCGAATCCACAGGATTGGCCGAGGCCCATGACACTGTATTGCAGGCCATCCGGTATCAACACCCCGATTGGGTCGACGAACACGGCACCTGCCCAAACTGCGACTCCTACGAACAGAAACTCGCGGAGCTTCTCGTGCGTTTCGAGCCCGAGGAGGAGCGTGCGAGCTGAGCCCATGAAGACACTCCGAAAACTAGGCTCGTGGCTGGTGACTGCTGCAGGAACAACTGGCTGCGCCAACACCCATTTCGTTCACCATGAAGTCGCCATGCGGGAGCAATGCGTTCCGCAAACCGCCACCCCGCCGGCACCGACCAGACCCAACGCCGCACAACCCTAACTGCCGAAAAACAATGGGACAGAACTTCTCCACATTCACCTTCACACCCAGCGTCGAGGAGGCGCAAGAACGCTACGGTTCGCGCAAGAACTACGCTGACATGGCTGAGGAACCCGATCGCTTCAACCTCACGGCCAAGGAACTCGGTTTCATCGAGTCCCGCGACAGCTTTTACATGGCGACCGTGGGCGAGAACGGCTGGCCTTACGTGCAGTTCCGCGGCGGAGCGCGCGGTTTTTTCAAAGTGTTGGGAGAACGCACGCTTGGCTTCGCCGACTTCAAGGGCAACCGGCAGTACATCAGCACCGGCAACATCAACGCCGAGAAGAAAGCGATGCTGTTCCTCATCGACTACCCTTCTCGCCAGCGCCTCAAGATCTGGGCAACCAGCGAGATCATGGACGTTGGCGACGCGCCCGAACTCGCCTCCCGGCTAGTCGTCCCCGATTATCGCGCCAAGGTGGAGCGCCTGTTTGTTTTCACCGTCGAAGCCTACGACTGGAATTGTCCGGCTCACATCACACAGCGCTACTCGTTGGAGGAAATCGAGACCGAGATGTTGAACGGAAATCCGAAGTTCGCCTCGCTGGGTCAGGCATCGCTTTCAATTTCGTAGTGGTCCTCGATCCTCGGTGGCCAACGACGCCGCCAGAGGGACTCGTGAGCGCGTCTTGAGTAAGCCGACGCTCTGCACAAGCGCGAACCCCAGGACAATCGCCGCCACTGCGGCGGAGATGAGGTGACCGAGGGAGTTCAATACGGTGGGCGCAGCAATGAGCAGGACAATCGTAGCGACAACCCATCCAAAGTCGGCGGCGACAATACCCCAAATCCATCCCCGTTTCTCTCCCGGTCTGCGGCTGGCCCAATAGACACTGCCGGCGAAAAGCATCAACGCCAGTCCGACGCCGGTCAGGATCAGCGGATCACTCAGTCCGATCAGTCTGCCGAAGGCGGCTGCGTAGCCGACAAAAACGGCTCCCGACAGGGCGGAGAACGTGGCGTTGGCAAGCAGGACGTTTCGCAGAATGCGTTCACAAGGTGTGCAGTTTGTTCTCATGGTGATCCACTACTACAACTTTAAAAAGATATAGCAAATATTAACTTGAAAAAAATATAGTAAACTGCGATAGCCGGAATAAACTGAGCCATGAACAAACGTTCCTACGGCCAGCACTGTTCTCTCGCGTATGCGCTCGACATCATCGGGGACCGCTGGACGCTGCTGATGATTCGCGAGTTGCTCATCGGCGAGAGCCGCTACAAGGATCTCCTTTCCGCTCTCCAAGGCATCGGAACCAATTTATTGGCGAAGCGCCTGCAGGAACTGATCGAAGTTGGAGTCGTCGAGAAGGACTCCGAGCAGCCATCCGGGAGGAATGCAGCCTATCGCCTGACCGAGTTCGGACTGGGGCTGAGACCCGTCGTATTCGAGTTGATACGGTGGGGATATCGACTGCCACCCTTCGATGACGTCATGGAGGGCCCGACTTCCAATTCACGATGGGACCTTCTGGCCGTGGAGGCGCTTCGCCGCCACGCTCCGCCAAAGAAGTTCAACGCCTGCTGCAACTTCAGTGTTGGCGAAGCCTTGCAGTTTCACCTACGCTGCAAGAACGGCGTTGCCGAGGTCCTGCCGGCGCATGCTGAGGACGCGGATGCCACCATCTCAGGCGATCCGCAAGACCATCGTGCTGTCGTTCTCGGAGAGCTATCGATTGCGGTCGCAATCAAGCAGAAGAGACTAACTGTACGTGGCGACAGGGCAAAGGCGATGCGGATGATGGCCCTGTTTCAAGAGTGATTGCCTCAATCCCGGTCCGACGCGCCCGCAGAGAGCGACCGAGCAGGTTGAACTCTATTTTCCTAACAAGGCCTGCTTCTCGTCATCGGCGAGACTTGAGGCCTCGATCAGGGAACGGTTTCCTTGTTCGCCTCGGCGCTGAAACTGCCTTCCGATACTTTCAGCGGCCGTGAGTCGCGTCGCATCATCGGTGATCGACTCCAGCCACTGCAGGGCGCTCTCCGCGTCCTTGTCGACGATGGTACGGGCGAATCGGGCCTTCGCACGATCAGCGAGCCCACCGTGCTCGTCCGCCATCTGCCCCAACCACTCTCCAGCGGCATTCGGCTCCCATTCTGCCCAACGACGGACGATGGTTTCGATCCGGTGGTCGAGATCGCTTTCGTCGCCTCTCGCAAGATACCATTCGCCAGCCGCGTGAGGATCTTCCCAAAGCCACCACCCCGCCAACTCCCGTTCAAGATCGGCCCGGGCCTCCACGGGTTGTCCATCCACCCACGCGATGGCCTCCTTCGTTTCTCCACCCCGAACCATGTTTTGAACAATGTCGCTCTTCACGTCCTTCAGTAATTTGTGGTCGCCTGATTGCTCGATGGTTGCCAGCAGCTCTGACTGACGATCGGGCGCCGCCCCCAGCACCCCAGAGACGGCTTCTTTGGCTTCGTCCCGGGACAGTTTTTCAATCTCCGACAAGGCAGCGTCAAAGTCTTGCTCGGCCCATGATCTGAAGACTCCGGAGAGCTGGAATTCCGTGCCGTTGTCGTAGTCCCGGTCGAGTGGCGCCATGCGTTCGCGCCAGGCTTCATAGGCCGCGACGGGGTCGCGTTTGGACAGTTCAATCAGAGGCATGCGCGCTAGCTCCAACTGCGTGTCCCTCCGCATGTCGGGCATTCCCCATGTGGGTACATCGAATGAAGCGTTGTAGGCAGCCTGTGGATTCAATTTCAACCAGCGGTTGAGAATCGCCGAGACTATCGGATCAGCGGGAATACGGCGGCCTTTCGCCGCGTGACAGGCTTCGGCAAAGGCGTCTCCAAGGAGAGCCGGATCGATTTCCTCGATCATGAGAGTCAACTGGGCACGGGCCAGCACGCCGTCGTCGTGGCGCATCAGAGCGCTCGCTTTGGCAAGCTGATCTTCGAGCGCAGCTTCGTTCGCACCGGCTTGTCCGGATCTCCGGTTCGCCCGGTCAAGGCTCGCCCAAGTCAGTTCCCCCGGGACATGGGCGCTGGTCACTTCGGGGCTCGGAACTGATCTCAGCCCCAGCCAGTAGCCCGATGTGACCACGGCAATGCCGACGGCCGAATAGCAGCTTAATCTGAAAAGTGTGTCGCTCATGACTTCTATTTGATATCGTTGTCAGGGCCCGTCTCGGCTGCCCTCTCCATTGCCCGCTCAACCATCGTTCGCATCTGCTCATTGGGGGCACTTTCAAGCAGCCACTCGCCAATCTCGGCGAGCTGTTCCGTGCCACGTCTGGTCCACTCCTCGGCCAACTCCATCTTGGCCCGGAATTTCGCCATCTCGTCATCCATCTGGATGGCGTCCAACCATTCGGCGGCTGCTTGCGGCTCCACTCGCCCCCATTTTTTTGTGACGGCTTCCACAAGTTTCGAGCGCACTTGGCTTTCCGCCATGTTCCCGATCGCCTCCAACATGGCCGACGGATCGCGACTGCGGTAGACCGCCTCGGCGATGCCGCCCCTTGCCGAGCTCTCGTCCTCGACCGGGACTTCCTCGAACTGTTCGAGCGCTGCCGCGGGATCCTTCGCCATCCAAGCGCGGAAGACGTTTCCGGACAGATGATAGGCGGACAGCATGTCCATCCGCGAGTTGCCTGCCTCGATGCGTTCACGATACCAAGCATAAGCTGCTGCCGGATCTGCCTTTGACCAAGACGCGAGAACTTTGTGAGAAAGGATGCCCACTGACTGATCCGATACGTCCGTATCGAGCCACGCAGCGGCTGCAGGTCCATCCGCTTCGGCCCAGATGCCGATGATCACCGTGGCCATGCGAACAAACAAGCGTTCGTCGGTTTCGCGGATCGAGGTGAGGAACTCGATCCCCTCGGGAAGGTCGTCTAGCTCGAGACTCCCCAACATGATTGTCCCCTTGGCGATGGATACGGGGTCGTCAGTCCGGCGCATGAGATCGGCGGCTTCTCGTATGATCGATTGCTCGGCCCGACCTGAATTCGTCGCCGATAAACCCGATTCGTCCGACAGGAGGTCCGGCGTCGGCCTTGTGGAAAGCTGGCCAGCCGTATCGGGCGGGATTTGTGGGTGGGCGTTGGTGGCATCACTGCGTCCTGCAATGAACGAGGTTCCGGCTAGAGCGAGGTAAACCGCCGCAGCGATCACCGTTTTCATCTTGATGTTGTTCATGATTAGATTGGCGAAGAGTGACCATGCAGAGGGAGTTCCAACGTGAGCCAGCGCACTCTGACAGATGGCTTGAGCGCTGAGAGTGGCGCCCGATGCCTTGGTGAGCACCAGCGGCAGTCCGGTCGCAAGAGTCGTTGCAGTGAGAGCGCCGGCCCCGCGCTGTTTCCCCAGCAACGTTTCAAGACGAGCCAGGGCACGTGAGACCTGCTTTCGACAGGCGTCCTCCGATTTTCCT
>JANQJH010000044.1 GCA_028281705.1 Verrucomicrobiales bacterium
AAGATCAAGTAGAGAGCCGGCACCAGAAGCAGGGTGATGAAGGTGGCAAAAATGACGCCGAACCCAAGCGAGGTCGCCATGGGAATGAGGAACTGGGCCTGGAGACTCCGCTCCAGGAGGATGGGGATCAATCCGGCGAAGGTCGTCATCGACGTCAAAATGATGGGGCGAAAACGGCGCACTCCAGCGACCCAGGCGGCCTCGAGATAGGACACGCCTAACTGCGCCTGTTTGTTCACATAATCGACCAGCACGAGACTATCATTCACCACCACGCCCGTCAGGGCCACGATCCCGAAGAGACTCAAGGTGCTCAGGCTCTGGCCGGTGACGAAGTGACCGCCGACAGCGCCGATCAAGCCAAAGGGGATGACACTCATGACGATCAAGGGCTGCAGATAGGAACGAAAGGGAATGGCAAGCAGGGCGTAGATGATGACCAGGGCCACCGTGCCGTTCTTCGCCAGGCTCTCCATCATCTCCTGGTTGGCCTTGGCCTCCCCTTCAAGAGCTGACTCCATGCCCGGGTACTTGGAGAGAATGGCCGGGATGATCTCCGTTGTTAGCGTGCTATTGATCTGCTGCACGTCGGTCTGATGCTTGTCCGCATCCGCCGTGATGTTGACCACGCGTTGCTGGTCCACCCGCTTGATCGTCGAATAGCTCTCGCCAAACTCGATCTCCGCCACCTCTTCAAAAGCCAGCGCTCTCCCGTCGGGCAACCGGATCCGGAGGTTCTCCAGATCGGCCAGAGAATCGCGCTCGTCCCGGGGATAGCGCACCATGACCTTGATCTCCTCCCGCCCCCGGATGATGCGCTCAGCCTCCGCGCCGTAGAATGCCTGCCGTACCTGGGAACCCAACTCAATCCCGGTGATCCCAAGATTCTCCGCCTCCGGCTTGACCCGCATGCGGAGTTCCAACTTGCCGCCGCTGTAGTTGTCTGTGATATCAAAGACACCATCATAGCTGCGCAAGATCTCGCCGATCTCATCCTTGGCGCTCAGGAGATCATCAAAGGTGCCTCCCGTGAGCTGCACATTGATCGGCCGCTCATCGTTGAGCGCCGCCGTGGAAATGACCTGCATCGATTTCACGCCGGGAATGACCCCGATTCCCTCGCGCCAGCGATCCGCCAGCTCCACTGCGGAAAGCGCCCGTTCCTCCGACTTGGTCAACTCGAGAATGAAGACCGCGCGATTGCTCGAAGCGCCGATGATCTCCTGGTTGAAGCCCTGATTGCCTCCCAGACTCACACTGAGATGCTTGTCGATCTTGCCCACCTCTTCCTTCTCCAAGGTCACGAGCATCGAATCGTAGGCGTCCTGGATCTGTTGCGCCGCTCGCGCCGTGCCCTCGAGCGAAGTTCCCACGGGCATCTGCAACTGAATCACAATGTAGTCGCTCGGCACCACGGGAAAGGGGATGAACTTCACCCAACCGCCTCCCACCAGGGCCACGACCACACCGAGCAGCCCGACAAAGGTCGCCACCGTGACGTAGCGGAACCGGAGACACAAGCGGAGAAAGGGTTGAAAGAAGCGCTCGACGAAAGCCTCCAAGCCGTTGGCCAGGGCACGCTGCAAACGCAGGATGGGCGACCGGACCTCCCTCTCGTTCCGGCCGACACGGCAAAAGGTCAAATGATAGGGCAAGACCATCTTGGACTGCACCAACGACCAGAACAACGTCAGGATAACGATGCCGGCAATCGGGGCAAAGAAATCTCCCGACACGCCCGGAACCAATAGCAAGGGCCCAAATGCCACCATCGTCGTGAGCACTGCGAAGACCACCGGAAGGGCGACATACTCCGATCCTCGAATGGCCGAGTCCGCGCTGTTTCCCTGGCGTTGGAACTCGGAAAAGACGCTTTCTCCCACCACGATGGCGTCATCCACCACGATGCCCAGGACAAGGATGAAGGCGAAGAGGGAGATGATGTTGACCGAAATACCAAACACCGGCATGACGAAGAGCGTCCCCAAGAAAGAAAACGGGATTCCCAAAGCGACAAAGAAGGCGAGCGAGGGTCTCAAGAACAACGTGAGAACACCCATGACCAGGAGGAAGCCCATGCCCCCATTCCACAACATGGTTTTCAATCGACTGCGCAGGTAAAACGACCCGTCGACATAGGCGCTGAAGGTGAAGACGTCGGGATAGCGCTCCGGCATGGCATCGACGAAGGCATTGACCTTGTTCGAGACGTCGAGGGGCGTTTCGTTTCCCACGGCGTAAACCACGAGGAAGGCGGCGGGTTTCCCGTCAAACAAACTCACGCTTTTCTCATCGACGAAACCGTCACTTACCGTGGCCACGTCGCCCAGGGTGATCCGCGTTCCATCCGGCAGCGACCGCAGAACCAGCTTCTCAAACTCCTCGCCGGTGAAAGCTTGCTGACGAATGCGTAGGAGGATCTCCGCCGCCCTCGTCTTGATCGATCCCCCCGGAATGTCTTCCGAACTCCGGCGCACCGCCTGGGCCACCTCGTCGAAGGTCAGCCCGTAGCGCCGCAACGTCTCCTCCCGCACTTCGATCGCGATCTCGAGATCGGGAAGGCCGTCGATCTTCACCTGCGAAATCCCCGGCACCCGGAGAAGCTCATCCTTCGCCTGGGCCGCCACCCGTCGCAATGTCAGTTGATCCGCATCCCCCTCGATCGCGATCCGGATGATCTCTTCCGCGAAGACCAATTCATCAACCACCGGGCGCTCGGCCTCTCCCGGAAAGGTCTGGATGGCATCCACGCGTGTCTTCACATTTTCCTTGAGCTTGTCAAAGGGATAGTTCCTCTCCGCCTCCACGAGGACGGATGCGATCCCTTCCTGGGCCTCCGAGCGGAGCTCCGCGATGCCCTCCAGACCCTGCACCGCCTCCTCAATCGGCAGGACAATGGCGCGCTCCACCTCCTCCGGTGCCGCACCGGGATAGAGCACCGAGACACTCACGGTGCGCAGTTCTATCTTGGGAAACATGCGAATGTCGACCGTGGTCAAGCCGATGATGCCCCCCGCGAGAATGAGCACCATAAGAAGATTGGCCGCCACGCCATTGCGGACAAACCAAGCGATCACGGCCGAACGAACTGCGAGAGTTGACCCGGGGACCGGCGGGCATCGCCCAGGAGCGGCTTGACCTTCATCCCCTTCCCGACAAAGGGCAAGCGGGTCACACTCACCCATTCACCATCGTGCAATCCCGAGGTGACCAGGACGCGATCACTCTCCTTTCTTCCAACGACCACCGATTGCGCTCGTATGCTAGCGAGAGATTCATCTTCGCCCGGCGTGACCACGTAGACGCGGTCTCCCGGCAGGATGGCTTCCCGCGGCACGGCGAACGCTTTCTTTAACACGCGTCCCTCGACCGTCGCCCTCACGAATTGCCCAATCTGCAGCGGTGGACGGTCTTGATTTCCCGATTCCAATCCATAGGGATCTTCCACCCGCACGATCACACTGACGAATCGACTATTCGGGTCGACCAGTCCCGTCGAGCGGTCGATGTAACCTTGCCAGGAGGCCTCGGTCTCTCCCCCGAGATCGCCCGTCAGCGTCACCGGAATGCGCCTCGCATCCCCTTCCCGGGTCACTCCCAGTGCCGGGACATCGAGAAACCAGGCGTCACCGCTCGGCAGAGGCAAGACGACCTCCGCGTAGTCGATGGCGTAAAGTTCGGCCAGAGAGGTCGCCATGGCGGAAACGCTCTGTCCCACATCGGCCAGTTTCGATCGCACGCGTCCCGTGTAGGGAGCGACCACGTCCGTGTGCGCCAGGTCATGCTCCGCCGCCTTCAAACCAGCCTGAGCGGCTTCGACATCGGCCTGCGCCTTGGCCAGTTGGGGAATGTTCGCCGCCAAACCAGTCGGTTCCCCACGATCCAATCGGGTCCATTCACGCCGGTTTCGCTTGGCCAAGGCTTCCTCGCGTTCGAGGGCGAGCTTAGCCGTGGCCAGCTGGGCCCTTGCATTGGCCAACTGCATTTCATAGCGCACCGGATCGATGCGCAAAAGGACATCCCCCTTGCGAAAAAAGCCGCCCTCGTGAAACTCCGAGTTCACCTCGATGATCGCGCCCGCTACTTGGGGCGTCAGCTGGGTCGTGGTCCGCGCCCGCACCGTGCCATTGGCGCTGATGACGACAGCGATATCCTCCGCCTCAACCTCGACGACTTCCACTGACGGGATCTGCGGAGGCGGCGTGGTCTTGGCAGGCTCCCGGCGCAGCACGACCAAGAGAGTCGCCAGCCCTCCAAAGACGAGGAGGACGGCAACCGTGAGACCCAAGTGCACCAATCGATTCACGGCCCAAACAATGCTCGGATGGCGGATGCGTCAACCACCATGACGCGGCTGGTGACTGCCCGGCCCGACTTCACCGTTCCTCGGCCACGGATCGAAATGCCGTTCGCCACCACGCCGTGCCCACGCTCGCCGCTGGATCCCGCTTGACACCACCCTCGTCCCTGTGGTGAGACGGGCGTTCTACAGCCATGAAAACGCACGCCACGCTCTTGGTTCTTCTCCTCTCCGCGTTCTTCGTTCAAGCGGAAAACTGGCCGCAATTTCGAGGCTCAGGCGCCCAGAATCACGCCACGGAAAAAGGCCTTCCGGTTTCGTGGGACGAAGACAGCGTCGCCTGGAAAGTAGAGATTCCGGGCTCGGGCTGGTCCTCGCCCGTCGTTTGGGAAGATCAGGTTTTCCTAACGACGACGACCAATGAAGGGGCGAACTGTCACGTCTTGGCCGTCTCCGCTGAGACAGGGAAATTGTTATGGAACGTCAAGGTCTTTGAACAGGAAGTCCTGCGCAAGGAAAACAAGAACTCCTATGCCACGCCGACGCCATGCACGGACGGGAAGCACGTCTATGCCATCTTCAATGACGGCGGCATCGCGGCCGTGACCGTGGGCGGCGAGATCGCCTGGACAAACCGCGAAGTGAAATTCTACAGCCGCCACGGTCTTGGAGCCTCGCCCATCCTGCACCACGGCAAATTGGTCATGCCCTTTGACGGAAGCCAACGGGTGGACAGCGCCAGCAAATGGCCTGACATTCCCCCAGAAGAGAAGATCGGCTGGCAGGAACCTTGGGACAAATCGGAGGTCGTGGCCTTCGACACCGAAACCGGCAAACGGCTCTGGACCGGGAAGCGTGGCATGTCGCGCATCGGTCATATCTCTCCCGTCGTCGTGACCCACGGCGACCGTACGGAGATTGTCAGTGCTTCCGGTGATGTCATCCAGGGCTTTGATCCGGAGAACGGCGAGCGGCTCTGGAGCGTGCGTTGCGAAGGCGAAGGGGTCGCCCCCAGCCCGGCCTTCGGCGACGGCCTCATCTTCGTCGTCTCCGGTTACCCGGAACGGGTCACCCGCGCGGTGAAAATGGGTGCTGAAGGGGAATCCACCGCGACCCATATCCTCTGGAAAGTGAAGCGTGGAACGCCGACGCTATCCTCCCTCCTCTATGTGAGTCCGCACCTCTATGCCGTCACCGACGGGGGCGTTGTCACCTGCTACGAAGGCAAGAGCGGCGAAATCGTCTACCGCGAGCGCCTTGAGGGCACCTACAGCGCCTCGCCTCTCTACGCCGACGGGAAGATCTACTTCACCTCTGAGGAATCCCTTACCACCGTCGTCAAGGCGGGGGCCAAGTTCGAAACGCTGGCCAGCAATCAGCTCAGCGGGAAGTGCCAGGCCTCGATCGCGCCGTCGAACGGACGGCTCTTTATTCGCACCGATCGCCATCTCTACGGGATCGGGACGGGCCAGTGAGGTGATGCCGTGAGGGCCGCAGTCGCCAGCGGACTCTCGCCTGATCTCAGGGGCCGGCCACCCCGAGGGGTTGATTTTTCTTTGAAAAGCACGCCAGTCGGGGCCAGAGAGACCGCGATGGCGACCGTGACCCTGTTCGATTCCATGACCCGCGAGATGCGTGAAGTGACGCCTCTAGACGGTCAATGCTACCGCTTCTACTGCTGCGGCCCCACGGTCTACGGGCCGGCCCATATCGGCAATTTTCGCACCTTTGTCGTCCAGGACACCTTCCGGCGGGTGTTAGAGTGCGCCGGACTGGCGACAAAACACGTGCGCAATGTGACAGACGTCGACGACAAGACCATTCGCGAATCTCAAGCCGCGGGCCAATCTCTCAAGGCTTTCACCGAGCACTGGAAAAATAAATTCTCCGAAGACTGCGGCGAACTCAACCTCCTCGAACCTCACGTTGAGCCCGGTGCCGTGGATCACATCGATCACCAGATCCGGATGATCGAGAGCTTGGTGGAGAAAGGCCATGCCTATCAGACCGACGACGGCTCGGTCTATTTTCGCGTGGGATCGTTTCCCGGCTACGGACGCCTCTCGCGCGTCGCGGATCGCGAGCTGCGGCTCGGCGCCGCCCAGACGGCGAACGACTCGGACGAGTATGAGAAAGACGCCCTGGCGGATTTCGCACTGTGGAAGGGACGCAAACCGGAAGACGGCGACAACTACTGGCCCAGCCCATGGGGCGAGGGACGTCCCGGATGGCATTTGGAATGCAGCGCCATGAGCCTCGAGTATCTTGGTGAATCCTTCGATATGCATTCTGGCGGGGTGGATCTCATGTTTCCCCACCACGAAAACGAGATCGCCCAGAGCGAGTGCTGCTCCGGCAAGACCTTCGCCAATCACTGGTTTCACATCACCCACTTGTTAGTCGACCGGGGCAAGATGTCGAAGAGTCTGGGTAACTTCTACACCCTGGCGGACCTCAAGGAAAAAGGCTACACCGCCGCCGAACTGCGTTACGTCTATTTGTCAGGCCACTACCGTCACCCTCTCAATTTCACGCTCGATTCGCTCCAGGCCTCACGACAAGCCATGAACCGCCTGGCCAAGTTCGCCCACGCCCTGGCTGACCGCGTCGAGGCCGAGGCGCCGCCCTCCTACGAGTCGGCCTGCCGGATGAAGGACGCGGGGCCGTTCCAGCCCGCTTTTGAATCCCTCTGCAAGGATCTCAACACGCCGGAGGCATTGGGAAAAATCTTCACCGCCATCAAGGAGATCGAGGTCTCCGCACTCGACGAGGAGGTGGCGAGGCAAGTCTACCGCCAGTTTCACAAGGTGCTCGCTGCACTGGGCCTCAACTTGCCTCCACGGGAGGAAGAGGCCGCGGATGGCGCCGGGATCCCGGCTGAGATTCAGGCTTTGGCGGAGGAGCGCTGGACCGCGCGCCAGAACAAAGACTGGGCCGCCTCCGACGGCTTGCGCGATCAACTGGCCGACGCGGGATGGCTTGTTCGAGATGGCAAAGAAGGGTATACGCTCACTCCCAAGTCATGAACATTCCGATTCGCCCTCGTCGCAATCGCCAGAGCGAAGTCATCCGCGCTCTCTGCCGAGAGACCCTGCTCGTCCCGGCCGATCTCATCTATCCCCTCTTCGTCCACGACGCGGCGACGAATGAGCCCATCGATGCCATGCCCGGGTGCCGGCGCTGGAGCATCGGCGGCTTGCTGGACGAGATCGACGAAGCGAAGAAGGCCGGCATTGGTTCCGTCGTCCTCTTTCCCGCCATTGCCGAAGATCTCAAGACACCGCGCGCCGAGGAATCACACAACCCCGAAGGGCTCATCCCCCGCGTCATCCGGGCGATCAAGGAAACCCACCCCGACATCACGGTGATCACCGACATCGCCCTCGACCCCTACAATAGCGACGGCCACGACGGGATCGTGGCGGACGACGGGCGCATCCGGAATGACATCACGATCGAAGTCCTCTGCAACCAGGCCCTGAGCCATGCCCAGGCAGGCGCCGACATCGTGGCCCCGAGCGACATGATGGACGGGCGGATCAGCGTCATCCGCAATGCGCTGGACACCGAGGGGTTCAAGGACGTTTCCATTCTCTCGTACACCGCGAAATATGCCTCGGCCTTCTACGGTCCCTTTCGCGGAGCGCTCGATTCAGCCCCCAAATCGGGTGACAAGAAAACCTATCAGATGGACTACGCCAACATTCGCGAGTGCATCCGTGAGGCCCACCTGGATGAAGACGAAGGCGCCGACATGCTCATGGTCAAACCGGCCGGGGCCTATCTGGATATCTGCGCATCGAGCAGCGTGATCGCGGACAGGTCGCCGAGTGGGAGAGAGATCTAATGCTGGCGCGCCGGCACGGCAGATGTAGACGTGAGCGACAGCGGAGGCAG
>JANQJH010000097.1 GCA_028281705.1 Verrucomicrobiales bacterium
TTCGCTATCCAGACGCCGCCTGGCCCTCCGGCAGGGCGCCGATCGGCTACGGCGAATCCTTCATCAAGACCAGGCTGAATGACATGAACGGCCGCTACAGCTCCGTCTACTTCCGCAAAACCTTTGAAGTCACCGATCTATCAAAAGCAAAATCGCTCACCCTGAGGGTCATGGCCGATGATGGCGCCCTTCTCTATCTCAACGGGCAGCTCCTCGGCCGCCTCAACATGCGCACTGATCAAACCAACCATCTGAGTACCGCTCCCAAAAGGACCGATGTCCACGACTACGAGGAGATTGCCCTAACCAACACTCCACTCCTGCTTCCCGGGACCAACATTCTCACGGCCCATGTCCTCAACGCTTCGCGATCCGGTAGTAGCGATTTCTACTTCGATGCTCAGCTGGTAGCCCGTGCCGCTACCAGTGTCGCCGCCGCCACTCCGGGAGCCCGAAACGCGTCGTTTGCCGCCAACGTGCCCCCCGCCGTGCGCCAGGCCCGGCACGAGCCCGTGCAGCCCCAGCCGGACGCCGAAGTGTCCGTCTCCGCCAAGATCACCGATCCCGATGGCGTCGCCGCGGTCACCTTGGAATACCAGATCGTCCAGCCCGGCGATTATTTCTCACTGGGCAACGACGCCACCCGCTATCATGACACTCAATCCTGGGTGTCCCTGCCCATGGCAGCTATGAAAGACGACCCGGACCGCTACGAGACACGCGTCCCCGCCGGGATCCAACAACACCGTCATCTCATTCGCTACCGCATCCGCTGCCGCGACACCGCGGGGAACGAATGCCTCGCCCCCTCCCCGGAGGATCCAGAGCCTAACTTCGCCTACTTCGTCTACCGCGGCCTCCCCAGCTGGCAAGGGCGCTTCCGGCGCGGCGGTCCCGTGGTGACCTATCCTCCGGAGAGCCTAACAAGCATCAGTGCGCCCGTCTATCATTTTCTCGCCCGGGCCGGCGACGTCGCCCAGTCCCAGCACGGCGGCTATCGGGGATCCGAATACCTCTGGCACGGCACTCTGGTCTACCAGGGGGAGGTCTACGACCATATCGGCTTCCGCGCCCGCGGCGGTGTCTGGCGTTACAATCGTGGAAAGAACTTTTGGAAGTTCAACTTTCACCGCTCCCACCGATTCCAGGCGCACGACTCCTACGGCTACCCTTACAAAACACGATGGGACAAACTGAATTTCAGTTCCTGTTACCAAAACATTTCTTCCGACAATCGTCATCAGGGCGAGCAGGGTCTCTACGAAGCCGTCAGCTTCGACCTCTTCAACAAAGCCGGCGTGGCCGCTCCGCGAACGCACTACGTGCACTTTCGCGTCATCGATACCGTGGAGGAGAGTGGCCCCACCCAGTGGCGTGGCGATTTCCATGGGCTCTACCTCGCCATCGAGCAAGTGGACGGACGCTTCCTCGATGAGCACGGCCTCCCGGATGGCAATCTCTATAAAATGGAGCGCGAGCAGGGTGACAAAAAGAATCAAGGTCCCACGCACCCCTTGAATCACGACGATCTTCTCGCCTTCCAACAAGGCTACCGGCGTGTCGCCACGATGGGGTGGTGGCATCAGTCATTCGATCTGGAGAAGTACTTCAGTTACCGGGCCATCGTCGAAGCGGTTCACCATTACGACATCGGTCACGGAAAGAATTACTACTACTATCACAACGCCAAAACCAATCTCTGGGAAATTCATCCCTGGGATGTCGATCTCACCTGGGACGACGATCACTATGGTCACGGTGATCACCCCTTTAGCTCCGCCATCTGCCGCCGGCCGGCGTTTCGAGCCCAGTACTACAACCGTTTCCAGGAGATCAGCGACTTGCTCTTTAATGAAGAACAGACCGGCATGCTCATCGACGAGTGGACCGGATTTGTCCACCATCCCGATCAGTTAGACTTGGCCGCCGCTGACGCCGCCCTTTGGAATTACCATCCGGAAAACCAGTCTCAGGGTTCCTACTACCGCCTCCCGGCCCGGCTCGGGCTCGCGCCTGACATCACGGGATTCGCAGACAAAATGAAGCGCTACATCACCCAACGCCGGAAGTTCCTCTCCTATCTCACCCGGCGCGAAGCCGCCCGTGCACCTCGGAGACCGGGCATCGCCTATACGGGTCCCCCGGGGCATCCCATCGACCAGCTTACGTTTCGAGCAAGCGATGTCATCGGGAACAGCGAAGGATTCAGCGCCATCGCCTGGCGACTCGCCGAGGTCACCCTTCCCGGTACCGCCGGCTTCGATTCCACGCGGCCGCGGCGCTATGAGATCGATGCCGTTTGGGAGAGTGGTCCCCTCACGAAGGCCAGGACCACCATCCAGATTCCGCGGGAAGCCGCGCTCCCCGCTCGACACTACCGTGCCCGGGTCCGCGTGCTCGACCGCGACGGTTTCTGGAGTGCCTGGTCCGCCCCGCTCACCTTCGTCGCCGGACGGCCCAAGTCCGCCCCCTTCGCCCGTCATCGACTGATCCTTGACGAGATCATGTATCATCCACCTTCATCTGCGGGGGGCGAGGACGAATCCCTTTATGAATACCTCGTGCTTCGCAATGCGAGCCAGGAACCCGTGAAATTGGACGGCCTGCATTTTGACAAGGGCATCAAGTTTACCTTTGCCGACGACACCACTCTAGCCGCTGGAGCCTCGCTGCGTTTGGTAAGGAACGAGAAGGCGTTTCGCTCCCGCTACGGATCAGCGCCAAAGATCCACGGCGTCTACGGAGGCAAACTCGACAACGCCGGTGAGACGCTCCGCGTTGTCGATACCGATGGCGAGGTCGTGCTCTCGACACGCTACGACGACAAAGCACCCTGGCCACGGCATCCCGATGGCAAAGGCGGCTCACTTCAGAGAGCCGAGCCATTCGGCGACTCCAACGACGCCCGATCTTGGCGGAGTTCGATCGATCGCTGAAGCCCGCGAGCGTTATTTCCACGGCCAACGCGAGTCCGTCCGGGCGGAAAATCAGTTTCCTGGAGGTCCGACCCGCGCTACATAGGGGGCGGCGATGCATAAACCGATCCTATTCACACTCTTGGTGGGCCTCGTGTCCCTCTCTTTCCGTCCCCAACTCTCAGCGGACGAGGACGTTCCACCCGATCTCCGGGCCCAGGTTGATCAGGCCGTCGAGGCCGTCTACCCCGCTCTGGTGAGAATCCACGTCGTCTCTGAACAAGGCAGCGGCGGGCGCATGCAGAAATCTCAGGGCTCCGGCAGTGGCACCATCATCTCGGAAGATGGCCTCGTTCTCACCAATCACCACGTCGCCGGTCGCGGCACCCGCATCGTCTGCCGACTCTCCACCCGGGAAGAGGTCGACGCCGAACTCATTGGGACTGATGTCCTAAGCGACCTGACTGTGCTCAAGCTTGACCTTTCCGATCGCACGAAAGACACCCCGCTCGCCGTGGCCGTCTTTGGCGACTCTGATAAGGTCCGCGTGGGTGACACCGTCCTCGCCATGGGAAGTCCGGCAGGCCTGTCCCAATCGGTCACGGTCGGTGTCGTGGCCAATACCGCCATGATTCCTCCGAGAAACCAAAGCTTTGATCTGGAGGGTGAGAGCATTGATCAGCTCGTCCGCTGGATCGGACACGATGCGGTGATCTTCCCCGGCAATAGCGGCGGGCCGCTGGTCGATCTGTCAGGGAAAATCATCGGTGTGAATGAGATCGGTGTGGGAAGCCTCGGCGGCGCCATCCCTGGCAATCTCGCCAAGCGCGTAGCCGAGGAACTCATGGAAGAAGGGCACGTCACCCGGAGCTGGATCGGGCTCAACGGTCAGCCTCTCCTCAAGGAACAGCGCCGGCAGATGAAGGGCATGCTCGTCGCCACCGTCATCCCCGACTCACCGGCCATGGAAGCCGGCATCCTCGCGGGAGACATCATCACCAGTTTCCAAGGACGATCCCTCAGCGTCTCCAGCGCCGAGGACGTCCCCGAGTTCAATCGCATGGTCTTCAATACGCCCATTGGGACCGAGGTCACGCTCACGGGACTTCGCGACGATGAATCCCTGACCTGGACGCTCAATACCGTCGAGCGCGAACCCAAGCGCGATCGCGCGATCGAATTGAAGTCCTGGGGCATCACGGCGCGCAATTTCACCCGCGTCGCCGCCCTGGAATACCGCCGCCCGGACAACCGGGGCGTGCAAATTCACAGTTCCCGCCCCGGCGGCCCTGCCAGTGAGGCGAAACCCAGTCTCCTGCCGGGCGATGTCATCCTTAAAGTGGGCGATTCTGAGGTCTCTGATGTCGCCCAGCTCCAGGAGGTAACGAGCGCCCTGGTCGCCGGCAAGACCCGCTCGGATCCGGTCCTCGTCACCTTCGATCGCGGCAGCCGGCAATACATTTCCGTCGTCGAACTCGGCCCGGAACCGGCGGACGACCAGCCCAAACTGGCCAAGAAAGCCTGGTTGGGCGTCGGGACGCAGGTCATCACCCGAGAGCTGGCCAAGGCCCTGGGTTTGGGACGGAAGAAGGGAGTGCGCGTCACCCAGGTCTTCGAAGATACGACCGCCGCCAAGGCGGGCCTTGAAACAGGCGATCTCCTCCTCAAGCTCGACGGCTCCGTCATCCAGGCCAGCCGGCGTGAAGATGGTGAGGTCTTCGACAATCTCATCCGCCAGTACCCGGCCGACTCCGAGATCACCTTGAGCGGTCTCCGTGCGGGAGAGAAACTCGAACTCACCGTGCCCCTGGAACCCAGGCCCGTTCCCTCGAGCCAGTTTCAATCCTACGAGGACGAGAACTTCGAGTTCACCGTGCGCGAACTCGCCTTCGAAGACCGCGTGGCCAAGCGGCTCGAGTCCAATCAGGAGGGCCTTCTCATCGCCCAAGTCGAACGTGCCGGATGGGGCGCGCTGGCCGGCCTGAGAAACGGCGACCTCCTCTTGGAAATGGACGGCCAGCCGGTCGCCTCGGTGGACGCGTTCAAGGAAACCATGGCCGCCATCGCCGAGAAGCAGCAGGAACGCGTCGTCTTTTTCATCAAACGCGGCATCTACACGGCTTACAAAGAACTCGAACCCGATTGGAACTAACCAACCAACGAACGCGATTGATACGCCATTTCCTCTAACTATCATCCTATGAAACGACCCCTATCGCGCCTCTTGTTAGGCCTCTGTCTCCTCACCGTCACCCTTCGTGCTGATGAATCTGTCAACGCCGGCGCCCGGAAGATTTTTGAATCCTTCCAGGACTCTATCGTCACCATCAAGGCCGTCATTGACGTGGAAGTGGTTGTTGGCGGCTCTGCCAATCAGTCCCAGGAGCAGAAGCTCGAGGTGCCCGGCACCGTGATCCAGGACAACGGCCTCACCGTCGTCTCCAATGCCACCATCGATATCGGCAAACAGATCGAGCAACAGATCGCGCGTCAGGTCCGCGGGCAGCAGGTGGACGTTAAGACCACGTTCAAAGAGGTGAACTTGCTCCTCCGGGACGGCACCGAAATCCCCAGTAAGGTCGTTCTCAAAGACGGCGACCTCGACATCGCCTTCGTCCTCCCGGATGCCGAAGAAGTGGAAGCCGAAGGACTCGAATTCAATCCCGTGATCTTTCCCGAGGAGACGCCCAAGGTCGAACTGCTGGACTCCATCGTGATTCTCAATCGCCTGGGGCAAAACCTCGACCGCGAGATGTCCGTCTACGTCACCAAGGTCGAAGCCCTGATCAAGAAGCCTCGTCGCTTCATCCTGACCCACAACACGTCCACCGGCACGCCCGCCTTCCTTCCCAAAGATGGGACTCCACTTGGGCTCTACGTTCGCCGTATCGTCAACGGCAACGCCACCTCGACCATTGTCCTTCCCGCTAAAGAGGTCTCCCGTCTGGCCAAGGAAGCCGCCGAAGCCGAGCCCGAACCGGACGAGGAAGACGACGACGACGATGATGAGGACGGCGAAGACAGCGATGAGGACGGCGAAGGCGACGACGCTGAGGACGGAGCGATCTAGCTCCGGCGGATCTTCCGCGCAGGTCTGAAATCATGCGTTTGTCATCGTGCTGTCATGCGAATGTCATTTTGGCGGGGTAATTTCTTTTGAGGTGGCGGAATCGTCCGTCCATCCAATCAATCGAAAACGAACGAACTGACTATCTATCTGATTATGAAACTTACGGTGACAACTCTCATTGCGGCTCTCATCGCATCCACGGCAGCCGTGGTCCTGGCCCAACGCCCAGACGGTGATGGTGACCGCCCACGTCGAGGCGGTGGCGAAGAACGTCAACGCGGCCAGCGCGGCGGTCCCGGCGGGGGGCGCGCCGACTTCTTCTCCCGGCTCCCCCTCTACAAAGCACTCGATGCCAACGAGGACGGCGAGCTGAGCAAGGAGGAGATCGAGAACGCCTCCGTGGCCTTGCTCAAACTCGACAAGAACGAGGACGGCAAGCTGAGCCGCGACGAAATCACGCCGAGCTTTAGCGGCCGCACCCGGGGTGGCGCCAACGCCGGTGGCCGCACGCGCGGCGGTGGCGGAGACGGTGGACGCCCACAACGCCCCCGCCGCCCCGATACGGAGAAGGCCTCTGACGACAACAAGAAAGAGGACAGCGATTCCTAATTTCAATTCAGGGAAGCCTCTCTCCCACTGGCGGAGGGAGGCTTACCCCGATACACCATCGAATGCCGTGAAACTGCGCCCCGTCCAGCTTCTCCTCCTTCTCGGCTCCTTCACCATCATCACCGTGGGCGCCGAAGAATCCTCGATTGGATTCAATGACTTTCCCCCGCGCAAATTTGAACCGCGGCGCTACGCCCAAATCTGGAACAAAAACCCCTTCGTCTCCGAAGTCACCCTCCAGGCAGGACCCACAGAGAAGCCCCAAGAGTGGTCCAAGGGACTGATCCTCCGCGCCGTCTCCCGCATCCAGGGCAAGTACGTGGTCCATGTGGAGGACACCTCCCTGACAAAAGAAAAAGACCCCGCCAAGGCCCGTAACCGCTATCAGCGTCTGGTGCAGGATGCCCCGAACGCTTCTTCCGGAGGCCTGCGCATCGTCCGGGTCAAAGCCCATCGGGATCCCCATCAAGTGGAGGTCACCGTTTCCAAGGGAGATGGATCCGAGGCCGAAGAAGCCGTCGTGAAGTACGATCCCAAGGCCTTGGTCGTCAAGAACACCCAGCCACAACGGACACCGTCTCAGGTTCCCAAACCCGGGGCGCCCACCACCACCCGGCGGGTCATCCTTCCCCCAGGCACCACATCCGCCGCCGCAACCTCCTCGCCACAGCGAAACGTCCGCGGCGGCCGAGGCAGCACGAGTAACGCCGGTGGTCGGCGCGGCGGCGGTGACCGCGGTGGTTTCCGGGGCCAAGGCGGAGGCACCCGCGGAAGCCGCGGCGGCAATTCCAGCAGCCGAAGCACCCCTCAGCGCCGAGTCGTCCTCCCGCCCGGCCGCTAGTCAATCCGAAGGGACTGAAGTCCCTCCCACATTCTGGGAAAGTGGCAGGGACTTTAGTCCCTTTCCTCTTCTTCCAATGACCGAAGGGACTGAAGTCCCTTCCACATTCCTATCCAACTGAGATCACTCGTCGCCCCCCGGCTTCTTCTCCTTGGCCACGGAGCGGACATAGAGTTCACGCAATTGCTTAAAGTCCACTCCCGCGGGGCTATCACTCATCAAATCAACGCCCTTGTTGTTCTTCGGAAAGGCGATGACCTCGCGGATGCTCTCCTCGCCACAGATGAGCATCACCAAGCGGTCAAAACCCAGGGCGAGCCCACCGTGCGGCGGCGCTCCAAAGCTGAAGGCCGTGAGGATGTGATCAAACATCGCCGCCTGCTCTTCCTCGCTCACCCCCAGGGCCGTAAACATTTTTTGCTGCAAGTCCTGCTCGTGAATTCGAATGCTGCCGCCGCCAATCTCATTCCCGTTTAGCACCACGTCATAGGCCTCCGCACGGACATTGGCGAAATCTCCCGCCTCCAGCTTCTCCATGTCCTCCGCCTTGGGACGCGTGAAGGGATGGTGCACCGCGTTCCACTTGTCCTCCTCTTCATTATAGCCCAACAGGGGAAAATCCGTCACCCAGAGAAAATCGAGATCGGTATTGCCCGCCAGAAGTCCACGCAACTCGCCCACAGCCAATCGAATGCGCCCCAGCACATCGCAGGCCTCCGCCCATTGATCCGCGGCAAAGAGAATGAGATCGCCCGGCTCAATCTCGAGCTTCGTCCGTAGCGCCTCGATCTCTGCATCCGTCATCCGTTTGACAAAGGGCGACCGCCAGGTGGAACGGTCCACGTCGCGTGCCTGGATGTAGGCCAAACCCTTGGCCCCGGCTTCCTGCGCCAACTTGGTCAGCTTGTCGATCTGTCCCGTCGAGATATCGGCAAATCCCTTGGCGTTGATCGCCTTGACCGCCCCGCCCTTGGACACGGCACCGGAAAAGACGCGAAACTCACACTCTTTCAGCTCCTCCGTCAGATCGATCAACTCCATGCCAAAACGCCGCTCCGGCTTGTCCGAGCCATAGCGATCCATCGCCTCGCGATAGGTCAGCCGGTCAAAGCTCGCCGGAATGTCCCTCCCCAGGGCTTCCTTGAAACAGCGGCCTAACAAGCCTTCGACCAGTGCCAGGATCTGGTCCTGCTCGACAAAGGAGGCCTCGATGTCCACCTGGGTAAACTCCGGCTGGCGGTCGGCGCGCAAATCTTCATCCCGGAAACAACGCGCAATCTGGAAATACTTGTCCACGCCCGCGACCTGGAGCAACTGCTTGTACTGTTGCGGCGCCTGCGGCAGGGCATAAAACTTGCCCGGGTTGAGGCGGGAAGGCACGAGAAAATCGCGCGCCCCCTCCGGTGTGCTCTTGGAAAGCACCGGCGTTTCAATCTCGAGATAACCCTGCTCATCAAGGAAATCCCGCGTGGCCTTGGCCACCCGGTGACGCATCTGCAGGTTCCTCGCCATCCTCGGACGGCGCAGATCGAGATAGCGATGCTTCAAGCGCAGATCTTCGTTGGACAGCTCCTTGTCCAGCTGGAAGGGCAGCACTTCCGACCGGCTGATGACATCGACCTTCTGCACCACCACTTCCACGTCACCCGTTTCCAGCTTGTCGTTGGCCGTCCCTTCGAGACGATCGGCCACCCGCCCTTCGATGCGGAGAACGTCTTCGTGACGCAAGGTGTGACTCAATTTGGCCGCCTCCTGGCTCTCCTCGGGACGAAAAACCGCCTGCGTGAGTCCCTCCCGGTCGCGGAGATCGATGAAGATGACCCCACCGTGATCCCGGGTGGAATTGACCCAACCGCTCAAGGTCACAACTTCACCGATGTGTTCTTTGCGGATTTCGTTACAGTGATGCGTACGATACATGATTGGAGAAAAAGAAACAAAGAAAGAAAATGAAACAAAGCTAGTCAAGCGCTCCACCGGCCTCCGTCTGCCCTAACAAGGCTTCAACCGCAGCCAGCATGGCGGGGATCCCCTCCATCGAGGATTCGGCTCGATTCGCCAGGTCTTTCACGCTGACCTTGGGATATTCATCGCCAAAGACCACTGCAGCCGTAGCGCCCTGAGTCTCGGCCGCCTGGAATTGCTTGCCCACTTTCATCGGGGCAAAGGGATAGTGCACCCGCCGGCCGGCCTGGCGAAGCTGATCCACTCCCGCGAGAGCCGCCACTCTCTGGTCCTCGGAGGCGATGACGACATAGACATCCACCGCGGCCGCCTCTTGGATATACTGCTCCAGGCGTTTCTTCGCCTCGGGCGTCTTCTCCAGCAGGTTTCCAATCACCGCGTCGCCCATGGCAAATCCCGCCGCCGGCATGTCCGCCTTGCCGTCGCTCAGATTGTGGATCAAACGATCGTAACGACCGCCACCGGCGATCGCTCGCAGCCCGTGTTTCTTATCAAAAATCTCAAAAACAACCCCCGTGTAGTAAGCCAGGCCACGCACAATGCCCAAGTCCGCCTCGCAATAGCTGTCTTTCCCCTGGGCCTTGAGTGATACAAACAAGCGTTCCAGTCGAGGCACCCGTTGGGCCCCCTCCTCAATGAAGGCCTTCACCGCGTCCAGAGAAGTGCCCAGCTCCGACAAGCTCGCTGCCGTGATCTCTTCCTTCTGCCGCTCCATCTTGTCGATGCACTGCAGAAAGGGATCCGTCTGCTCCTCCGCCACCCCGGCTTCCCGGGCAAAGTGCAGCCAGGCCTCACGATCGCTCACGCGAACGACGAAGTCATCCGCACTGAAACCCATGGCAACCATGAGATCGATCGCCAGCGAGATCAATTCCGCATCGACCTGCTCCGCGTCCTCCCCGATGACATCGCAATTAAACTGATAGAATTCGCGCATCCGTCCCTTGGCGACTTGCGGACGCTCGAAGCGGAAGAACGGACCGATACTGAACCAGCGCATGGGCTTCTTGAAGTCCCGCTGACGCGCGGCCACCATCCGCGCCAGGGTCGGCGTCAGCTCGGGACGCAGGGAAACCTCGCGATCTCCCTTATCCGTAAAGGCAAACAGCTGCTCCACCACTTCGTCACCGCTCTTCTTCCGGTAGAGATCGGTCGACTCCAGGATCGGGCCCTCGTATTCGAGAAAACCGTAGCGGCGGCACCACTCCTTCCATTGGGCAAAGAGATAGTTCCGGGTAGCGCATTCCTGGGGATAGAAATCGCGGAACCCGGGAAGCGTTTGAATGGCCGGCCCTGAACTCATCGGTGAAAGAGCGGCCAAGGATGCATTGGGCCCCCGGTTATTCAACAAAAATTCCTCGGGGTCCAAGGCCCCGGAAAACCGGATTCTCAGGCCTGCCGGGCGGCTCGGACTGCTGATTGGCTTCCGTGGAGGGAACCCGAAAAAGAACGGGTTCGACAAATCGCCGACCCCTGCCAGCTTGCCGGAACCAAACTCGTGCAGCCCAGGAGAACCGATGGTGCGACTTCGTCCCACCGACTGGGGTTCCTGGCTCCTCCTAGCCTATCCCCATGTCGAATCCACGCACTCTCACGAAGCCTCGCCGCCATCTCCCTTGGATCGCCGGCGCCATCGCCTCTCTCAGCTTCAGCTCGCTCCCCCTCGCCCAAGCGGAGTTCGAGTTCCAAAAAGGTGACCACATCGCCATCATCGGGAACGCCACCGCGGGTCGCCTCCAGTACGACGGCTGGCTCGAGGCCTTCCTCCAGAGCAAGCTCCCGGAGCACGATCTCGTCATCCGCAACCTCGCCTTCCCCGGGGATACCGTGAGCAAACGGCCCCGCAACAAGGGCTTCGCCTCGCCCGAAGAGTATCTCAAACACGTCGCCGCCGATGTCATCTTTGTCTTCTTCGGCTACAACGAATCCTTCGAAGGCGAGGCCGGCATCTCCGGTTTCAAGAAGGACCTGGGCGAGATGATCGAGCGCTACCGCGCCCTCCAGCCCAATGGCGAGAGCGCTCCCCGGATGGTGCTCTTCTCCCCCATCGCTCACGAAGACCTGGGCAATCCCAATCTCCCGGACGGCAGCGCCAACAATGCCCGCCTCACGCTCTACGCCCAGGCCATCGAAGCCGTGGCCCAGGAAAAGTCGACCACCTTTGTCGACCTCTTCGGCCCTACAAAGAAGCTCTACGAGGCCAATGTCGCCCCGCTGACAATCAACGGTATCCACCTCAACGAGCGCGGCGACCGCCACCTCGCCGAGATCATCACCGCCGCCTTGTTAGGTCCTAAAGCCGCCCAGGGCAGCCCCTCCGAAGCCCTGCGCGAGGCGGTCAAAGACAAGGACTGGCATTGGTTCAACCGCTACCGCGCCACCGACGGCAATGACGTCTGGGGCGGACGTTCAACCCTGAAATTCGTCGACGACCAAACCAATCGCGAAGTCCTCATGCACGAACTCGTCATGATCGACGTCATGACGGACAACCGCGACCGCAAGATCTGGGCCCGTGCCAAGGGCGGGGACTACACCGTGGACGACAGCAACGTGCCCAAACCCGTCCCCGTGATCTCCAATGTCGGCGGCGGCAGCCGGAGTTCCAGCGCGATGAAGGAAGGCAGCCTCAACTACCGCAGCGGCGAGGCGGGCATCGATGCCTTGAAACTCGAGGGTGATTTCGAGGCCGGTCTCTTCGCCGACGAGAAGATGTTCCCCGAGCTCATCAACCCCGTGCAGATGCAGGTCGATACCAAGGGACGCCTCTGGGTCGCCGCCTGGCCGACCTATCCCAAGTGGGAACCGCTCAAAGAGATGAACGACCGTCTCCTCATCCTTCCCGACGAGAACCGAGACGGCGTGGCCGACAAGGCCATCACCTTCTGCAAGGTCCACAACCCCCTGGGCTTCGAGTTCTGGAACGGCGGCGTCCTCGTCGCTTCCCAGCCCAACATCATCTTCTTCAAAGACACGGACGGTGACGACGTGGCCGATGTCCGCGAAGTCGTGCTCCAGGGCATCGGCTCGGCCGACACCCACCACGCGGCGAACAATCTCGTGTATGGCCCCGACGGCGGTATCTACTGGCAGAGCGGGATCTTCTTGCACAACAACATGGAACATCCCTGGGGCCCCTCCTTGAGCACCGGCGCCTCCGCCATGTATCGTTTCGACCCGCGCCGCTACACGATCGCCTTCCACGCCGGCAACAGTCCCAACCCGCACGGCACCGCCTTCGACTACTGGGGCTATCACTACGCCAACGACGGCACCGGCGGCCGCTCCTACCAGGTCCGGCCCCACGAAACCGGCTTCAAGATGCACGAACTCCTCAAGAAAGAGGTCCGCCCCGTGGCCGCCGATGAGATCGTCTCCAGCGCCCATTTCCCCGAGGACATGCAGGGTGACTTCCTCGTCTGCAACACCATCGGGTATCTCGGCATCAAGCAGTACTCCCTCGAGCGCAATCCCGAGACCGGCCATGTCTGGGGCACGCCCAAGGCTGATCTCCTCGTGAGTTCGGACAAGAACTTCCGCCCCACCGACGCCGTCTTCGGTTCCGATGGCGCCATGTATGTCGCCGACTGGCACAACGTCATCATCGGGCACATGCAGCACAACGTGCGCGACCCCAACCGCGATCATCAACACGGCCGCGTCTATCGCATCACGGCCAAGGGCCGCCCCTTACAGGAACCCGTGGCCATCGCCGGCCAACCGATCGAGCAGCTGCTCAAGGTCCTGGAACACCCCGTCGACGGCGTGCGTCATCGCGCCCGCGTGGAACTCAGCGCCCGTGATTCCAGTGCCGTCATCGCCGCCTGCGAGAAATGGATGGCCCAGTGGGATCCCAAGAAAAAAGAAGACGCCCACCATCTCCTGGAAGCTCTCTGGCTCCATCAGCAGCACAACGGGC
>JANQJH010000107.1 GCA_028281705.1 Verrucomicrobiales bacterium
CCTGGTGAGCGTCGGGAGCCGTCAAGGGGAACTCGCCGTCGAGGGTCACGGTCGCCGAGAGGGAAAGGCGTTCCATGTCGTGCAGCCTTCGCCCGAAACTCGTCCAGCTCGTACGTTTCCCTGTTGGAGCATCTGGCACAAAGAGAAGCCGGTGCGTTTTCTTTCTCTTCTTCTCTTTCTGTTTTTCTTCGGGCTGGGCGATCGTTTTGTCTTCGTTCGCGTCCTGGTCTTCGGAATCTCCCTTGACGGTCATCGCGGGAAGGGAAAGGCCGGCGGCGATCATGATCACGGTGGCCCACATGCCGCCGCGGGAGAGGCGAAACCACGAGGGTTCCGGGTGGCCGAGGATTCGAAGGATGCGCTGCCGGAGGTCATTGGATTTCTCGCCCGTGGCCGCAAGCTGCATGGTGTGGGTGTCCGTCATCCCCGAGTGCTTGAGCTCGGAAAAGATGATGAGAGACTCCGCGTAGTCCGCGGCCTCGGCGCCGGCATTGAGGACGAGGTCATCGCAACAGAGTTCACGGGAGTGATCGATTTTCCGGCTGAGCCACCAGACTGCAGGGTGGAAGAAGAGCGCGGCTTCGATGAGCCGCTGCAAGAGGAGGGCGAGGTGGTCAAACCGGCGGATGTGCGCCAATTCGTGGGCCATGACCGTTTCCAGTTGTGACGGTGTCAGATGGGTGACGGCTGCGGCCGGGAAGAGAATCATGGGCTTGAATATGCCGACGACGACGGGAGTAAGGACCCGGTCATGGAAGGCGATGGTGGGCTGAGCATGGATTCTCATCTCCCCACAGAGTCGAGACATCGCGGCGAGAACGGACTTGTCTCTGATGGGACGAGCCGTGCGTTGCAGATGCCGGCCTCCGCAGACCGCCATCGCCAGCCGGAAGAGCATGAACGCCAGTCCCAGCGCGTAGGCTGCCAGGGCAAACGGTGCGGCTCGTTGGATGAGGGGCTCAGCCTGCTGGGCCTGAGCGACGTTGTTAGGCAAGGTGCCGCCGCTGATCGTGGGCGCGGCATTTGGCTCTGGAGGTGCCCCCGATTCAACGGATGGCGTCGCTGCTAAAGCCGGTGGCGCAGCATTGGTAACGACGTTTTTCTCGGGCGTGAGGGTGAACCAAGTGAAGGGGATGCAAGCCGCCATCAACCCAAGCGCGAGGAGATAAATGCTATGGGTCAACCGGGCGGAATGCCGTTGAGTGATGGAGGCGAGAAGACCCGCAATCAGAGCGATTGCCGTTCCCTGCCAGAGGAAGTGGAGGGCGATCTCGGCAAAGGCGGGTGCCCACTCGTGGAGATGGTTGCTATTCATGAATCTTGCCCTTTCTTTTTCTTGTTGATGAGGTTGCGTAGTTCTTTGTGTTGGTCTTCGCTCATTTTGGAGTTACCCAGTAGGCTAACCAGGAGTGAGGAGACAGAGCCGTCAAAGACGCGTTCAACGACATCGTTGACAATGCTCTGTGAGACTTCCTCGCGATCGATGGCCGCTTCAAAAATATAGGCGTTTCCCTCCCGTTTCTTTCGCAGGTACTTCTTCCGCTCCATCGTGTTCAGGGTGGTGACGACGCTCGTGTGGGCCAGTTCGCGGCCCTCCTCATCGGCCAGAGTTTGGCGCACGTCGCGAACCGCAAGAGCGCCTTTTGCCCAGAGGATTTTCAGAATCTGAAGCTCCAGCTCGGTGGGGTGTTTCGAGATCGATCTTGGCATGCCTTCTATTTAAATAGAGGATTCGGTGGGGTGCAAGAGAAAAACTTCTATTTAATTAGAAGGCGGGCGTCTCCTATTTGAGGAACGTGATCGGCAAGGCCGCGGGGAGTGATTGTCGCATGGCGTTAGGAGCCATGCGCAGGCTTGATGGTTAGCTCCTTCGCCAGGCGCGGGTGGCGAGGCAATGCCACGTCGTGATCCGGCTCAACGCAGGTGGATCCTGGAAATGGCCGGTTTTGAGATTGACACGAGGATCCCCTCTTTTGCTAACTATCACGGTTACACGTTTAGCTGAACCCGAACCCTCAAATTCCACCATGAAGCTCAATCACTTTCTAAGGGTGTTCCTCGCAATATCTTTTTTTGCGGGAACAACATCGCTGATGGCCGAAACCATGGTCCTCAATGAGGGCACGGGGAACGGCAGGATCATGTCGATCATCAGTCCCGATGATTTGCATCTCGATCCCTCCACCGTGGTGATCGCCGTCGATGCTTATGGCGATGAGGACCGTGAAGTCAATGGCGTCCTCTTTCAATCGGACAAGACCGACAACGATCAAGTAGGTCTTGCTGAGCGCGACGGCGTCCGCGTGGACCTGGAATCGACTCATTTTATCGACGGCTGGGCTGCCGCGCCTGCGTTTACGGGCCTGGATCAGGATTCGGCGGACAATCTCTCCTTCATCATGGAGGATATTCGGTGGTCGCAGGCTCCCAATCCGCTAACGATGAATGTCTCCGGCCTGAGGGGGAATGGTCTCTACGAAATCCAGATCTTGGTCAACGAGGGTGCGGATCGCGACCGGCACTGGGACATCTCTGTCAATGAGGAGCTGGTGGTCGATGACTTCACCTCCGAGGGCACCAATGAGGGCGACGATGTCTGGTCGCCGGACAACACCTTCGTCTATGTCGGCGAGTTCAAGGCAAACCCTGATGGGGAACTGAACGTGGTCATGCAGCAGCACATTGGAGGGCAAGATCAGTTAGGAGCGGACAACAATCCGATCCTCCAGGCCTTTGTCGTGCATTCGGCGGAGAATACCCTGACAGAGGGCCTTATTGGTTACTGGTCCTTCAACGATCTCAAGCCCGGTTCCACCCAGGCCCTGGATGCCTCGGCCAACACGAATATAGGCTTGGTCAACGGTGATCCCGAACTGGTCGAAGGGCCTGCGGGCGAGGGAGACATCGCCATCAATTTTGACGGCGTCGACGATTCGGTCACGACCGAGGGCGCCATCATGAATGACATTGACAATTTCACCATGGCGGGCTGGGTCAAATTTGAGGAACAAGGAGGCAACCGCATCGGTTTCTTTGGGCAGAACGACGCCATCGAGTTTGGCATGATCAATCCCACCACGATGCAACACTGGTCGGCCGCCGGTGGTGGATTCAATGTCCCCTTTGGCCCCGCGGTCGAAGAGTGGACCAGTATCGTTCTGGTGAACACGCCTGATGAACGGATTCTCTACGTCAACGGTGAGGTCGAACAGACCGGCGGTGGGACCAACCCGACCAATTCCGGGTTTACCTTCAATATCGGCGGCGATGGGGTCTACGACGCCACGGGGAACTTCTTTACCGGCCAGATGGATGACATCGCGGTGTGGAACCGGCCGCTGACTCCGGAGGAGGCGCTGCAGGTTTTTGAAGAGCGCGCCATCATCCGGCCGGATGTGGTCGATACCGATGGTGACGGCATGGGTGACCAGTTTGAGTTGGACAACGGCCTCGATCCCTTCGACGCTTCCGACAGAGACACTGATCTCGATGGCGACACCCTCTCCAATTTTGCGGAATTCGAGCAGCGGACGAATCCGAACAACAAGGACACGGACGGTGATGGCCTCGATGATAACGTGGAGACCAACACCGAAGTTTGGGTGAGTGCCGAAGACACAGGCACGCATCCCCTGAGGGCGGATACGGATCGGGATTTGCTCAATGACGGCGCGGAGACCAATACCGGCGTGTTTGTCAGTGCGACGGATACGGGAACGGATCCACACAATCCGGATACGGATGGTGACGGGGCCAAGGACGGTCTCGAAGTCAATGGCGGCACCGATCCCCTGGATCAGTTCAGTGTGGTCTCGGCCATGTTTGGGGGTGCACCTTTCACCACGACCCACATCCACGCCTCGGGAGATCAGATCGGCGACATCGATTCCGCCAAGGCCGCCACCGCTGGTGAAATTGATGGGGAATCGATCACGGTGGAAACCGAGTTCATCCATTTTCACGACAATGCCAACGCCCCGGTGCTGCAAGATCTGTCTCGTCCCTATCCGCTTTGGGATCCGGCTTACGTCGAAGGGGCCACAGGTGCCAACTCTCCTGAGCGTAACGATTTCGCCATTTTCAGTACGGGAGACATCTTCATCCGTCAGGATGGCTTTATCACATTCATCGTGAACAGTGATGACGGCTTCAGTCTCGAAGTCGACGGCACGGAGATCGGCTCGGCGGGCAACCGGGGCCGCGGTAACACTGTCATGACGGTGGAACTCACCGCGGGTGTCCATGAAATCAATTTCTGGCACTGGGAGCGCGGCGGCGGTGCGGGCGTGTCCGTCTACATCTATCGCGGGACTGAAGAGAATCCTCCGAATCTCAACGATGCCGATTACGAACTGCTCCAGAGCTTCGACATCTTCGAGGTCGTCACGGAAGACACCGATGGCGATGAAATGGATGACTTCGCGGAAAACTTCTTCTTCGGTGATCTCAGCCGCGATGGCTCGGGTGACTTTGACGAGGACGGTCTGAACGACAAGGATGAGCTGGCCAACCGTGCCTTTCCCGACAACAAGGATAGCGATGGAGACGGCATCGAAGACGGTCCAGAGGTCAATGATCACGGCACCAATCCCGATAGCGCGGACACGGATGGCGACAGCCTGGCAGACGGACAGGAGATCAACGATCTCAAC
>JANQJH010000151.1 GCA_028281705.1 Verrucomicrobiales bacterium
GGGAGGCCGAGCCCGATTTGGCGGACGTTTTCCTGGTGGACGACGAACCGGCGGCGGCGATGGATGAGCCGGTGCCGACGACACCGATCGATGTGGAAATTCCAGCGATCCCCGATTTTGAGGAGGCGGAGCGATCCGGAGCGATGGCGGAGGTGGCGGAAACGATGGGGAACGAGATCAAGTTGGGCCAGGAGTACGCCTCACGGAAAAAGCCCCTTCCGCCCCTGAAGGGTGAGGTTCTGGTGGAGGAACGCCCCGAGAGCAGCACTCGATTGGGCATCGGCGGGCAGGTTGAGGATCAGGAACGGGCAGGGGATACGGGTGGCGCAGGATGGGGAAAGCGGATGGTGGGACGCCTGTTTTCACGGCGTGCACGCCATCGCCCCGGGTCCTGTGAGGAGGTGGCCAATTTGCTTTCGAGTCGGGGTAAAGTTCCCATGTATGGTCTCCTGATTCCTTGGCACAAGGTGGCGATTCTGGTCTGTCTCATTTTTGCCGGTGGAGGGGCCTATCTGGCCACCTTGGGACAGCGGCACGTGGAGAAATACCTCGCCATGCTGGGGCTCTCCGCGCAAACGGACCATCCGGACTATCTCCGAAACCTGGGTGCCACCCGTCCCGAGTTTCTTTTGACAGTCGATGCTGATCGCCTCGTCCGGATTTACCAACAGTGGGCTGAAGGTGAGGATTGGATCACCACGGGCGAAATCGACCGCAAGGCGGAGGCGTATTCCGGGGAACTGCGGCTTTCGGAACTCGAGCGAGTGACGATTGCGAGGAACGGGACCGGTGGCACGCTGGCCTTGATCTCGAAAAAGACGCGGTTCAGACGCCGGGCCTTGATCCGCGATTTTGGGCGCGGGCTTCTCATGTCCGAGCGCGTGGGCGAGGTCTCGGTGAACGACGGCTTCGTCGGAAGGCGGACGGAGATCAAGTTTGCCCTGCTCGATCCCCGCACGCTCGTCATTGGCGATCCCGAGATGACGATGCAGTTTCTCAGCGCTCCCAAGACCTTGCCGTCGGGAGAATTACTCGATCAGCCTGCCCACGTCCTGGCCAACTCGAAGCGGGACTGGCTGGGGCTCTATTGTTCCCGGCGATCGCTCGCCGATCTCCGGGATCTTCTTCCGGAACCCCACAAGCCGGCGGCTTCCCGTCTCATCGATTACCTGAGCAGTTCCGAGGCGTCGTCGAGCCAGCTTTTGGCGCGGATCGGCGTCGATGTCCGGGTGGACGGGGTCTTTGAGTTTACCAGCAGTGCGGCGGCGACACAGTTTGCCGGCGATTGGGGTGAAATGGCTGAAGCGCGCTTGCGGGAACTGATGTTGATGCTGGGGCCGAACGGTAAAGCGCTCGTTGGGGCCAAGACAGACCTGTCTCATGGCCGGGTCCAGGCGGAGTCCAGCCACGCCCGCCTGGGGCTGTCGGTGGCCAACCGCTGGGCCATGCTGGATCCCAAGACGGTGAAGGGTACGGTGTTGAATCTCATCGAGGTCTTTCGGATGAACCCGATCCAGGCCCCGAGGCTGATTTCTCCGGAGGAATCGGAGGCGCGGATGACGGCTCATCAGATCGTGCACAAGTATGACCGGGGAGTCGCGGCGGGCTCGGAAGCCCTGGCTGGACTGACGGACATCGAGCTGATCGTGGACAAGCTGGCCACGGGTGTGCGGGGCGGTGGTCCCTACCGGAATGTGACCTACCGGGTTCCTCAGGCCCGGGAGCTCTTCGATCGGGTGGTGGAACTTCTGGAGTGGGATGCCGGGGGGCAATTGGTGGTCAATACGGTGCTGGAGCCACGGGTGCCGATCGTCGGCCAGAGGGTGTTGGCCAACGATCACGAGGCGGCGGAGGAGGCCCCGTAGGCGGGGCCTTGACGAGTGCTGGGCGATCCTCTATGCCAAACGGAATGAAGCGTTCCGTCTCGTCTCTTTCAATACTTACCCCCACACTTGTCCTGACCATGGTTGGACTCTCTCTCTCGTCTGGTGCTGAATCTTCGATTTCGAAAAAGGCCTTCGGCGAGCTGGAAGGCAAGCCGGTGACGGCTTACACACTGACCAACGGCCAGGGGATGTCGGCCGAAATTCTGGATCTGGGTGGCATCGTTCGCCGTTTGAACGTGGCCGATCGCGAGGGCAAGATGGATGACGTGGTGTTGGGATGTCAGGATGTGGCCGGCTACATGACGGACAGTCCCTACTTCGGTTGTATCACGGGGCGCTATGCCAACCGCATCGCCAAGGGCAAGTTTACCCTGGAGGGCAAGGAATACACGTTGGCGACGAATAACGAGCCGAATCACCTCCACGGCGGCGTGGTCGGTTTCAATAAGAAGATCTGGGAGGCCAAGGATGCGGTGGTGGACGGTGATCCGGTCCTGACACTGCGCTACGTGTCACCCGATGGCGAGGAGGGTTACCCGGGAGCCCTGACGAGTGTGGTGACCTATAGCCTAACCAAGGACAATGGGCTGAAGATTCACTACAAGGCGACGACGGACAAGGCGACGGTGTTGAACTTGACCCATCACGGGTACTGGAACCTGGCGGGCCACAAGAGCGGGAAGACGATTCTCGATCATTCCTTGCAGCTGCACTGCGATGCCTTCACGCCGACGGACGCCACGGCGATCCCCCTGGGTGAGATTCGCAAGGTGAAGGGGACTCCGTTTGATTTCACGGGGCCGCACAAGATCGGTGAGAGGATCGGGGCGGAGAATGAGCAGATTGAATTCGGAAAGGGTTATGATCACAATTTCGTCATCAACGGGGAGGCGGGCGAGTTGCGTCCCGTGGCCCGGGTGACAGAGAGCGGGAGCGGCCGGGTGATGGAGCTGCTCTCGACGGATCATGGCGTGCAATTCTACACGGGGAACTTTCTCGATGGTAGTTTCGAAGGCAAGGACGGTCAGGTCTACCAGCAGCGGATGGGTTTTTGCCTCGAATGCCAGTTCCATCCTGACACGCCCAATCAACCTTCTTTTCCCACTGCGGTGCTCAGGCCGGGCGAGACCTACGAGAAGACGACAGTCTATCGTTTTTCCACAGAGTCTTGATCGGGGGCCGCGAGTCGATCGGTCGGCGCTGTTTTGCTAGTGGATTCTGAATGAACTG
Source organism: Verrucomicrobiales bacterium (assembly GCA_028281705.1). Classification (GTDB taxonomy): domain Bacteria; phylum Verrucomicrobiota; class Verrucomicrobiia; order Verrucomicrobiales; family DEV007; genus JAACDM01. Next base: position 3,117 of record JANQJH010000151.1, read on the forward strand.
CCGCCGATGCGTCTCGTTCTGTTAGGCGACCTGCATTTTTATCAGTTAGGCGTTTGGCCCTGGCAACTGCTGTCCAAGCGACTGTTGGGGCAGATGAATCTCTGGCTGAACCGGCGGCGTCATTTCCGGCCGGCGCTGTGGCCGAGTGTGGCGGCGCGGGTGGTGGAACTGGCGCCGGACGGATTGTTGGGCTCGGGAGATTTCACGACAACGGCTCTGCTGGGCGAGTTTCACGAGGCGCGGGCTCGATGGAATGATCTCGTGGGACAGCTGACCCTGCCCGCGGGTGCCCACGTGGTCCCGGGGAACCATGATCGCTACTGCTTTTCCTCGGCGCGGAAGCGGCTCTTTGAGTGGGCGTTTGAGCCGTGGACGGCCGGAACCTGGCCTGCCGTGTGGCGCCTGAGTGACGCGGTTTACGTGGTGGGCTTGGATCCGACGCGTCCGAACGTGTGGAATGCGAGTGGCGCTCTGGGTGGGGAGCAGTTAAACGCTCTGGGGGCGGCCTTGGCCGAGATTCCGGCGGCGGCTACCGTGTTCGTGCTCTGTCACTACCCGATCGGGACGCCTCCGGAGTTGCCCGAGGAGGCTGCTGGTCACGGTCTGGAGGACGCCGGGGAGTTGACCGAGGTCTTGGCAGCGAGCGACCGGCCCCTGATGTATCTTCACGGGCACATCCACTGGCCCTGGGTCTGGAGGCCGCCGGGAGCACCGCGGGTGACGGTAGTCAATGCGGGAGCTCCCATGTTGACGGGGCGCCGCTACCCACAGGGCCAGGGTTTTGTCGAGCTGACGGTGGGAGAGGAGGGTGTCAGCATCTGCCGGCATCTCATGGACGCGGAGGGGGAATGGCGACGAAGCGATGAATCGTCGTTCGATCGCGCGAACGCCGATTGCCCTTGAGGCCAGCCTCTGCTAAAGGGACAGCCTTCATGGATTTTTGGCCCCGTTTCAATCAGCAGTTTCTTCGTTACACGGATCTCGGGATCTCTCTCGATGTCAGCAAAATGGGTTTTCCGGAGGGCTATCTCAAGAGCAAGGCGGCCGACTGCCAGCGGGCGGCCGACTACATGCGCGAGCTGGAAGCCGGTGAGGAGAAGAATGTGGATGAGGGGCGCATGGTGGGGCATTATTGGCTCCGCGATGTCAGCCGGGCGCCGGAGCGGGATGCGGGGGGGCAGCCCGTGCGGAGCTACATTGACGATTGCCGGGAAGCGATCGCTTCGTTTGCCGAGGAGATCCATGGTGAAGGGAAGTTCACCCACGTGCTGCTCATTGGCATTGGGGGGTCGGCGCTGGGACCTCAGTTGGTGGCGGATGCGTTAGGCCAGCCCGACGACAAGATGCGGGTGGCGTTTCTGGACAACACGGATCCCGACGGTTTCGAACGTGTGCTAGGACAACTGCCACTGGCCTCGACCCTGACCCTGGTGATTTCGAAATCGGGTGGGACGAAGGAAACGGCCAACGGGATGAAAACTGCTCAGGCGGCCTACGCAGCGCAGGGGCTTTCGTTTGCCGGGCACGCCGTGGCCGTGACCGGTGTCGACAGTGCTTTAGATAGGGTGGCCCGCGGGGAGGAGGGAGATGACGAGGGCCGGGCTTGGCTGCGGCGTTTCGCCATGACGAATTGGGTCGGCGGGCGCACTTCCGTTACCAGTGTGGTGGGGCTCCTGCCCATGGCCTTGCAGGGACTGGATTTCAGAGCCTTTTTGGACGGCGCCAAGGCGATGGATGCGCGCACGCGGGGAGCGGATCCGGCAGAAAATGCGGCGATGATGATGGCCCTGATGTGGCATCACGCGGGTGGCGGTACCGGGAAGAGGGACATGGTCATTCTTCCCTACAAGGATCGACTGGCGTTGATGGCGAAGTATTTGCAGCAATTGATCATGGAATCCCTGGGGAAAGCCCGTGATCTGGACGGAACCGCCGTTGAGCAGGGCATCGCGGTCTACGGGAACAAGGGCTCGACCGACCAACACGCCTATGTGCAACAGCTTCGCGACGGTGTGGACAACTTCTTTGCCACCTTTATTGAAGTGCGAGAGAACTTTGGAAATGGCCGGCGTGGCGAGAGTGAGTCGGGGGACTATTTGCAGGGCTTCTTGAGGGGGACTCGGCGAGCTCTGGCTGACAAGGGGCGACCGTCGATGACTCTGAGTTTGGCTCGCATTGATGCCTATACCCTGGGCGCCCTGATTGCTCTCTACGAGAGGGCCGTTGGGATCTATGCCGTGCTGGTGAATATCAATGCCTATGATCAGCCGGGTGTTGAGGCGGGGAAGAAAGCGGCGGAGGCCTTCATCTGTTTCCTCCATCAGTGCCGGAAGCGGCTCGAGGATGCTTCCGGTGAGAAGGTGCGGGCGGTGGATGTTCACGCCGGGATCGAAGATTATGTCAGTGCGAAAGGGGATTCGCAGAGCCCGACGATTGAGGATGTCTACCACGCTCTGGTTCACATGGCGCACAATGATGCCGGCGTGATCCAGGAATGGGGATCCTTCCCGGAGGAAGACACCTTCGCCTATCAAGGCTAACAATTCATCGGGAATCAAAATGCCGGAGGACTACCTCGCCAAGGTCAACGAGCACGCCAAGCGCTGCTTGCACCTGAGCGATGGCGAGATTCCCCAGAATCGAGATGAGCTGCTCGCGCTCTACAAGGAATTTCTCGGCGTGGAGAATCGGCGAATCCGCGAACTTCACGAGGCGGGGGAGGGCGGGCTGACGATTGCGCGGCACCGATCGGACTTGCTCGATGTGGTGATTGAGAATCTCTTTCAGCACTCCCTGGCAATGTGCCCATCGGATGGAGAAAACGAGGGCGAAGCGGTACCGGTGACCTTGATTGCCACCGGCGGCTACGGGCGGCAGTTGCTCAATCCGGCATCGGATATCGACGTGCATTTTCTGCACACCTCTCGTCGCCGGCCGAGTCCCGTGGCGGAGGAAATGATCGAACAGATTCTCTACCTGTTATGGGACATGGGATTCAAGGTCGGGCATGCGGTGCGGTCGGTGAGGGAGACGATTTCTCAGGCCAATCAAGACATCAGGACCAAGTCGTCCTTGATCGAGGCGCGATTGATCACGGGGGAAGACGCGCTGTTCGAGCGCTTGCAGTTGGAGTTTCGGAAGCACTGCATTGACGGCAACGAGCACGACTATCTCAAGATGCGCCGCCGGGACATGCGAGAAAGGCGCGATCAGTATCACACGGTCTTTGTCCAGGAGCCCAACGTGAAGAACGGCTGCGGCGGCTTGCGCGACTATCACAATTTGATCTGGATCTGTTTTGTGCACTACGGGTCACGGGATCTGCAGACACTGGTGAAGAAGCGCGTTCTGACGAAAGGCGAATTCAGTGAAATTGAGAAGGCCTACGAGTTCATTCATCGCGTTCGCAACGAGCTCCATTTTCAGGCGGGCCGGGACAATGATATCCTGACATTGCAATTACAAGGTGTGGTGGCGACCAACTTTTGTTACCCGAGCAAGAGCATCCTTCGCCGGATCGAGGCCTTCATGCGCGATTACTACCACGCGACGCGAGCGCTCTATCGATGTGCCTGGAAGTTGCTCGAGCGCCTTCATCTGGCGCACGAAGAGGAGGGAGAGAGCGGCGTGATCAGCCTCCTGGCGCGGCGGCGCAAGAAGCGGGAACATTTTGGCAGTTTTTACAGTTGGAATCAGCGGATCTACCCGGAGCACGAGAAGATATTCGAGGAAGTTCCCCACCGGCTGATGCGCGTCTTTCAGCACATGCAGCAGCGGCATCTGAGGATGAGCCCGCAGATCATGGAACTCATCAAGTCGCACTATCATCTTCTCGATCGTGAGTTCCGCTACAACAAGAAGGCGCGGGTCATCTTCGAGGCCATTCTCTCGCGGCGGGGCAACGTGGCGCGGGTTTTGAAAGACATGCATCGGGTCGGCATGCTGGGGCGCTATTTGCCTGAGTTCGGGGCCCTCGATTGTCTGGTGCAGCACGAGTTCTTCCATCGCTACACGGCGGATCACCACACCTTGCTCTGTATTCGAAAGCTGGATGAGCTGGCGGACACCCAGGATCCCAAACTGGCTTTCTTTCGGGACCTTTTCCGGCACGTGGAAGATCCCTTTGTGCTCTATCTGGCGTTCATACTCCACGATACGGGCCGGGCGGAAAACGTTCGGTTTCACAGTGATGCCAGCACGACCATGGCGGAGCGGGTCTGCCGGCGGCTTCAGGTGAAGGGGCAGCGGAGGGACCTGATGCTCTTCCTCGTGGATCATCATCTGACTTTTTGGAAGACGGCGACCACGATGCCGATCGATGATCCCGAGACGGTGATCGAGTTCGCTGGGAAAATGCGAGACAAGCGCCACCTCGATTTGCTCCTCCTCTTTACCTATGCGGATTCCAAGGGGACAAACGAGGAGGGGTGGACGGACTGGAAAGAGATGCTGATGAAGCAGCTCTACCACGCGACCTTGCGTTATTGGAAGGATCACGGAGTGGTGGAGGTTTCGCGGAAGGATCAGGAAGGTGAAATCCTGAAAAAGTTAGGCGAATCCTATGCCGGCGAGATCGAGACCCACTTTGAGGGGATGCCCGATCGCTATTTCTTCTTTCGGACCACCGAGAGTATTGTGAGAGACATTCGTCTGATTCGCCAGTTTCATGAAACGGACCAGAAGAATCCCGAGGTGAAACTGGATCGCCCCGTGTTCCGCTGGGTGGATCACGCGGAGGCGAACTACAGCCAGTTCATTGTCTGTTCTCATGATCGCCGCTATTTGTTAGCGTGCATTGCGGGGGTCCTTTCGGCGCAGGAGCTGAACATTCTCAGTGCGGACTTTTTCTTCCGCTCGGACGGTGTGGTCTTGGATATCTTCCGGGTCTGTACCCTGAACCTGGAAGCGGTGACGAACACGGCGGTGCGCAAGGCGGTGAAGAAGCTCATGCTGGAAGCCTTTCAGGAGGAGGACTACGATTTTGGCAAACTGATCGCCAAGGCGCGTCGCCAGAATCCCGTCGACTCCGAGGCGGCGCAGTTCTTCCCGCAGCGGGTCTACATCACCAATGAACTCACGGCGGAAGCGAGCGTGATCGAGATCCAGGCGCTGGATCGATTGGGGCTGCTCTACGATTGTTTCATCACCATCGGCCGGCACGGCTTGGAGATCACGCACTCCCGAATCATGACGGAAAAGGGGGCGGCGATTGATAGTATCTTTGTCACGACCCCCGACGGAGGGCAAATTGAGGACCCGGAAGCACTGGAGACGCTGCAGCGCGATTTGGAAGCGGTGGTCGCTCTGCCGGCATCAGGCAAGACGGGAAGATAGGTTGTTTTTCCAACAATTGTCTTGGTCGCGGGGAAGGTTTGAGCTAGATTCGCTATATATTTAGCCATGAAGAGGAACCCTATTGATTCTGATGGAAGGGCGTTCACGCTCTTGGAGTTGTTGGTGGTGATGAGCATCATCGCGATCTTGGCCACCGCCGGATTGACTGGCTACGGCGTCACGATGGAGGCCGCCAGGCGCGCGCAGGCGCACACGGACTGCCTGGGATTGGAGAATAGTTTCTCGCAGTATCTCACGCTCGAGGGACCCTTCCCCGGGCAGTGGGACGGTCCTCAATCGACTCGTGGGGCTTTTCTGTCTGCCATCATGGGAGAGAAATCGGAGCGCAATCGGTCGGGAACGCCCTATTTCCAGCCGGCGAGGGTGAAAAGCAACCCAAAGGCGCATGGGTACATCGTGACGCTCAACCAGTACAATGATCCATGGGGGAACCCTTATCGGGTCCTTCTCGATGTGGCGAATGAGGGCACGGTCTCGGTTCCGGCTGCGTATCGGAAGCGCTTTGGTCACCAACTGAGGGGTCTTTCCATCTTTGTCTATTCGGCGGGGAGAGATGGCCGCCTGAATACGGTGGAGGACAACGTCACGAGCCTGGATTGACGGTGTGTCCGTGGAGCAGGAGGGGCGGCGAGCACGAGGCTAGGAGGGCGAATTCATCGCGGGAATGAGACTCGCGGGGCGGCGGATCTGTGGAAAGTGAGAGTCCGGCAGTTGTGGTTTTGTCAATAATTATAGAATTGAGTTGCAATTATTGGTATTTTCTCTAATTTTTAGAAACTACAACACAGGACGATGAATGAAAGCCACTCTCGAATACGCGCCTTTACGGCGATGGAACTCCTCGCCACCGTCGGTTTGGTGGGCATCATTGGCACCCTTAGCCTCACCCTCTTTTTCGGGACACGGGAAGAGACCATGGCGGTCAAGCTCCGGTCCAATGTGGAGTCTCTCAACCGGGCAATCGCTGCCTATGAGAGCGGTGGGGGAGATTTGACCTCCAGCGTGGATGCCCAGCAAGTCCTCTCGAAACTGAAAACGGTGGGCGACAGTGTGGCACAGCTTTCCCTACCGGGATACGCCGGCTCCTTCGTCGACGGGCGTTTGATCGCGGTGAGCGTGGACGCCGGAGATGTGGGGTTGCGGGCGGTGTGGGATCTCGAGGCGCGGCGTTTCTCTCTGTCCGAGTCTGGCGGCGGCGTTCGATTCGAGCTAGCAGATGAGGTGACGGCGGACTTTGGCCAGGAAGAGGCCCGTGAAATGGACATCCCCGGGTTTGCCCAGGCTTCGAATTGGATCTGGGATTTTGAGGAGACGGCTCCGGCAGCGGCACGGGTGACTCCGCAGATCCAGACGGGTGATGTTGAATTGACGATGAGCCCTGGATACCTGGATACCATCCAACTGGCCCCTCCTCTGTTTTCGATTCCCGGGGGCACTTACCCCAGCGGGAACTTTCCGTTGGAAGTAACCCTGTCCAACCCTCCGATCAATCCGGCGGGAACGGCGATCAAGTATTCGATCGATAGCGCCCCCTGGCAGCTCTATCTTGGAAGCCCGCTCCTCGTGAGCGCGGATACGCACATTGTGGCTTACGCCGATTCCGATGGGAACCAGCACTACATCAGCAGTTTTGCCACGACGCATTATTACGCTGCCGAAGACGACGAGACCCTGACGTTTGCTGGTCAATCGGCTGGTGAGTTCCGCGATGCCGAAGGTGGCAATGCGATGGTGGCGAACTATGTGACCAATGGCCTGGATGCGGAGTTCGAGTGGGGGCGCGGTGTGGCGGGTTACGACTCGGGAAGCATCCTCTCCTTCACCTCGGATTCCTTTGTCGATGTGAATGCGGAATCATGGTTCCGGTTGGGTGGTTTGGACTACTTCAATTCGACGATCAGTGCTCCGACTGAAGCGACGAGTGTCTGGCTCGATGTCACCATCGATTTCAGTACGCCGGACATCGCGGAGACGTTTGCCTTTGAACTCGCTCTGGAGAACACCGCCAATCTCGAGAGCAACACGGCCAATCAAAATGCCGACTATGTCAGGATCACCGATCCGAACAGCGTGTTTTCAACCTCACTGAATGGGCAGCAGTACGAGCTGCAATTGCAGTTCGGTTACCTCGGCTCCGACGGCTTTGCCACGGTGGACCAATTCCACGTGCACGAAGGTGCTCGTGCCGAGGCCGATATTTGGGGTTACTTCGTGCCGAGCGCGGACGAGTCGCAGCCTTGATTCGACGGCGGCGTGCTGAATGGCATGGCGATTGACAATCGAGGAAGATTGCCGGAACGAGGGCACAGACGGCAATCATGACCGAAAGATTGTCCCGAGGTTTCCATCGAATCGCATCCCAATCATGGCCCATCAGAAACTTGAACTCGTTCAGATTTACAAGCTCCGCGTCACCCTGCAACACATCGAGCCTGACATTTATCGGACCCTGGTAGTGCCCAGCTCCTTCAGCTTGAGAGAGTTCCATGAGCTGCTCCAATGTGCGTTCGGCTGGGAGAACTGTCATCTACACGCTTTTCGCGACCCGAAGGGTGTGACTTATACCAGCGCTCAGGAAGGGATGTTCGCCATGGAGATGGGAGAGGACGATATCGATGACGCCTCCGTTCAACTCAAGGAAGTTCTTCGCGCCAAAGGAGGCCGCCTGAGCTACGAGTATGACTTTGGCGACGGTTGGGAGCACGAGGTCGTGTTGCTGGAAAAAGGTCGTCCGAATGGGAAGGAACTCTATCCTTCGGTCGTCGACGGCGCGCGCAATTGTCCGCCCGAGGACTGTGGTGGTCCCTTTGGTTATGCAGAACTCGTCGAGATCGCGCAGACCAAACGGCGGGGAGGGAAGCTTGACGAAGAAGATGAGGAGAGATTGGAGTGGTTCGGCGACTTCGACCCGGAGGCCTTCGATCTCGATGAAGTCAACAAGCGCGTCGTTTCCCGGGGCAAGCAATCCTGAATCCGGCGGACGGGGATCGATTCAGAGCGTTATGTCGAGACCGGGCGCTTGTCGCCGGCCAGAAGTTGGACGACCACTTGATTGAGGACGACTTTGTGGGAGAGACTGGTGGTGACGAGGCGGAGATTGGCTTCGAGGCACGTCTCCAGGCCGCGACGGAGTTCGGCGGTGCGGAAATTGGCGGCGGCCATGGAGGCGAGGAAGATCGGGTAGGCGTTCGGAGTGCCGTCCTTCTTCATGGGGAGGTGAGCGATTTCCTCGCGGGGAAGACTGGCGAGTTTGCTGTTGAACGCCTGGTAACTTCGCGCCTTGATGTGAAATCTTTGGACGAGGTCTTTGGCCAGGAGAAGGCGCCGGACTTGGGGAACGATGGCGCCTAACAAGATGCCGACCGCCGTTTCGCCGCGGTAGAGCAGGTGGTCGATGAGGTCGAGGACGCGGGGCAACTGTCTTTTTGCCAGGGCGTTACCGATTTCGAAGATGACGCCACCACGGCTGAGGGAGACAATTTGGCGAATGTCTTCGAGGGCCACTTCACGGCGTTGCCCAAGATAGAGGTCCAGTTTCTCGAGTTCGAGATCGACCTGCTGGGTCTCGGCGCCGATGAGCATGGTGAAGAACTCAAGGCCTTCGCGGTCAAATCGCAGACTGCGCTTGCTGGCCTCGGCACTCACATATTGCATGATATCGCGCTCCCAGCCGTCTCGCGAGGTATCGGGTTTGCTGAATGTCTCCAGGTGAGCCGAGGCATTCAGCTGTTTGTAAAAGGTGCGCCGTTTGTCGATTGCTGGTGCGCTGAGGATGAAGGTTACCTCGGAGGGAAGGCCCTGCGTGAGGAGGCTGGTGAGTCCTTCGAGCGCGGAGAGGGTGGTCTTGGAATTTCCCGTGACGGAGTCGCCGAGAAAGTTGGCCCCCTTGAGCCAGACCACTTTGTTCCCTCCGAAGAATGGCAGGGTCTGCAGGGCTTCGAGCGTCCGCCCGATAATCCGGCTGGCATCCTCCGAATTCTCCGCCGTACCGTCGAGAGATTCCGCTCCAAACTCGTCGAGCCCGGCGCTCTTGTTCGTGAAGCAGTCGTGGGCTGCCTGCCGGACCCGACCCTCATCGTTGCCGGTGAAGGCAAAAACATTGTCGGCCTTCTTTGTTTTGGTCGTGGTGGCCTTCTTTCTTGGGGCGCGTTTTTTCTTCGGAGCCGGCATGGGGTATCAAGGCGCGATGGTGACGACCATCCGGATGAAGGATGTTTGGCCCGGCGTCAAGAAATCGCTGAAGGCGGCGGAGAAAACGTTCTCCATGTGTTGGGTGGCGGTCGGTTCGACCGGCGTCCAGGAGCGTAGATCATCGGAGAGCTCGAAGCCGATGGAGACATCGGTTGGAAGCGGCTGTTCGAGCGCGAGGTGAATGAGCGCGGCGCCCTCATCCGTGCGGATCTCGAAGAGGGGGGAGTGCTTCGGATTGGGGAGCACCGGGGAGGTGTCGAGTCCATACTCGAGAGCGTTGGGGAGCCCATCGTGGTCGGGATCATCTTGGGGGGCACCGATGCCGCCGAAGTGTTCTGCCCAGTTGGCGTAGGTGTGTTCTGGGGCGGGGACGTTTGCCCGGCCCGGCGTGGGGCTGAGTTGGGTGTAGGATTCTGTCAGTCTGGGTTCGCCACCGTCCGGGTATCTGCCAAGGGACGAGGAGTTGTTGGCCGCGCCTTCGTTAGGCTGCCTCTGGTTTGGGGTCAGGCTTTCGATGAGATCGAGAGCGTTTTCGTCGTCGGTTCCATAGACGACCGCATCCATCAGGCCTTCTTCCGAGGGAAGAGAACCGGCCGGGAAGTCCGATCGATCGCCACGGTAGAGGGCGACGCCGTCAGGGCCGTTTTGCAGGGTGAAACCCGGGATGCCGAGATCGACGTGGGAAACGTCTTCATCGCCGAGCACGAAGAAACCGTTGTTCTGGGTCGATCGCCCGGCCAAGTCGTAGGCGGCGTAGGAGGTACCTTGGGCGCCGTTGAAGAGGACGACCACGATGCCATCCAGAGGGACATGTCCCACGCCGCCATCATAGAGTTCAATGAATTCGCGATCTTCCGGTCCGGCGTGATCGGCATCGAGTTCGTTGATGAGGAGAGTCAACGGCGGATCGCCGTCGTCGCGCACTTGAATCTGAATGGAGGCGTTGACGTGATCCGCCGAGGAAGCCGTGATTTCGACGGTGACATCGCCGTCGTCGATTGGATCGTCGATGGCTTCGAGAGGGATCTGGATTTGCGTGATCTGTTGGGGAATGATCACGTTTTGGGGGACGCGGAGTTCGCTCGGATCGCTGCTGGAGAAGGTGATTTCCAGGGGTGCGTCGAGCCTGCCGCCCTCTCGCTGGACGGTGAGGAGGAGAGCCTCCGGACCGTCGCTCTCGAAGACGACGAGGCTCTCGGCGGTCAGCGCCAGCGATGGCGGCGGCAGGCAAAACGGTTCCCCGGTCACCTGAAATCCCGGCGTGAAGCCCAACGGGCCCGATGGTGCATCCGCTTCGGTGTGGGGGATGAGGGTGCCGGAGAGTTCCGGGTCTCGAACTAGAGACCCGCCTGATGATGGGACCTCTTCATAGCGCAGACCGGCGATTTCGAGGCCTTCCGGGTTCAGGATTTGGATGGTGTCGCCCGAATTGTTCAAGCCCAATCCGAAGGCGTTGGACCCGTTGGCCCGGTGGACCAGGGCGCCTCCGAATTGCGGGTGGAGACCTTCCACGACGTCGCCGCCGCCAAAAACGAGGGCCGCGCACCCGGGCTGAACGATGGTGCCCTGGGGAAATCGATGGCGAAGGGCCACGGCGTCCCGAAGCACGTGGTTGGATAGATCGATCGGCCCGCCCGAGACGTTGACCAGTTCGATGAATTCGTCGCTGCCCGGGCCGTCGAGGGCACCCTCTCCGTCCGCGTTGGCATCCTCGCGGTCGTCCGGGTAGATCTCGTTCAGGATGATTCCGGCTGGGGCGTCCCCGTCATCATCGAGAACGCGGATCACGGCCATGGCATCGAGGAATCCGGGCGATGTCGCCACGAGAGTGACCGTCTGGTCGCCATCTCTCCAGGCATCGTCTACTGGGTGGATGGAGAAGGTGACTGTCGTCTGGCCCGCTGGGATGGTGATCGCGCCGGGAGCCGAGATCTCCGAGAAGTCTGCGATGTCGAGCGTGAGAGCGGCGTCAAACTCGGTCGAGCCGGTCCTCGTGGCCGTCACTTCCACGGGTGTCGTCCTGGAACTCTCCAGCACTTCTTCAGGTGTGAGTGTCAAGGTGAGCGAGTCGAGGAGGTGATTGGACAGCCCTGGGGTCGGCGGGTTGGCGGCGTAGGACTCGCTGGAAAAGGGCTCGCCGCCGTCTGGGACCCGGCTCATGGAGGTGTCCGGGGCGTCGTCGATCTGTGGATGCCCCGGAGTGAGCGCCGCGATGAGTTCAAGATCGTCGGGGTCACGCGATCCATAGACCAGGGCGTCGACGAGATCCTCCTGGATGATGGGGCTGCCCCTGGGAAAATCAGCGATGTCTCGCCGGTAGAGGGCCACGGCGTCGGGGCCGTTCTGGATGGCACCGCGGGCGCCGGCGTCAATCTCGAGGCTGACATTGAGGACACCGGGATTGCCGATGACGAAGTAGCCCTGGCTGCTGGTGGCGTGGCCCGTCAGATCGATCGCGAGGTAGGAGGTGTCCGAGCTGCCGTTGAAGAAAACGAGGGTGTAGCCGTTCAGTGGTGTGTTTCCCGAGCCGCCGTCGTAGAGTTCGACGAACTCCGCCATATCGGATCCGGCCTGATCGGCGTCGACTTCGTTGATGACGAGGGAATTGGCCGCCACCGGCCGCAGGGAACCGAGGGTGAGGACGACGGGAATCGCCGCGGCGAAAGCCGACCGAAGAGCCTGCCGGGGGTGGAGGGACGTTGTCCTTGGAAAGTCGCACATGTCGTAGAGCCATTCGAGCAGGCAGACGGGCACCTGCTGGGAGGGGGCCCACGGTGCCTCTTTGTTGTTGCCTGCATCGGTTCTCTACGGAATCGGTCGGCAAATGTTCCCTCTGAAGGTGGCCGAGAGGTGATTTTTCCCGGCAGAAATTTCCAGGCGGTAGGGCTATTCGCCGATCGTGGCTCCTTTGCCCCCAGAGTACGGCGCACCCAGACGAAGGGGCATCTGCGTCGTGGGAAAGTAGGAACATCGCGTCTGGCTCCGTCTATTTTGGTGGAGCCGGCTCTCGAACCACCAGGCGAGGCTCGCCGCGGCGCTTGCGAGCAAGATGAAGGCAGCGAGGAGGGCAACCATCGGCCGGCTAAACCTCAGGGGCTCGGGGAGCGACATGCGTTCGGTGAGCACGTGATCGCTGAGGAGCGCGGCGACGGTGCGGGTGATCATGGCGGCGGGATCCCGCCTCTGACCGGCGGCTTTCTCTTCGGCGAGATGCCGGTTGGCCACGGCGGCGGCGCGCTGAAAGACCGCCCCAAGCTGGGTGGCGGAGACGAAATCGACCAGGTCCCGGGTGCCGACGAGCGAGATCTGGTCCACGCTCTCGTCATAGACCAGGACCACGGCAAAAGGGCTCTGGGCCCAGGCGTTGCGCAGGCCGGTGGCGCGTTCCGCGATGGTCTCCCCCTTGACCAGCCGGTAGGTTGCGACATAGAGCTCGAGCGCATGGTCCTCGAGGCCGCGGCGCAGGATTTCGGCGAGTTCTGCCTTGCCGGGATCGGAGAACAGTCCGGCCTCGTCGAGAATTCCTGAGGCCGGGCGTGGCTCCTGCGCAATTCCCGTGTTAATTAGTGTCAGTAGAATATTAAGGATAATAAATATTCTTGACATATTGCCGGAACTTATCATAATTAATAGATCGTCCTAAGAAATTTTATGGAGAACGCAATTTAAGCCGTCTCTTGCGCTTTGCCATAATTATCATGCAAAGCAGGTGTCTTTGGATTTACTAACCTAACTATATTAACTTGGCTCATTCTCCAGATATCAGAACCAATTCTGAGACTCATTTTTTGAATAGTTGATCCAAAAGTCGTTCAGTTTTGAGAATTCTAGCTGGCGCCTCTCCCAAAAATATGGATTTATTGCAAAATCGCATTTTTATACCCAAAGATCGAATCGTTTTTGAAAATGGGTGTTGCTATTAATACCAATCCTTTTATACTTAGCGATAGATTTCACAATTGCGATTAATCGCAACAACGCGAACCAAAGAGAAGAATATGTCAAACGAGGCACAACCAGAACTCCTTACCGTCAAAGAGACGGCGGAATACCTTAGGATCCCGCTGCCCACGGTTTATTATCTAGTCCAGCGTGGACAGCTTCCCGCCATTCAGATTGGCGGCCGGTGGCGAATCAAGCGCAGTTTGCTTGACCGCGATATTCTGCGCAACGAAGAAGCGGGACAGCCCACTGTCCTCGTGGTGGATGATGACCCCGCGCTGCAGACGCTCTTCAAACAGTTTCTCAAGAAAGCTGGTTTTGGCCGGATTGTGGTTGGGTCCGGTGCCGAGGCGATTAGTTTTGCCGAACGGCAGTCCTTTGACCTCGTCTTCCTCGATCTGAAATTGCCCGACATCGCTGGCGACGAACTCTATGCCAAGCTGAAGGGAATCCATCCGGATATGCCGATCGTGATCATCACGGGCTATCCTGACAGCGAGATCCTGAGCAAGATTCTCTCGAGTGGTCCAGTGACGGTGATCAAGAAGCCCATCGAATTCGATCAGCTCAACCGCACCGTGCGCATTTTGGGCCACAAGGGGGCGGAAGTTTCCTAGCGTGGTTTGCGTTCAGGTCTGTGAAATCAATCAAGCCGCCTTTCGGGGCGGCTTTTCTCATTCTGGCACTTCCTTTTGCCTGCCCTCTCGTTAGGTAGACAGCCACCTCCCCCATCACATTTGATCACCCGATTCCCACCCGGCCCTCCGTGATTCGTTTCTCCTTTTTTCCTCCCGCCCGCGGCGGTGGCGTGCGTAGAGCCCAGTCGGGATTTTCGTTGGGGCCCTTCGTCGCCACGATGGCCTTCGTTCTCATCATCCTGCTGTGGAATCGGGTGGAGCCCACGCCGCCTCGGATGGAGGGCGGATTCACTGTTTTTCGGGAGGTGGAGCTGGTCGAGAACGGGGGAAATGATGGGGATAGCTTTCGGATCCGGCACGAAGGCGGGAGCGTCGAGGTCTTCCGGCTCTATTTTGTCGATACCTGTGAGAAGAGCGCGCGATTTCCCCGCCGGTTGGACCATCAGGGGGAATATTTTGGCGGCCTGGGGCGCGATCGTGTGCTGCGGCTGGGCGACGAGGCCCGCGAGACGGTCCTGGATTGGCTACGACGTGAGCCGTTCGAAGTCTACACGCGGAGGGAGCGCGTGATGGAGAGTGATCGCCTGTATGCCATGATCCGTTTTCCCGAGGCGTCAGCAGACGGGGATTCCTGGTTGGCGCAACGACTGGTTCGCGCCGGGCTCGCCCGAATTTACACCCGCGGGACCGCTCTTCCAGACGGGACGCCGGAGGCGGGCTTCAAGCGGGAGCTCGGTGTGCTGGAATCGGAGGCCAAACGTGCGCAACGGGGCGCCTGGCGTTTCCAGACGAACGGCGCCAAGTAAGTTAAGTTAACGCGGGATCTCGAACTAGCCGTGCCGAGATCCAGCCTTGTTTCAACTGGCCGGCGATCTACGCCGTCGCCAGCGCTTGCAGCTTGGAGGCCATGGACTCCTGATTGAGGCCACCGGTGACACGTTCCTTTTCTTCCCCGCCGCTGAAAAAGATGAGCGTGGGCATGGCGCGGACACTTAGTTTGACGGCGAGGTCACGATTGTCGTCCACGTTCACTTTGCCGATCTTGGCGGCGTCGCCCATCTCTCCGGCGAGGGCCTCGATGACGGGGTTGAGCTGTTGGCAGGGGCCGCACCAGGGAGCCCAGAAATCGAGAAGAACCGGTACGGAAGACTGGAGGACTTCGGTTTCGTAGTTATCCCCGGTAATGGTCACAATAGAATCAGCCATGCCTACCTAATGGTCGACATGGCTGACGATGCAAATCGAAATCGATGCGAAGCGGCCTTCTTAGAAGACGCCCTTGGACATGAGTTCCAGAGCGAGAACGATGACCGCGAGGAGAAAGACGAGTAGTGCGGGAAACATGAGATTCAGAGAAGGCGGGTTAGGACTGAGCCTGGAGGTAGTTCATCACCTGGAGCGCCAGCAAGACAAGCGAAACGATGAAGGCGACGACGGCGATGGGGAGCAAGCCGGTTTCCTCTCCCTCGTCATCATCGGTCACCGAGCTGGACAAGCCGCTGAGGGTGGGAGCTTTGGGCACGGCGGGAGCCGCCTGGAGTTTGACCGTGGCTTTGGGAAGGGGTGCCGTCTTGGCGGCGGGGACGGCGGCCTTTTTCGCTGGAGGACCCGCGGCTTTCTTGGCGGCGGGGGCGGCAGCCTTCTTGGCTGGCGGGGCACCCGGTGCTTTGGGAGCGGCGGGCGGCGCGGCGCCGGTGGGAGCCTTGGGAGCTGGAGCGGTTGGCGGTTTGGGGGCCGTGGGTGGCTTGGGAGCCGCCGTAGGAGGAGCGGCCGGTGCACCGTCGGGCTTGGCCTTCAACGTGATCCGCACGGTCTCCTTCTTCAGGGGAACGGCATCGCCTCCTCCGGGCTTGGGTGGCGTTGGGGGTGCCGGTGTGGGTGGCTTGGGCGGCTTTGGTGTTTCGTCACTCATTCCTTTATTGATTGGTTGGGTTTAGAAAAAAATTTTCAGGCAGGCCTGCGCACGATCTACCGACCCTCGGACTTTGTTGTCAATGGTTTTTCCTCTTTTATCAAGAGTGCGAGTTGCGAGGTCGCCCTTCGTGCTCAGGTTGCGCCTATGTCTACTCCAAACTCGGTAACGGAGTTGTTGCAAGCGCTCATTCGCATTCCAAGCGTTAATCCTTTCGCGCTCGATGACGACTCCGCTCTCCATTTGGGTGAGGCCCGTTGTGCGCAGTACATTGCCGACTTTCTCGCACGCCTGGGGGCGGAGGTCACAGTGGAGGAAATCGAACCGAATCGGCCCAATGTCATCGGGCGTTTTCCTAGCCGCGGAGCCGGGAAACCGCGGGTGCTCCTGGCGCCGCACATCGACACCGTGACGATCAAGGGGATGACGATCGACCCCTTTGCCGCCGAGATCTGGGAGGGGAAAGTGTATGGGCGAGGTGCTTCGGATACCAAGGGGACCATGGCCGCCATGCTCTGGGCGTTGCGCGAGCTTGGATCGTCGCGCCTGGCCGATCTGGCGGTGGAGGTGACCTTTGCCGGCTTCATGGGTGAGGAGAACAGTCAGCCCGGTTCCAAGCATTTTGCCCAAAACCATCCGGACTACGCCTTTGCCGTAGTTGGCGAACCGACCGGGCTCGACGTGGTCTACACGCACAAGGGCACCACCTGGGCGGAACTGGTGGCCCGGGGACGCTCGGCGCATGGATCCCGGCCTGAGATTGGCGACAACGCGATCCTCAAGTTGACCCGCGCCCTCGATCAGCTGGACCGGAATTTTCCGCCGGCAATGCGTGCCTTTGCCGATCCCGTCTTGGGCTTGCCGACGATGAACATCGGGCAGTTGGAGGGTGGCTCCCAGCCCAACATTGTCCCCGACCGGGCGGTGGCTTCCTGTGATTTCCGGCTGACCCCCGCCCTGGCGGAACACGGTTTTCTGGAGCTGCTGCGGCAGCACTTGCCGGAGGAGATCACGGTGGTGCCACGGTTAGAATGTCAGCCACTGGCGACCGATCCGGAGCATCCCATGATCGCTGCCCTGGCGGAGGCCGGGAGTGGGCGCAAGGTGGGGGCTCCCTGGTTTTGTGACGCAGCGCATTTGGCGGCGGCAGGCATTCCCTCGGTGGCTGCGGGGCCCGGATCGATTGACCAGGCACACACGGACGACGAGTGGATCGCCATTGATGACCTGGAAAAAGGGGTGAATTTCTATCGAGCTTTCCTTGAAACGTGCTAGCCAGCTTCCATGGCCAAGCAACAGCAACAGCAGCAGCAGAAGCAGCAAAAGCAGGGCAAGACCGCCATCACTCCGACGCGCGCTGAGGATTTTCCACAGTGGTATCAGCAGGTTGTGCGTGCCGCCGATTTGGCGGAGAACTCGGAGGTGCGGGGGTGCATGGTCATCAAACCGTGGGGCTACGGTGTCTGGGAACGCATCCAGCAGCAGTTGGACACGATGTTCAAGGACACCGGTCACGAGAACGCCTATTTCCCGCTCCTCATCCCCTTGAGCTACCTGGAAGAGGAGGCCAAGCACGCCGAGGGCTTTGCCACGGAATGTGCCGTGGTGACTCATCATCGCCTGGAGGCGGAGACCGATGCCGAGGGGCAGTCGCGCCTGGTGCCTTCGGGCAAGCTCTCGGAGCCGCTCATCATCCGTCCGACCTCGGAGACCATCATCGGCGCCGCCTTTTCCCGCTGGGTGGAGTCCTACCGCGATCTTCCGCTCCTGATCAATCAATGGGCCAATGTGATGCGCTGGGAAATGCGGCCCCGGCTCTTTTTGCGCACGGCGGAGTTTCTCTGGCAAGAGGGGCACACCGCCCACGAGACGGAGCAGGAGGCCCTGGAGGAAACGGACCGGATGCTCGGCGTCTACGCGACCTTCATGAGAGATCATTTGGCGCTTCCGGTGCTCACGGGACGCAAGTCGGAGAACGAGCGTTTTCCCGGTGCGGTCGATACCTTGTGTGTCGAGGCCATGGTGCAAGACCGCAAGGCGATCCAGGCGGGGACCTCGCACTTCCTGGGTCAGAACTTCGCCAAGGCCTCGAACATTCAGTTTCAGGGCCGGGACGGCTCTCTGGAGCATGTCTGGACGACCAGCTGGGGTGTTTCCACCCGGATGATTGGAACGGTGATCATGGCGCATGCGGATGACGACGGCCTCGTGCTGCCGCCGCGCATCGCCCCCAACCACATCGTCATCCTTCCCGTGATTCCCAAGGAAGAACATCGTGAGGCGGTGATGGAGGCGGTCAACGCCCTGGCGGCCGAGTTGCGTCAAGAGCGTTTCCACGATGACCGCTTGAGTGTCCGCGTCGATGATCGGGAACTCAACGGCGGGGTGAAGAACTGGGAGTGGATCAAGAAGGGCGTGCCCATTCGGATCGAGATCGGGCCGCGCGATCTGGAGAAAGGCACCATCGCCGTCGTTCGGCGGGACCGCAGCCCTCGAGACAAGGCCTTCCTTCCCACGGCGGAGTTTGTCTCCCAGGCGGCCTCGACCTTGCAAGAGATTCAGGATGGTCTCTACGAGCGGGCCCTGGCGTTCCGCGAGGCGCACTCGGTCAAGATCGATACCAAGGAAGCCTTCTATGACTTCTTTGAGAATGCCTCCTCCGACGGCGGCTTTGCCGTGGCCCACTGGGCCGGTAGCAATGAAGATGAGGAGGCCTTGAAGAAAGACCTTCAGGTGACCATTCGTTGCATTCCCTTTGACGAGGCTTTCGAGGAAGAAGGAACCTGTTTCTACACGGGAAAACCAAGTTCCCGAAGATTGGTATTCGCCAAATCCTATTGAAAAAGGTTTGGTTTTTCCGGTGAACAAGTGGTGGATGACACTTCCCGAACCGGTGAACAAGTGGTGACCAAGTCGCCGGCGAGCTACTCTTCAGCATCAGTATGTTGATGGAGGTCGCCGGATCTCATTTTCGAGGAGCCTGGGGTGTCCGGCCTTTTTGAGCTGGTCATCGTGCCGTCGTTTTCCCTAAACTACGAGGTACACGTTAGTGCACTAACCAACATCGAAGCGGTCATGAAATCGATCCCACCACTTAAAGACAAACGGCTTCTCGGGCTGGTTTCGGCCATTGGCCTGGCACTTGCCTCACCGGGCTGGACTCAGGACGTCGGCGACGTCGAGCTGATCGCCTACTGGAACTTTGACAGTCTGTCGGATGTCTGGGGCGGCCATACGGGGGTCTTGATTGGCGACGCGGTCTTGGCCGACGGAGGCCGATTTGGACAGGCGCTCGATACGACGGCGGATACGACTTCGGCCTTCGCGATTTTCGACGGCGATCCCGATACCAAACCCGGTGCGGGTTGGAGTGAGGGCAAACTGATCGCCGACGCTCCGGTTGACGAGGCTCTCTTTGAGGAGATCAACGAGAAAATCGCGGGTCGCGATCAACTGAGTATCACCTACTGGCAGCGAAACGTGGATGCGAGGAAGAACCAGAACGCCTTTTGGCTGGTCTCACCCGAGTCTCCCGGCGGCGGGGGCGGGAATCGGGGCGCCCAGGGGCACACCCCGTGGGGCAACGGCACCATCTTTTTCGACACCGCCGGCTGCTGCGGTGTCGACACCCGGATTAGCGGGGAAACGTTGGAAGATGATCTCCTGATGGAGTGGAACCACTTCGCCTTCGTCAAAGACAAGGGAAACAAGGCGGTGTGGCTCAACGGTGCCATTGCGATCGAGGGAGAGGGGGCCAATCCGTTCTTTGAAGACTTTGCCGGCCTCTACATTGGCAACGGAATCGAGGAAAATTTCAATCAGCCGGGCTTCATCGACGAGTTCGGGCTCATTGCGGGCGCCCTCTCCGAGTCACAGATTCAGGAATTGGCTGATGGTGCCGCCGTGATCGACATCTTCGACCCTTCGGATCCCAATTTTGCCATTGGCTCCACGGCCAACTTTGGTCAGCTGCCGGCTGCCGACGGGCCGCAGGAGATCATGTTTCGATTCAAGAACACGGGCGATACCAAGGACCTCACGATCAGTTCGGCAGAGATCATCTCGGGTGATACGGAGAACTTCACCTTGGTTTCGTCTCCGGCCACCGTGCCCCCGGAGGGCACGGGCGAGGTCGTTCTCAGCTTCGACTACAAAGGCGACTTTCGAGAGTACGAAGCCGTCATGGAATTCAAGACCGATGACCCGGACGAGGACGACCAGACGGTGCAGGTGGTCCTTCGGGCCAAGGTACTCAATCCGGTGGGTCCCATCCTCCACCTGCCTCTGGATGAGACCGAGGGTGATGTGGCGTCGGACATCACCGGCTTTGGTCGCCACGGGGTCTACGAGGGTGGAGCGGCCCTGGGCCAACCTGGGCTTGATGCGGACACGGGGACCTCGGTCAAATTCGGGGGTGGTTCAGCGGTCAAGGTGAGCGGTGATTCCTTCCGTGATTCCCTCCCGGTATTCACCGCAGCTTTTTGGATGAACGCAGCTTCCTTGGGTGACGCCGCTGCCGCCGATTTCCGCACCGTGATCGCACGCGGGTTGGACAACCCTGTCTGGGGGCTGCTCGAGGCCAACGGTCTTTTGATCTGGTTCGGCGAGACCGAGGGCGGCGCCGATGCGCTCTTTCAAACCGATGCGGCCGTGGTTGAGGCGGGGACGACTTATCATGTGGTGGTGCAGTTGAACGAGGGCGTGGGAACGGTCTTGCTCAACGGGACGGAGGTTCTCCGTGGCGACGTCAATCCCTTCGATGACGAGCAGGCCTCCCTATTTGTGGGCGCGTTTGGAGGCGGAGCGCTGCCCTATGACGGCACGGTCGATGACGTGCAACTCTACGACTTTGTCCTCGATGACGACGAGATCGCCTTCCTCATGGCGAATCCCGGTTCACCTCTTCGGCCCGAAGGCCCCGTGGACACGGACAACGACCTCCTGTCCGATGCGGATGAGTTGGCCATCCATGGCACGGATCCCTTCAGTGCGGATACCGACGGGGACAGGTTGACTGACGGCGAGGAGGTGTTGGATCACGGGACCGATCCCAACAAGGAAGACACTGATGATGATGGCTTTACTGACAGTTTCGAACTCGCCCAGGGTTCGGATCCCAACGATGCCAACAGTCTGCCCGACGACAAGCTGGGCGCGCCAGATCTGCAGATCACGGAGCTTGGCCAGTTCGGATCGATGCAGGCCAATGGATGGGACACGAGGGACGGTACCTTCCGCTTGAGCATCGATTTTGAGGCCAAGGCGGACGGTGGTCCTGAGGTGATCTTCGAATCGGGCGGCGCCACCGTGGGTCTGTCCCTGGTCTACGAGGCGGGCAACAAGTTGGTCATTCGCCAGGTGGGCAATGGCGGGAACGACGTCGGAACCCTCGAGTACGTCCTCACCGAAGCCCAGATCTCGGCCGGCGATCTCCAGCTCATCTGGACGACCCAGATCGACAACGGCGATGGGATGCAGGTGCTCACCCTCTTCATCGATGAGGTCGAGGTGGCCTCGCTGACGGCGGCCTTGCAGGCGGATTGGACGGGCTCCAACGCCGCAGCGCTGGGTACGGCAACCTCCGCAGTGGCGGCGGCCGGGGGGAACACGGCCCTAGCGGATACGGAAGATTTCGATTCCGGCACGATCAAGACGGATCCCGGCTTGGAGTTCTTCACTGACAAACTCTTCGTTCCCGACACTGGCGGCGGGCCCTCGAATCTGGTGGCGCATTTCCCGCTCGATTCCGACGGAAATTCCGCCGACGGGGCCTTTGTCGCTGGAACGGTGACGGACGTCGAGTTTGGTGCTGCTGGAGCCAATGACAACACGGGGTCTTCCGCCACCTTCAACGGCACGAGTAGTGTCATTCAACACCCCTGGAGCGCGGATCTGAATCCCGAGAGCTTCACCTTGGCCTTGTGGGCCAAGTCAGACGGTGGCGCTGGTGCCTGGAATTCGCCGGTCACGAGCCGGAATGACCTCAATCCCGATAGCCAGGGCTACCTCATCTACGACAACAATCCGGATGGCGTCTGGACCTTCTGGAGTGGCAACGGTACCGTGGAAGGCAACTGGCAAACCCTGGACGGGCCCGCGGTCACGTTGGGCGAATGGGAGCACGTGGCCATCACTTACGACGACGCCACGGAGACGAAGAAACTCTACGTCAACGGGGAGCTGGTTGCCGAGGCCAACGACGCCGTGGCACCGAACGACTCCAAACCGTTTAACATTGGATCCGGTCAGGACTTTGGGGACGGTTTCCGCTTTGTCGGTCAGATCGATGACATCGGCCTGTGGAATGTGGCCCACGACGCGGTGGCCATTGGTCAGATCATGGCGCAAGGCGTGGCCGGCTTCGAAGATAGCGGCGGAGGTCCGGTGGATCCGGAACCCGGCGTGCCACCGCTAGAGGACGTGGGTATCACGGGAAACGGCGTTTTCGGCATCACCATCCCCGAGGGCTTCACGGCTGACATCGAGTACTCCATCGACCTGGAGAACTGGAGCGTGATCGCCACCGACGTCGCTGGGGCCGTGGAAGAAACCGATGCGGGACGCATTGCCGCTCTCGAAGGTTACTACCGCGCGACTTACAAGTGAGTGACTGCCGGTGGCCAAGCGGTGCGGACACGCCTGTCCGCCTGATGGAAGTCCTCTCGAATTCATTGATTCAGTAGTAGCGCGGGCAAGGGGCGAGGTCGTAAGATCTCGCCCTTTTCGTTCGTTGCCATGGATCAGCGCCAGTGCGATCTGATTGCTGTGAAGGTTGGCCAGGCGATCAAGCTTATCGAGGCGGACGGATGGTTCTTGGTGCGGACGCGCGGGAGCCATCGTCAGTTCAAGCACCCAGTCAAGCCGGGTCTGGTCACGGTCGCCGGGAAGCTGAGCAGTGATCTTGCGCCCGGAACAGAACGCAGTATTCTGAAACAGGCGCAGATCGATGCATAAGTACCTCTTCATTCTCGAGACGATCGGTAGTGGATTTTCTGCCTACGTTCCCGATTTGCCGGGCTGCGTTGCCACTGGGGAAACCGTGGAAGAGGTGAGTAAGAACATTCGCCAGGCCATCGCATTCCACTTGGATGGACTGCGAGAAGAGGGCTTTGCTATCCCCCTGCCGTCATCCACAGCTGCATACGTGGAGGTGCAGTCAGCCTGAGAACTCGTTTTGCCTCGCCCAGGGTGAAACCGGCGTCTCGCCGGTCCCTTTTTCATCGTGTGCTCACCGTGCTCAACAGGCGAGATGCCCCTTTTCTCTGACGACCTTCCTACTTCCGCAAGCGGAAGGGGGTGCCGCAGTACTTACAGACGAATCGGCGGAAGATGAACATGTCCAGGACCATGGTCGTGGAGTAGGAGAAGAAGAGGTATTTCCGCGCGTTGGGATTCATGCGGCAGCGGGCAGTTTGAAAGACCGCTCCCTGGCAGAGGGGACAGCGGATTTTCGTCCCGATGAGATAAATGAGAAGCCGTGCCCCGGCGCCGAGAAGGAGGCATCCCAGGGTGGCCCCGGCCCAGATGCGTTGGACGTCGGGATCCTCTTCAAAAAACATCCGGTATCCCAGATAGGGGAAGGCGAAGACACAGACCCACATGATGGCGCTGAGAAACATGATCTTCACCAAACGCCCCGCACGGGGGAACGTTCGGGCGTATTTCACGGCGGGCATTTTCATAGGGATCGAATCGGCGCTGGAGTGGGGGTCAGAATGAAACTGGCTGGTGTGAAGACCGATCATTCAACCCGCTGGTCCAAAGTCAAACGGGGAATCCGCCAGAGCCGCTCCCCGAGCGGGAAATGGGGCATCCGCGGTCCCGGCCCATCCCTCCTTCCTTCCTCCCTGATTACCTTGCGAGTTTGGGATCGCGAAAGGGTTTGCCCTCGGCGTAGTGAGCTCTCTGTGTTTGGATGGCTTTTTGGGCTGCTGCGGTCTTGGCGGGCGGCGATTTCTTGTCCGCCTCGAGGAGGGCGAGAGCGCGGTCCGCAGTTTGCACGGCCAACTTGAATTGGCCCGTTTCGGCATAGGCGGCGGAGAGCGTGTGCAGCAAATTGGGGTTCTGGTTTCCCGACTTGGCATTGACTGCCTGGGCCAAGCGTAGCGCCTCGGCCCCATCGCGCATCGTGGAATCCGGGTGGGTGGCCCGGATCCAGGCGATGTTATTATCGGCGTTGAGCAGGTTGGCGTTCAGACGGGTGGTTTCCTCGAAGGCTTGGATGGCCAGGGTGAGCTGCCCGGTCTCTTGCAGCGCGGTTCCCAGGAGGTAGCGCATCCGGGCGTCCCCAGGCCGCGCCGTGACCAGGCGCTGCAAATGAGGCAGGGCCTCCTTCGCCTGGCTCAGTTGGAGATGGGTCATGGCGAGCCGCTGCTGCACGTCCAGGTCTCGCGGATTGATGGCTTCGGCGGCCTGCCACTGGGCAACCGCCTCCCGGGCGCGCCCGCGCGATTTGAGCAGATCTCCCAGGTCCCGGCGGGACCGGAGATCGCGGGGGTTCAATTGGCTCGAATGGCTGTAGGCCTCGATGGCCTCATCGGCCAATCCTTGCTCGCGCAGGAGCGTAGCCATGACGTAGTAGCGGTCGGCAAAGGTGGTGGGGCCGAAGTGGCCGGGGCGGACGCGTTGGTCGAGCTCGGTGGCCAGCCGGATATAATCCAGGGCGGCGGGTACGAGGTTGTGATCGACAAAGTGGGAGGCCGCGTAGAGCGGGTCGGCCGTGGTCGGGTCGTGGGTCCAGGTGCCTGGAAAGGGGATGGCGGCGTCACGGCGGGTGGCTTGATCGGCACCGAAGAGTTGTTTGGCATCGGCCAGGATGACGTCCACCTCCACTGGGCCCTTGTAGATGGCGGCGACCAGACCCTGGGCATCGACGAGAAAACTGCAGGGGATGGGCAGGGCCTCCCAGCGGTCGAGCGCGGCGCGTTGGATGATGTCGAGTCCGCGGACGCTCTCTGGGGCGACGAACTGGTGGCGGAACGGTACCTTCAGCTTGTGCAGAATCTCACCGGCCTTGGCCCGGCCATCGGCCTCTTCATCGACGTTGAGAGCGAGGACGTTGAGGCCGCCTTGGCGAAAGCGGTCGGCGGAGCCGGACCAGGTGGCGAGTTCTTCCAGACACGGCCGGCACCAGGTGGCCCAGAGCGTGACCAGAGTCGCCTGGCCTTTGAGACTGATGATTTCGCCAGACGGTGTTTTTAACGTGGGGAGGGCGACTCCGTCAGCCAAAACGATGCGGGCGTTGGCCTCGGGTTCGGGCAGGGGAAGGTCGGCGTTCCCCTTCTTGAGATCGAGGATTCCGTTCGGTTTCTGCCAGCGTTCCGCCTGGCCGCTCCCCTGGCGCAGGACGTAGAACTGGTTGAGCTCGAGGGTCTTGAAGTGTTCCTCGCCGCCACCCGGCCAGTCCACGGTCACGTCCACGGGGGAGTCGTGCGGCCCCAAACCAAAGTGCATCCATTGACTCGATTGTGAGAGAAAGCTCTCCCCGGCGTGCACCGACTTGATCAAGGGCTGAGTTCCGAGGTGCACCGTGACGCGGGCACCGATGGCGTCCCGATTGGTGCCCTTGCCATTGCCCTCAAGTTGGAAGGAAACGAAGCTCCCCTCGGCCTCGATTTGGTTGGCGAGAAAACGCACCCGTGGCGCAGTGCGGTTGGTCATCCAGAGATCGAGATCGCCGTCGAAGTCCCAGTCCACGGGGCCGATGGCCCGACCGTCTTCCGCGAAGTCCAGTCCCGTCACGGTGGACACGTCGGCGAATTTGCCAGACCCGCCACAGTTCAGGTAGGCGTTGTGGCGCTCGTGGCCGCTAAAGGATCGATCTTCGTGCAGCAGGCGATTGAGCGCTTGCCAGCCCTGACGATAACGCATCACGGTGGCCTCGGAGAAGTCTTCGATGGGGGATTGCGACACGACCTGCCGCCAGTAGACACTTCACAAGTCGCCCGTGTCGTCCGTCGTGATGAAACCGTTGGCCACGATGAGGTCTTGCCAGCTGTCGTTGTTGATATCGACAAAGGCGGAGCCCCAGGCCCAGCGGCCCATGGTGACGTCGGCCGATTCACTGACATCGCGAAACTGGCCCTGGCCAATGCCTTCAAAGAGCGAATTGCCCCGGGCGTGACGCTGAAAGATCGCCTTGGTACTGGCCTCCTCCCGGTTCTTGAACTGGCGCTGATAGGTGATGCGGTTGCCGGCGGCGGAGAACATGTTGCTCACATAGAGATCCATCCAGCCATCGCGGTTGTAGTCGCCCCAGGCGACGGACATCCCCGAGGACATGTCCTCCAGACCCAAGGGACCGGCGACGTCGCGAAAGCGTCCGTTGTTGTTTTGATAGAGATTGTTGCGGCCGTAGTCGTTGGCCACGTAGAGATCGAGGTCGCCATCGTTGTCGTAGTCTTCCCAGGCGGCAGCGAAACTGAAGCGATTGTTGTTCTGATCCAACCCGACCTCTGCCGTGGCCTCGTTGAACTCCCAGTTCCCGTCGTTTCGCAAGAGCATGTTGGCCCCGCCGTTTTGCGCATCGTGATAGGGCATGGGTTCGCCCATGGCGCCGGATCGCACGGTATCCGCAGTGGTGTTGTAGCCGCAGAGGTAGAGGTCGACGTCGCCATCGACGTCGTAGTCAGCGGCGGCCAGAGCGAAGGTCTGGGCCACGGTGCCGAGACCGAAAGCGAGTTCGAATCGGGCCTGGCCGAGATTCTCCATGAAGAGCACGCGCCACTCCTGGCCGACCACGATGTCGCGATCGCCATCGTTGTCGAAGTCGACAATGAGAGCACTGGCGCAGTAGTCGAGCCAATCGACGCCGCTCCCTGCGGTGGCATCGGTGAGCGTCCCATCGGGGTTTCGCAGGTAGAGCCGGTTTGGCAGACCGCCCTGCATGCAGAGGTAGAGGTCGTCGAGGCGGTCTCCGTTCACATCGCCCAGGGCCAAACCGTGGTTGGCCACGACGTCCAGCCCTAAGCTGCGGGGAAGCCGGCTGCGCCAATGGTCGGTGCTGCGCAAGAGCTGCTCATGGTAGGAGGGGTTTGCCCCCAGCACGGCTGTGGTTCGGTCTTCGAAAAGGGTGTTGGTGGCCCCGCGATAAGTGGCCAGCTCCCACTCGGCGAGTTGAATTTCCTTCAGGCCGGGCGTGAGGGTGGCGGTCCACAGGAGGTCCCACTCGGCGGTGACCTGAGCCTGACCTTCTCCGGCGGCGGCTTGGCCCCGGGCTTCCAATCGGGCGCGGGAGCGAACGTTTTTTCTGTCCAGGGGCTCGACGCGATAGTGTTTGAATTTCACCTTGGGCGCCTCGGAAAAGAGCGCCGTGAATGCCGCCGCGGCTTCGGCGAGGCCTTGGGGGCCACGGGCACTGGGTTTCAATGGGGCCGCATCGGCTTCGAGCCGGGTCACCGTGAGCCCTTTCGTGTTTGTTTCGACGGGGATTTTCTGAGACGGCGCCCAGGGGCTGGTTGCAAAATCGGGGTCCAGGTTGATCGCCACCGCGGTCTCGGGATCGTCGAGTTGTTCCGCCAGGGTATCCAGCTGGCTCTTGGCGGCTTGATGAAAGGCCTCGGTGGTCCAGCCGTCTCTCATGGGGTCGATCCGCTCGTAGGCGTCGGCCAAGGGGCCGACGTAGGCGCGCTCCTCGAGTCCGGGCATCCGGCTCACCTCCGTGACCGTGGCTTGATCGAGGATGGCCTGGGTCTCGGCCGAAGAAACGGGAATCGGCGTGGGCTGCGGATCTTCCACCGCCGGGGCATCTGGTTGCGGTTGTACTGCAGGGGCCGCTGGAAAGGACGTTTCTGTCGTCCGGTCCGACTCGGAACAGCTTGTAGGAAAAACACACGCTGCCGCGAGCAAGGCAGCGATTGGACTGCCTGATCGGTGAGAGTGGTGGAATCGCGGGCGATTCATGCGGCGATGCTAGCAACTCGGTTCCGCCGCGCAAACGGATTCGGCAGCAACGCACCTCGGCTCGGTACTTCGAAGAGTCGAGATTCCAGGTTTTGGGGCATCTGCTAGGTTCAAGATCGGTCCGGAACGCAAGGCGCCGAGGAATATGAGCACGTGGCAGCGCTCATGGCATCGTGCCAATATGTCTCCGTTGTTAGTTGCTAAGATCATGGATTGGCTTTGCGGCGCGACAATATGTCGCTATAGTGGTTTTGTTGGCTGGGCTTGGCGGTCCATTCAACTCTTTGATAATGAGGGATCTCACAGAGATTTGAGAGACGTCTTAGATTCCCGAAGCAACTTGGATCCGCGAACCAAGAACTTCATTGTGCCACCGGCGCTCTGCAATGCCAGGTATTGGCTGGCGACCCCGAATTGACACTGGCCGCATCAAGATGCAATCCATCTTCACCGTTAGTCACACGCGGATGAAGTGCTCTTCATTTTCCCGTCGGCCAGTAGATCATCCGACATGGGATTCTCATGTGCGGCCGCCTGCCATCCCGCGATGTATTTGTCTACCAAGGTAGACAAACCAGGTAGACAGATCGATCGTGCTTCCCTTGGCGAGACGTCCTCTTGGGCTTCACCGATTCCACTGAGTGAGGGGTCGGTTACTGCCAGATGAAGCCGGTGTATTGCGGTGAACACGAGGCGAGTGCTGAGAATGAACCGAGGAATCCGTTGGGTGTTCATCCGCGGTTCAGAATGGACTGTCGGTTGAGCGCGAATTCATGAACAATGATAGTGATGTGGATTCTCTAAGGATGAGCTGTGTCGAACCGTCAGGATTGGGAACACCTTGGTGATGAATGCTTCCCAATTTCTAGATGCGCCTTCCTTCATTGTTGCCTTATAATAACATTATCTTAATATGGAGTGTCGGGTAAACTGGTCCAAGAATATCTTGACGATAATCTGACGTCGGTTAGTATGCTTGTCAGATTTTGGGAGGAACTTGGATGGAAGGTGGAATCAATAAGTTTATTTGGGCAATTACGGTGTTCATGCTGGGCTATTATGTTCAGCTATCCCGATTCCAACGGCATCAAAGCAGTTTGGATGCGAGCCAGCCGGAAGTCTATCACTACTCTGCGCTTGATGACGTAAGAACGCGTCAACTTGAGGGTTTGCTGGCCTCCGCCGGTTCATCTAATTCCTTGATGGAGCAAATGAACTGGCTCCGCACCGTCTCTCATCGAGATTTGCCCTCGGTGATGCAGCGGCTTAAAGAGGAAGGAGATACGCTGTTTCGAAATGCTCTTGAGATTCACTGGGCGGATACCGATCCCGAAGGCGCTGTCGAATACGTCCGTCACCATTTGAGTGACAACGTTGAGTTTGCGGCCTTGGTGTTGTCCCGTTGGGCGAAGAAGGATCCCCAGGCTGCGATTGGCGGCGCTCGGAAAATTGGGCATACCGGTCTCCTGGAGGATTTCGATCGGAGTAGCCTGTGTCGCCACTCCCGGGAAATGATTCTGTCAGACTTGAGGTCCGCTCATTCGAAGCCCAGCTTTATTACGGGCATCTTTGAGACTCTGGCGCAAGAGGACGTGAGTTCAGCGATCGAAGAGGTGGAGGCGCTGTCTAGTCATGCCGCGAAGCGTCAGGCAATTCGGGGAATCGGCAAGGCGCTGGGCCGGGACGATCCGATTGCCGGAATCGAATGGGCCGAGAGTTTCGCTTCCTCGGAACTGAGGGGCGATGCCACTCGCGTTGTGCTTTCGGAATGGATTGCTCAAGATCCCGCGGAAGCGGCCCGTGTTGTGGCGGGTCTTCCCAAGTCGGTGGAAGCGATTCCTCTCTACGAGAGTTTGGCCAAAGCTTGGAGCGAACAGGAGCCGGGAGAGACGGTGGCGTGGGTATTGGAGAACACTTCAGGGCGGACTCAGACCGATGTCCTCACGGCGGCCTTTGCCGATGCGAAGGCTCCCGGTGAAGTTGTCCAGCTGCTCTTGGATCATGAATTGACGCATACTCAAGGTCCTCTTTTCGAGCATTTGATGGCCGAGTGGGCCGCTGCGACCCCTGAGGACGCCCTGGGTTGGAGCCATGAATTGCCTGAGGAGGTGCGCGGATCTGCGCTCGCCGGGATCATGAGTGCGATGGCGAAAACGGATCCTGAGGCGGCGACCGAATTCCTCGGGCAATTGCCGGAAGGAGATTCTTCGCTCGCGTCTGTGATTCGGGGTATCAGTGCTGGTATGGGTTCGGCCGAACCCCTGTCCGGCCTCTCGATGATTGACCGTCACGAAGGGGCGCTCTCTCTTGAAGACTTTACGCGCATCTCGGCCCCGCTGGTTGATTCCTTAGGGAATACGGCGCCCGATCTCGCCGCTGAATGGATGCAGCATTCGGGATTCCTTGAAGAAGTACGTTATACACACGTGTCACGGCAAACGGTCAAGAATCTGACGACGACCTGGGCTGGCGCGGACTTGGAGGCGGCTGAAAATTGGGTGGATGGCCTTTCGGGTACATCGAGAGAGGATGCCTTAGAATCCATGGCGCGTTTTCAGCTTTCGATCGACCCTGCAGAAGCGTTTCGGTGGGCGGCAAAACTATCGGAGTTTCAGAAGCGCACGAACGTGATGAGTAATTTGTTCAGTGATCTTCCGAACACGCTAGACGTTCCCGAGTTGCTCGAAGAGTCACCATTGTCCGCGTCGGATAAGAAGCATCTCCAGCGGGATCTGCGAATGCACGGGCATCTCTGAGTCATTGCGCAAAGTTGATAGAATCATGAAGCTAACGATCCAAAGAATTCGATTGGTTCTTCTCCTGGCATTGATGGGAGCATTTGGGTTTGGGGTCGGCCTCCTGCGCCATCCAATTAGAAAGGGCTCGGCGGTTGGAGATCCGGTTGAGCGCCCGCAGCTCTCCCTTCTTTCCTCATCGAGTCCCAAACAAGGCGAGAGAGTTCCCGCGAAAGATATTGAAGACGCCTTGGGGCGAGGAACCGATTCAGAGAGGCTGTGGTGTTTGACGGAGTTGTTAGGACGAGTCGAACTGGGAGAGATCGGCGAGGTGGTGGATGCGTTGACGGCACTTGAAGACGCGACTTTTCAGGCGATCGCTCTACGGGCGGCACTCGCGCGGTGGGTCGAGCTGGATGGGGCCGGCTGTTTGCGTTATCTCGTTGAAAATCAAGGAGCGTGGACGGCGCAGCTCACCCAGACGTTCACCCAATCCCTCTTTGCACTGTGGGCCAAGAGTGATCTGGAGCGTTCGCGAGCCGCTGTCGAGGCCTTGAGTGGGGATGTGAAACGTGACGCACTGCTGGCGATCGCGGATACCATGTCTGCCAGTGCCCCCAAGGAATCACTCATGCTTGGATTGGAAGCGGAGTTGACTGAGGCCTCTCTTGAGCAAGCCGGGAAACTTTGGGATTTATTGGCGGCGAGCGAAGGGCTAACGGCAGCAGAGCTTCGCGGTACACTGAACGCCAGCGGGCTCACTGATGGGGTGATTGGGCGCATCTTCACAAGTATCGCAAACCAGAAGGTGGATGAGGATCCCGCCGGAGCCGTTCAGTGGGCCGCCGCGTTCGAGGGTCCTGCGATGAAGGCGTTTGCCTTGGAGCCCGTATTTGCTCGTATTTCGAAGGCATCGCCGGACCAGGCTGTGACTCTTCTGGAGACTCTTCCTAACTGGCAAGGGCATCTGTCCATCGTGCGTCAAGTAGCCCGCGAAGTTCTGAAAAAGGATCCCCGCAAAGCCTCGGAATGGGTGAACTCTTCACAGGCGGGAATTCACCGCTTTCTGCTCCTCCGGGATCTTGCGAGTGATGGTATTCAGAAAGATCCTAGACATGTTGCCAAAGTCGCTGAGTGGGCAGCCTACACGTCAGATGTGAGATACATGCACTTCGCGCCTGTTGCCGGAAGATTTGCTGAAGTCGATCCGGAAGGCGCCCTTGCGTGGTTTCAGAATCTCGAGCCCGGTGGTCAGGTCGACTTCGCTGCTGCGGGGGCGGCCATCGGATCGAGATGGGCGGAAGAGGGTATCGATCAAGCGTTGGCCAAGATCGAAGAGTTCCCAACGAGTCCAAAATTAAATGGCTTCACCACAGGGGTGGCGGAAGTACTTGGCCGGGATGCGCCGGAGAAGGGTTGGCAATGGGTGGCAACGCTGCCGGAAGATTTGGCTCCAGCGGCTCTCGAAGGCCTCGTGAGGGGACAAGTGCAGTCGGATCCGGAGGCGGCCGCTGCCCAAGTGGACCAGATTGAATCCCGGGCCCTTCAAGTCAAAGCGATCGAAGCGTTGACGGAGGCGTGGGCCCAGGATGATCCCGAATCCGCTGCGATCTGGTTATTGGGGCAAGATGGCGCCGAAGACACCAAGAGGGCGACCGAGACACTCCTCACGGAGTGGTCTTACGTTGATCCCTTGGCTGCTTCCGCTTGGTTGCGGGAGCTTCCCGCAGGCGCCGCGAGGGATGGGGCTGTGGTCGCGATGACGAAGCGCGTGAAGGCTGCCGATCCCCAACTGTCATTGGAGTGGGCCGTTTCGATTAGTGATGCGAAAACTCGTGAAGCCCTCGTGCCCCGGCTGGCCTATCATTGGTACCGCCTCAATCCTACGGAAGCGCTGGATGGGGCCATGGGTATGGGTCTTACGGAGATCGAGCTTCAAAAAATGATGGACTTCATTGAGAAAGGATCGTGGTGAGAAAATGGCATCTGGCAACGGCGGAGAAGTTTTGTGTGGGGATAGTGGATCGAATTTGACAACCGTTAGTGTATGTGATATGATGCATCAAGCAGAAAGACACTCTGCGTAATGTGCGTTCTAATTGAAGATTGAGAAAGAACTCCAAAATCGAATAATCGAAAACACAATAAAGCTAGAACTACAATGAAGATAAAAAGTGTTATCAAATCTATCGCTGCCGTCACCACATTGACCTTCGTTTCTCTGATGGTGGCCAACGCCATGAAGTTCAACGATGGGAGCTATTCTTGCGGGAATGCCCCGTTTGAGACTGAATGGTGTGTCAATCCCTATTATACAACGCTGGCGACTCCTGGTACGCATGCCCACATCATTCACGCCCTCGATATTTGGGGAAGTTGCAGCGCGGCCCATTCAGAGGCTGACCGGCGTTGGGTCTATAATGGGGACGCTTGGCTGAGCTGTGAGGATCTAAAGAAGGGACCGCATACCAATTGGTGGGACAATTGATTTTCTGAAGTGGCTAGCAAGTGGATTACCATGTCGTTGGACGGGTGATTTGAATTGTTGAACGGACACACAGCGCACCTCTATCCGATTGACGATTCATAGCGCATTTCACATAGCGCATTTCAAAAACAAGTAACCAAGAAGACACGAACCATAAAATGAAAACAAAAAACATTATTAAGACTGCCATCACCGCCATCACTTTCACGTTCGTCACCTTGATGGTGGCAAGTGGACTGAAATTCAATTTTATCGTCGGTTCTGACAATTTTCTTTGTCCGTTTGATCCGTTTATATGCATTTGGGATTCCTATTATACGATTGTGACACCAGGTACACATGTACACTTACATGAAGCTCTAGAAAACGGCGGGACTTGTGGCACTTTCCATTCAGAGGCAGACCGCGATTGGGCGTGGACGAGTAATTGGTTATGTCAGGATTTGGGGGAGGGTCCGTATACCCATTGGTGGAGCCAATGAGACTGCTCGGTTCTCTTGACTGATATACTGATCTTGAGTGTGATCGAGTACCGGGATCCCTACTGCCTATCCGATTGGCGATTCATAGCGCATTTCAAAAACAAGTAACCAAGAAGACACGAACCATAAAAATGAAAACAAAAAACATTATTAAGACTGCCATCACCGCCATCACTTTCACGTTCGTCACCTTGATGGTGGCAAGTGGACTGAGATTCAATTTCATCGTCGGTTCTAACAATTTTCTTTGTCCGTTTGATCCGTTTATATGCGTTTGGGATGCCTATTATACGATTGTGACACCAGGTACACACGTCCACTTACATGAAGCTCTAGAAAACGGTGGGACTTGTGGCACTTTCCATTCAGAGGCAGACCGCGATTGGACGTGGACGAGTAATGGGTCATGTGAGGATTTGGGGGAGGGTCCGTATACCCATTGGTGGAGCCAATGATACCCTCAGTTCTCTGGACTGATGCGCTGCTCTTGGGTGTGGGTGTGGTCGAGTGCCGCGTTCCTACTGCCTATCTGATTGACGATTCATAGCGCATTTCAAAAAACAAGTAACCAAGAAGACACGAACCATAAAAATGAGGACAAAAAACATTATTAGAACCGTCATCACGGCCATCTCCTTCACGTTCGTCACCTTGATGGTCGCCAGTGGGCTGAAATTCAATTTTCCCCTTGGGTCTGGCACATTTGATTGTCCATGGGATCCATCCTTATGCTTCTTCTATTCCTATTATACGATAGTGACGCCGGGTACACACGTACACTTGCATGAAGCTCTAGAAAACGATGGCGGGACTTGTGGTACTTTTCATGCAGAGGCAGACCGTGACTGGACGTGGACGAGTACTTTGTCGTGTCAGGATCTAGGGGAAGGTCCGTATACCCATTGGTGGAGCCAATGAGGAGTGAGTTTGCCAGTCCCATAGATATGAAAGTCTGTTCCTGATCCGGATCAATTCGATCTGTCAGTGGCACTTGGATGTACTGACGAAACCAAACCAAAACCATAACAACTAAAACGATGAAAATAGGAGGTCATATTAAGATACTGGTAAATACCGCGATCTGTGTCTTTGCGGCAATGATGGTCGCAGAGGGAATTCGAGTGGAAATTAGCGGTAGCACGTGCGGCAACCTTGGTCCTACTGCTACGGGGACTCGGGTTACTCTTGTCAGTGCCGGAGATACAGCCTGGGTGCATGATGCGCTCAACGAAATCGGCGATTGTAGTGAAAACCACTCGGAATCTAATCGAACATGGGATCCGGTAACCAGAGCGGGTACTTTTGAATTCTTCATTGAAGGTCCGTTCACCGCCTATTGGACCGACTAACAAGGTCAGATTGAAGTAGCTCTATGAAAAGGAATCAATACTTCAAGACGCTGACGAGCACCATTGTCTGTGTGTTTTCAGCGATGATGGTTGCGAAAGGACTCAAAGTTGAAGTCAGCAATAGTTCCTGCGGAAACTTAGGGGGCGTCGTCGTCTCGAACACAGTAACCTTCGTGAGTGCGGGGCACACAGCCTACGTTCATGATACACTCTCCGACGATGGAATTCACTGCACTCTTGATCACCAGGAGGCGAACCGAGATTGGAACCCAAATCCTGGGGCGGCTCTTTCCCAACCAATCATTGAAGGTCCATTCACAAGCTATTTGTAAAGTAAGAATTCCGATCGCAGAGGGAGGGTTGTGGAGGGCGTGAAGCCCGCTCTTCATCTTTCTGCGCAGGCAACACCGATCTTCCCGGCATCGCTCAGTGGAGACGCTGAGCGATGCCGGGGTTTGGAGTCGGTCCCCTTTTGCTCTTAGATTTTCGTCACTGCCATGAAACTTTCTATCGTCATTCCCGTATACAACGAAGGTGTCTTCATTGAGCGAACCGTCGAGCTGGCTGTTGCCCAACCAGTAGACGGTGTTGCTGAAAGAGAGATCATTATCGTCGATGACGCCTCGACGGATGGCACGCCGCAGATCGCCAAAAATCTAGCGGAAAAGCATTTTCCCGTGGTGCGTGTTCTGAGACACGATCGAAATTGTGGCAAAGGCGCTGCCCTGAGGACAGGGTTCAAGGAAGCCGTCGGTGATATCATCTTGGTTCAGGATGGAGATTTTGAATATCATCCTCGCGACTATGGGCGACTTCTACGTCCGATTGTGAACGGACAAGCCGATGTGGTTTACGGATCTAGGTTTATGGGGTCTTCGGAGAAACGGGTCATCTTCTTTTGGCACATGATGGGGAACCGCCTGCTGACGCTGTGGTCCAACATGCTGACAAACCTGAACCTAACCGATATGGAGACTGGCTATAAGGTGTTCCGGAAGGAAGTGGTCGATGCCTTGGAGATCAAGGAAGAGCGCTTCGGTGTTGAGCCTGAGATCACCGCCAAGGTCGCTAGCTTGGGTGCCCGTATTTACGAGGTTGGCATTGGCTATCACGGGCGCACTTACGATGAAGGAAAAAAGATTGGGTGGAAGGACGGCGTTCGTGCTCTCTGGGTCATCTCAAAGTATTTTTTTAAATGCCGAATTCTTCGAAGCGATCCGTTGAAGATCAACGGCGGGAAATCGACCGCTGCCGATTCCGGCATTTTTTGTGCGTCCACCATGGAAACCCGAGATGCGCGCTAGAGAGATTTTGACGGCTTGCCGAGTTCTATGGATTCCAGTGGCCTCGGTTTTGGGCCTCACGGGATGTGGCTCGGAGCGCCAGGAGTCTTTTGATCTCCCGACGACGGTAGGTCAAATCAGCGAGCGCCTTTTCTCGGAATCCCAATCAGTTGAGATTCAGCTCGAGAATTCTTCCGGGGCCTTTGCTCCTTGGGCGTGGCTGCACCTTGAAATTGGCGAATCCGAATTCCGGTTCCAATCTGATGAGGATGGGAAGCTTCAGGTGGGATTCCACGATCTTCCCGCTCAAACGGTGCTCTCGAGTTCGAGAGCTGCTCGACTTGCCGTATTCATACGGTAGTCGCGGAAATCGCTGCTGCGCGATTCCTGATCGTTGATCATTGGCCTTTGGGTTCAAGAGTTTCCAGTAACACTGCCAAGGGCGTCTCGGCGGAGATTTCAAACGGAGCGTCATCTAGAGGACGCCGAACGCGGACTTGCCCAAAGCGATTGGGGGAGATGTAAACACTTCCCTCTTTACTTGAGAATTTCACTTTACCGATCGAATTGCGAGGTAAACGAACGTCTATTTCGTCTCCGATGTCCACACCCGCTTGCTTCCAATGATAGAGCACTTCTGGAAATTGCAAAACTCTTCCTGTGATCGCACGAGGCGAGGGTGATCCAACGCCTACCCCCTGATTCTCGTGGCACCGTGTACATGACGTGGTGGCAATGGGCGCCTGGTTGATGATGGAAATGGCTGAAGCCTTGGCGGCTTCGGTGGATTTTGAGTGGGTTGACAAGCGAATAGAGGCACCGTTCCAGCGGGCTTGGACGATTCCCAGAGGCGATACCTCCGCCGCATACCAGATCTCGAGAAATGGACGCAGTCTCTGATCTGAAGATTTCACAAAGACAAAAGCGTGAGTCGTTTCAATCTCTTTGGAATCGATCATCATTGGCTCTTTTCCTTGGTCCTCCACAATAACCTCTCTCCGCTTCTGGCGATTCCGAAACGGATACGTCATCAGACCAGGTGCCTCGAGAATCGCCATCTCGTGTGACGTCATTGCGGGATCGTCTTCAGCCAATAGGCGCCAGAGCTTGAGCGGATTCGGACCGACCTTTTCACCGTTCGTCGCGGTGAGCCAGGTCCTCCCAGCGTCATCGGGTAGGTTTTTGTGAATTCCATATTCGACGTTGATTGCTGT
Organism: Verrucomicrobiales bacterium; assembly: GCA_028281705.1. Classification (GTDB taxonomy): domain Bacteria; phylum Verrucomicrobiota; class Verrucomicrobiia; order Verrucomicrobiales; family DEV007; genus JAACDM01. The sequence continues at coordinate 40,607 of JANQJH010000151.1, forward strand.
TCGGCTTCCGGCTTCAAGTGAATATTGAGACACGTCACCATCGTTCCATTGGACACCAAGCGCTTTCGGCGAGAGATAATTTAATCGATCGAGCAGTGTCGTCCTCTCCGCGAATCGTTTGAATGAGCGAGCTTCTCGGTTTCGACGGTCAAATTCTTGAAATGCGAGAAACGCGATGCCGATGCCGATCACGACCGTCAAGCTCATCGACAGTGCATCCGGGATTGCTTTCATTCTTTGGAGGCTTGGTTGAAGGTCACAAATCCGTTTTCGCGGATGGTACACAATCCCTTGAGCTGATTGCGGTATTTGCCGATTTTCAAAATCATCTCAATCCGATAAGTTCCATATCCAGGTGACTCGACCGCAAAAGGAACAGAGGCACGTTCGCCGATGAGGACACTGTTTTTGTAGGTGTAAGAGCTGGTCACGTCTGGATCAGATTGAAGTTCAGTCGAAGCTTGATACCAATTGATTGTCAATTCGACGGGCTGATCCCAAGGCGTCGAAAGGATCATCTGATCGGCAGCGGACAACCCAAGGATGAGGGAAAGCGATTCAGGTTGATCTTCATTGGTGAATATATCCGCCTTGGTTAGAGACAGCTGAGCAAGAGCACTTCTTTCTGGCTTCCTTGCTTGATAGAGTATCGAGTCGCCTTCAGAGAGGGTCTCTGCGTAGCTGCGCCCAATGGCTTCCTTCCAGATCGGCGCACGTTTTTCGCTGACCTCATTCCAATGGACCATGATGTAACTGGGGGAAAAAGCATTGATCGCCTGCTCAAGGCGTTCCGGGGAGTCTTCCCATTGGCAGGCGGCCTCTAGTTGGGCGTAGGCACGAGGATGAAAACCGGAATAGCCGTTGATCAGAGGCTGCCAGTGCTGGACACTTGCGAGCATGTAGCTCGCATCGCGTGCGGGACGCGCCCGCGATTGGAAATTGGGCAACTCCAATACGGCGCCCCTCTCCTGTTCTGCGAGGAATGCATACAACTTGGAGTTCGGCGCGAGGTCGTTGCGGATATCATAGAGGCGCACGTTGCTGGGCCAGAGTTCAATGAGGGCGAGAAGCCCGATGGCTCCAAAGCAGAGAACGCGCCCGCTTCTCCAAGGGACTCGATTTAGAAGGCACTTGATTGCATGCCCTGCCGTGAGAGCGAGGAACATGGCCAGAAAGATGCTAAACCGGTAAGGTGAGCGAATGGATGAATACCCGGGAAAGAACTCGTAAAGCAGGTTGTAGGGCGACAGCCAGTAGACGATGCTATAGACGCCTAACCCAACGGGACTCGTGGGCGCCAGCGCGAGGCCGAGCGAAAGGATGAACGCCAAGAGTGCCATCCAGATGAAATAACGTTCCACGCCTGAGCCAAACGCGAGTGCGGGTGAGTCAATTCGCTGATGCTTCAGGCCGCGCTTCAACAAAATCGCCCCAAGGATGCCAAAGGTGAGGAGGATTCCTCCAACAAAACAGCTAGTTTCTGCCGAGCCTCCGCTCCACTGCAGGAAATCGTGATAAAACCAATTGTTGGATGGTGGTCTTAGGTAGGTGCCCAACATGGCGGACAAGGTTTCAACGACGGCTTTGGGGCGTTCAAAGGAAAGGGACTGCTTTGGTGCCAGCATCCCTTGTGCGAGCGGCCACATCAGTAATAAGACGCACGCTGATACGGCGCCCCCGCGAATGAGGGCTTGCTTGGCGTTCCACCATCGTTTCCAACAGAAGATCCCAAAAACCATCGCAAAGACGGTCAAGAAGATGCCGTAGTAGGCGCAGCTATTCCAACACATGAGGTAGCAAAGGCCCGTCATGATCGCGTCTCTCCAGAGAAATCTGTCCATGAATCGCAGCATGAAGAGAAGGGTGAGCGGCGGAAAGGGGAAGGCATAGAGTTGAAGCACCCCGAGTTCCTTGAACATGTAGGGATTGAAGAGAAAAAGAAGTCCGGCGAGAAAGGCCGCCGCGTGAGTTTCCATCCTGGAAGACCGGCCCCCTTGTGAGAGCAAATGCTCCGCCAAGAGATAGACCGCCCAGCCGGAGCTGAAAAAGAAGAGCAAGAACACCAGATTGTAGAGTGTCACGAGTTCGACCCCTACGAGGGCGAGCGGCAAGGTAATCAGGGAGGTCAAGAATTGCGGCTCTGAATAGGCTAGGGCATAACGGTGGGGATAGAAATTGTTCGAATCCCAGTAGGCGGTTTGCAGAGGTGCCCGCATCCAGTGGTGATTCCAGGCCAGGGTCCACAAATTCAGTTGACTCACCATGACGATGGACTGCTCCCCTGGCGTCACGTGGGAGTTGAGATTCTTTGCTAGTGGCCACGTGACGGCGAGCGCTAGAATGAGGTAGATGAGCGCAGCCACGGCGTGATATCGCCAGTGCATCTTTGCTGGAAGGTCAGTCGCGCTTTGCGAAGAATCAGACGGGCTGCTATCTTGCATGATCTGTTTTCACTCTTTGGAGCGGGGATTGCACCCTTTTGATGTTTTTTGGTAACATGAAGATCCAGCGCCATTACTAGGGTGCGTTTTAGAACTGGCTAGAGCCATGCTAGTATGGCGCCCAGTGTGACGATTCCAAGAAATTTTTCGCGATGTTTCTCATACATGATGGCAATTGCTCCGTTCTCCTTCAATCGCTGAACGCGTTCTCAATTCGATGCCGCTTCTTCTTGTATTAGCGCCTATTGAGGATCTTAGAGATTTCCGTTCTGCTTTGGATAGGATAGATACAGTGTCCCCGTCCTCGCTTCTCAAATTTATACCTGAGATCGCGCTTCTGCCCCCCCGGACTTTGAGGAAGTCCATACGGAGCTGATCTAATGCCCTCCCGATGCGGAAGTCCTAGGCGGGAAAACTCGCGCGGAGGCGCAGGGCCCGCAGAGATAGCCATTGAGAATTAGCCGGGTCGTCATCGTTTTCTTCCTGGAGATCCCGTTGACCGATTAGCGAGAGCGTGGCGATCATAGAAAGTTCCAGACTGGCCCTAGTCACGTTGGATCGACTACGCGACAGTGCTTTTTGCTCTAACAGAAATCTAATTCGTTTTCCAATGACCGAATCTCGAAAAAGGTTGCCAACTGCTTCCTCAAGCGGTAGAGAATCGCTCTCAGAACGACCATGATGTGCATCGTCCATCGGAGGCCTGTCGCCTCTATCGCTTCGTGTTAGAGTTCCTCCTTGAGCCTCAGATCAGTGCTTTTGGGGCCTTGGTTTGAAGGCGCCCTGCGAAGGAGCGTGCCCCTCGTTGTGCGGTTATAGAGTCATTCTCCCCCCTCCAACGATCCTTTTCGATTTGATGGTTGGACTATGTGCTGCCTGGTGTGCCTTCCAGGCAGCAGTAGATTTCACAATACCAGTCATGCAAGCCGGACAGCGGCACAATATGCAATGCAGGACGGTAACAATTTAGGGGGCAGGCTCCATCCAGAAATTATCGGACGGGCCATCGCTGCCGTTGCCTCCTGCTACCCATTTAGAGTTAGAGAACTCATGTGTTGTGTCAACCATGCAAAAAGTCTGTACTTCAGCAAACGCAATGTGGAAGCCAGCGTAGGCGGTCTGATGAAAGGTGCCGCTCTGTTCGGAGCAAACGTCAAAGCTCTCTATTTCGAAAGTCGCCTCAGTTACTGGCCGTAAAGCCATCAATACCAGGAATGATACGGAGCACGACGTTAATACACATTTTAGTCTATCTATTTTCATAATGTCATTTTTTGGTGTTTAGTTTCTTTGTCTTGTTCTAGCGGACCAAAACAACTGGGCCCGCTAAATCTCAGAGAGCTGATTGCTGTGGTGACCTGACTCGCGCAAAGAAACTTCTCGACCTTCCTGGGCATCCACCGTTGAATTACGAGTCCGGCGATTTCTGGTCTCTAACCAATACTTGGCTGTCGTCCAGATCGCACTTGCGCCATCCTTCCATGTGATCTTCTTTCCCTGCTGGTACGTTCGTCCATTGTACCCGATTCCAACTTCATAAATCCGAAGTCGTAGCTGAGCAATCTTAGCGGTTAGTTCTGGTTCAATTCCGAACCTGTCCTCCTCAATGGCGATCTGATCCAGGACCTCCTTCCGAAAAACCTTATAGCCGGTTTCCATGTCGGTCAGATTCAGATTTGTTAGCATATTGGACCAAAAGGTGAGGATTCTTGCGATGATTGACAATGCGGATTTTTTTCTTGTGAGAGGTTGTTAATGTTTCTAATGCTGATGCAGTGCCGTCCGTCGATCCATCGTTAATGACGATAATCTCGCTTTCATCAATGCCATCTACGCGCTGAGAAATAACCTGCCTCAGCGCTTCGCCAACGAAGTGCATCTCATTGTAAACAGGAACCACTATTGAAAGTTTCATGGGCTAACGCAATCATATTTAGGCTATCATCATGCCAATACTGATAAGAAAGTCATTGTTGATTTGATTAATGAATAGGACCCCCATTGGTTTCTATTAGCATAATAAGCTTTTCTTGTTCGATTTCAGTAAGGCCTAGATTAAGAGAAAAATCCAAAGCCTCGTTCTGATTCGTCCGAGCCCACAAATAGGCCAACCGAGGAACAAGAGTTTCTCTCATCTTGGAATCATTGATGGAAACGGCCCACTCCATCGCTGTTTGAGGGTCAATGCCGATGAAGTCTTTTGCGAGTGTAACTGCCCCGCTATCTCGCGCTGTGCCCTCAGGAAGGTCGCGCAACCATTCTGAAGCGGCCATGGGATCAACGTAGCTCCATTGCTTCACGATTTCATTCACTACCTTATTCATGTTCTCGATGCCTGGCTGTTCGCCAAACCAATCGGCAGCAGATGCCGGATCCGCTTCAGACCAGGCTGATGATAAGGTATGCAGTGCTTGATCTTTCAGAGGGCTTTCTTCCACCGATAAGATGGCCTTGGCCGCCTCGTGGGGAGTATCTCTCAACTGACCACGCACCAAACCAGAAATGGCCGCGGATTGGAGATCTTCATCAAGAGAATCTATCCAATCCCACCCGCGGGCAGCATTGGATTCTCCCAGTACCTCGGCAATTCCCCCCGCAAATCCCCGTTGCTTTTCCGCTGTTCGTAGATATTCGAGCTGAGCGATGGCTTCGTTTATGTTTCGTTCGGCCCACCGTTGCCCAATGGCTGAACCCACCGCTTTGACGTCAGCATGAGCTCGCGGATGCATTCGATTGAACCACTCTAAGGCCCCGTCTGGGTCATAGTCGGCAAATCGCCCTGCAATAGGTGCGAACTCTATGAATGGCATGTCGGTCGTCAAGGCTGCCCATTCGGAGATTTTGGCCGCATAGACAGGATCCAATTGCGCCCCTTTGGTTGCCAGATCCCTCAAGAGCTCGAATCGACCAAGTCCTGCATGAGACTTATTGGCCCATTCCGTGGCTCCCTGTGGATTCGTCTTGAGCATTGCCATTGCGATTTCTCGGACTAAATTGCTATCGCCTTGCCAATTGGGAATCTGGTTTAGGCGTGCAGTAGCCTCGTCGGGCGACCTTTCAGCCAGTGCCCCAAATACCGCTGCTAATGCAGAGGAGCGCAATGAGGGCTGTACAAATAACTGAGCCCAGTTGATTGCTTCATCAGGATCTTCCTCAATCTTTAATCGGGCCAATTGCCCGACGATTTCATTGACGACATCATTCGGAACACTCCTTGATACGGCAGAGCTGAGCAATTTGGCTGCAGAATTCTCATCGAGAGTGGCTATCTGGTCCCAAAGCTTCGCCACATTTTCTTCCAAGATCGAAGCATTTAGGGAGAGGATCAGAGAAGCTCTTGGATTGGTAGAATCCACAGATTGGCTCATCGCCGCGAGAGCCAATCTGCGAACACTGGGGTTCAATGCGGTCGTGGCTGTGCGCGCTGCAGCGAAGTCAATTTCCGCCCAAGTCGCAAAAAAAATACTAAGTAATTCATCATGTTTTGGCTTACCGACTTCAAGGCTTTCTACGAATCGGAAACCGCCATCAACGTCTATCTCAATCCATTTCGCGAACAGGATCTGAGTTATAGCAAGTCTGAGCGCTGAGTTCTGCAACGCCATGATCTCCTTTGGCAGTGACGCTAGACCGTCTGATGAGGTTCGATCTATAAGATCGCAAATGCCCAAGAGCTGTTGAGAGACGGGTCGTCGACGCAAAGCGTCTTCAATAGAAGTGGCGGGAGGCCATTCCCTGAAATCTCGCAGAATGCTCTGTGTGTTGACGGCGGATTCTTCGGCAGTAAGGTGCCTCGTGAAGCTGCTCGTTATCGCTAGCCGATGGCGTGTTACAATGCCTGCTAGAAGCCCAGCGGATAAGACGATTAGGAGGGTTCGCGTGGAATTCATTTGTTACCGAGGCAGGTGGCCATGCATTCTAAGATCTTTTTGCAGATGCGTTTTGTCTGTATCTGATAGAGACGAAGCGGCCAACAACTTTGGCACATCCGCCGTCTTCGGAAGATCTCCGAATAGATTGCTTACCAGATTGGTGCGCTGCCTGAAATCCGAAATAAGGTTTGCCCAGTTAAAAGCCTGCACGGGATCAATGGACACCAGATATCTTGATAGTGCGTCCGCTCCTTGTTCTCGTGCAAAACCGGGTGGCAGGTTTTCCACCCATGTCTCCGCTGCGGCCCGGTCGACGCCAACCCAGTTATTCGTGATTTGATTAATAGCCATCCGAGTGCGGTGTGACTCTGCTATGGGTTCCAAGATTCCCAATTCATCAAGCAGCGTCGAAGCCAATTCTGGATTGTCCTTCGAAGCCTCGGATAGCAAACGGGTAGCGAGTCCATTGTACTCCTGATCGCTCATGCCTTCGCGATACTCATTCAAGAGCCCAAGTCCCGCTACAAGATCTCTCTCCATGAGTCCTTCCGCAACACCCCCAACATGGGCAGTCGCAATGGCATCGTTGTCAGAGAGATCGGAGAGATATGCAAGCGCCACTTCGGGATTGTCAATTGCAACTCCGCTTAGCGCTGCACCAACCGCAACGTCCCGCTCGTGCCCCGCCAGATTTTCGCTCCAAGTAAGCGCCATTTGAGGACTTTCTCCTGCCCAACGCGTCACGAGACTATCGAACAATTTAGGATGGAGTTCAGAGAGCTCATGTGCGACCAGTAACTGCGCTGTAGCTCCGGGATCCGGAATCTCACTGAATGCTGACATCAACACCTCTGATTGAGTTTCTCCCGATGTGTGTTGTCTGATCCAGGCGATGGAATCTTCTGGGGACACTTTGGCCCATTCCGACGCAAGCTTCTCATAAACCAACGTCGTCTCGATAGACTGAGGTAGAGATAACACGTGCCGCGCCGCAGTTTCCGGTTCGTCCGCAATCCACTGCATTAGCACTGCCCGTCGCGCTTCGTCCCGTAGGCTTGCTCGCTCCAGACCATCGGCCCACGCCAGTGCAGACTTGGGATCGGAGGCGGCCCATTTTTTGCCGACACCTCGAACGGCCTGCCGGCGAGCATCACGGTCCCGCAACTGTAAAGCCTGAGCCGCTGCACTCTCAACGTTCTGAAGTGCCATCGCCTCGAATATCGTAGCAATGAATGTTGGCTTTCTTTCCGATTTCAGGAGATCCGCCTTAACCTTTCGACGGTCATGTCGGGCAAGAAAGCTGCGATTTGCATCACTCAGCAATCCGGTGTGGCCAATTTTTTTTGCGCTTGCGACTGCCTTTTGCGGATCGCGAAAGGCGAGCTTCGTCAACACCAACTCACCAAAATCCTCGTTGCTGTCTAAATGGTGACGGATATAGTCTATAGCACCGTCCGGATCACGCTCGGCCCAATACAGCCGCAATAAATGGAGGAATCGGTCGTCACCAGTCGCCTCAATACGATTATAAACTGCAGCGAGTTCATTGTTAGAAATAGAACTCATCCATTGAATCTGCCGCGTTAGGCGGGCGAACACACTTAATTCGTCTGCCTCAAGTGCTTCGTCAAGGCTGCTTTCTCGCGACTCCGTAAGCGGATCGAATTGATACTGTAACGGCTGCGTGGTCTGTATTTCGGGTCGATCCCAGATTAGATCACTTAATTGATAGCCGCCTACGAAGCTCGCTAGAGCAAGCGCGGCAAAATGGAGGGAATCGTTCATCGCGTTCTTTACATCTCCTGCCTTTTTTAAGGACGCCGCTACAAAGTAGTTATGCATTGGCATCCAATTCAAATGGGCACATCCAATTCAAATGGGCACATCCAATTCAAATGGGCACATCCAATTCAAATGGGCACATCCAATTCAAATGGGC
>JANQJH010000128.1 GCA_028281705.1 Verrucomicrobiales bacterium
CGAGGGACTGAAGTCCCTCCCACATTCCAAGAAAGTGGCAGGGACTTTAGTCCCTTCGTTATTTCCGGGATGAGAGCCGCAGGGTTGGGGTGCTAACTAGGCGGAGGGCATTCTGACACTTCGTCTTTTGCGCAAGCCACCTGGGTGCGACGTGCGGTTCTCCTCCGATCCGGTGTGTGAAAGATAGATAGATAGATAGGTCCATAACGAGAGTAGCCTAGCCCGAGGATATTCGTCGGATTCTGAGTCAGCCGCTCAGAAGGCTGAGGAGGCGGTGGTTGATAAAAAGAATCTCGGTGCCGGCCTTTTGCGCCGTGACAAAGCCTTTCTCTGCAAGTCCGTGAAGATAACGTGAGGCCGTGGCCCGTTTCGCGATCCCGGCATCGGTGACGAACTTGATCTTACAGTAGGGTCGCACGAAGAGGAGTTCGATCAGTTCTTTGGTCATACGGCTAGAGAGTTCTTCACGGCTTCGCTCGGTGAACTCATGGAGCAGCGTTTCGATGGCGAGAATCTTCTCGGAAGTTTGGAGTGCCGTTGTCTTCACGGCGGCCAGAACGTAAAGTAGCCACGGTTCCCAGTGGCCTTTCTCAGTGACTCCTCGTAACAGTTTGTAGTAGTCGGTTTTCTTTTCGATGATGTAGCGGCTGAGATAGAGAATGGGCTGGTCGAGGAGTTTGTTCAAAAGGAGGAAGAGAATGAAGAGAATCCTTCCGGCGCGGCCGTTGCCATCGTAGAAGGGATGGATGGCCTCGAACTGGTAGTGGAGAACTGCCATTTTTACCAATGGATCGAGTTCGTCGTTGGTCTCGTTGCAGAAGGCTTCGAGGTTGGCCAGTTTCTCGCGAATGATGTCCTCGCCCTCGGGTGGTGTGTAGACGATTTCACCGGTGCTTTCGTTCGCAATTTTAGTGCCAGGCTGCGTGCGAAGGCCGATGTTCGTGCCCTTGATGGTCTCGACGATTTCGATGAAGAGGTTGGTTGTAAATATAGGGCGGCGAGCGAGGCTGCGGGCCCCGTTCCACAGGGCGTCGTTGTAGTGAAGGACTTCTTTGGCGTGCGGCGAGACCACCAAGTCGGCGAGACTGAGACCGCGGTAGAGCTCGTCGTTGGTCGTAAAGAGGTTTTCGATCTCTGATGAGGCCTTGGCTTCTTGAAGCGCGATGGTGTTGATCAAGATCGCCGGGTTCGGCAGGGTGCTGGTGCGGCCTTTGAGTTCGGCAAGTGCGCGGCTGGCTGCGGTGACTTCTTTGAGGACCGGAATCGTCTCCAGCTCCACTCGGGGTGGGAGTAGAGGCAGGTCGTTGTAGGGTTGTTCTCGATCGAATGGCATCTTCACCGAATGTGCACGGAATGATCAGATCGCCCTCTGGGTGTTCATTTTTCGTTGAAATTTGAACATTAGCAACACCGAATGTTCATTTTCCACCGCAATTTGAACATTAGCTGGCTAAACATTGCTTCAGTAGCGATACTCGTCGTTCGGAGTGCCGGATCCGGAGAGACGTTTTGGAATGGCCCGATCGGAATGGCTCCTTTGCTCCCACACGTGATGGTCTCGAGAGGACTCCAGCGTCGTTCTGTTCAGATCGGCAGTCGAGGACATTGTCGTTTCAAGAGGGCGTGCTCCTTCCTCTCTCTCAAAGGGTCGTTGGGTCTCCCGCTCGCGCGCGCCAATCAGTTCTGGGCCGAATCCGAACTCAGCCCCCGGTTGCGCAAGAGCGGCGCCGTGCTCGGCTCTCGCCCGCGGAACCCAACGTAGGCTTCCATCGCCGGGCGGCGATTGCCAGCCGAGTAAACCCAGTCGTGCAGCTTGCGCGCAAGCTCGGGGTCGTAGATGTCTCCCGCCTCCTCGAAGGCCGCGAAACCGTCGTTGTCCAGTACACCGGCCCACATGTAGGTGTAGTAGCCGCTCGCGTAGAGTTCCGACGCGAATGAATGCAGGAAGTGCGGCGAGCGGTGGCGCATCTCGATCGCCTTGGGAATACGCGCTTGCGCCAGAACACCGTCCTCGAAGGAGTTCACGTCGAGGGTGGCCAGCACCTCGGGGTCCGTGATGCGATGGAAGGCCAGATCGACGAAGGCGGATGCGATGAACTCGACATTGTCGAAGCCGGCATTGGCATTGGCCGCCGCCCGCAGGCGTTCGAGGAGCGCGGCCGGCATGGACTCCCCGGTTTCGTGATGGAGCGCGAACTCCTGGATCACCGAGGGCTGGCGCATCCAGTGCTCGTAGATCTGCGCCGGGAACTCCACGAAGTCGAAGTCCACCGCTGTCCCCGCGATCGACGGGTAGGTCACGCTGGAAAGGAGCCCGTGCAGGCCATGACCAAACTCGTGGAAGATGACCTCGGCCTCACGCAAGGTGATCAGCGCGGGCTTGCCCGGCGCGGGCTTGTTATAGTTGCAGTTATTCATAATGAGCGGCGTGACGGTGCCGTCGAGCCGGTGCTGCGTGCGCAGCGCGCTCATCCAGGCGCCCGATCGTTTGCCCTGCCGTGCGAAGTAGTCGCCGTAGAACAGCCCCAGGTGCTCGCCTGCTGCGCTCTTCATCTCCCATACGCGCACGTCGGGATGGTAGGTCGGAATGTCGCCGCGTTCAGCGAAGCTCACGCCGAAGAGTCGTCCGGCCACCGCGAACTGCGCGCGCAAAACGTTGTCGAGTGACAGGTAGGCTTTCACTTCGTCTTCGTCGAGGGCATAGAGTGCCGCACGCGCCTTCTCGGCGTAGTACCACCAGTCCCAGGCGCGGAGTTCGTGTGAGGCCCCCTCTTTTCGCATGATCTCGCGGATCTGCGCGGCCTCGGCGTTGGCTTTGGCCACCGCACCGGCCCAGACCTCGTTTAGGAGGTCCTTGGCGGAGCTGGCCGTGCCGGCCATGGTGTTCGCGGTACGGAACGCGGAGAAGTCCTCGAAGCCCAGGAGGTTGGCGAACTCCAGGCGCAGTTGCAAGATGCTGCGAATGTTCGCTTCGTTGTCGAACTCGTCGTCGTTGTCGCCGCGGTTGGTCCAGCCTTGGAACAACGTCTGACGCAGATCGCGCCACGTGCTGAAGGTCATGAAGGGCTCGAAGGACGAGCGCGCCAGGGTGATCACGTGCTTTCCGTCCATGCCACGTTCGGTGCCTGCCTGGGCGGCGGCGCTCAGCACGAACTCGGGAAGGCCGGCCCGGTCCGACTCGCTCTCCAGGACCAGGGTGAAGGCCTCTGCGCTCTTTTGCACGTTCTGACTGAAGGTCGTGTAGAGGCCGGCGAGTTCTTCGATGATCTTGGCCAGGCGCTCGCGATCCTCTCCCTCGAGCTCGGCACCGGCACGCACAAAACCGGTGTGCGTGCGCTCGAGGACCCGCGACTGCTCGGCGTCGAGGCCCAGTGTCTCACGGCCATCGAAGAGGGCGTCGACGCGGGCGAAGAGCGCGGCGTCCAGCTTGATCGCTGCCCGGTGCGCGGCCAGCCGCGGCGACATGCGACTCTCGATTGCCCGCAGGTCGTCGCTGGTTGCCGACGAAGTGAGTGCGGAGAACGCGCGATGCACGCGTGCGAGATCCGTCCCGGCTTTCTCCAGTGCTGTGATCGTGTTCTCGAAGCTCGGGGTGCTCGAGTTCGACGTGATGGCCTCGATCTCGGCGCGGTGGCGTTCCATGGCCCAATCGAAAGCCGGTTCGAAGTGCGCCGCTTCGATGCGATCAAAGGGGGGCGTTTCAAAGGGCGTGTTCCACGTCTCTAGCAGCGGGTTGTCCGACGGGGTGGCGTGTGCAAGGCACAGGGGCATAGCGAACAAGACGGCAGCGAGCAGGCAGTTTCCAGTGCGCTCGCGCTTCAATGTGAGGGGCAGAGGAACTCTCCGTTCGCCATGGGTCGAGATTCGAGATGGGCCGTGGCGGCGGCGTAATGCGGGGGCCGCGGGGAACCGGAATTTGTTCTTCTTCGAGCAGTACCCGAAGCGCTTCGCGGATCGGCGAAGGGAGGCTTGGTTGTCCATAGCGCGTGTCGATTTGGATTGTTGAAGGCGACCTACTCGTACGCCGTTGTCAGTTGATCTCTTCTATCGATCGGATGGAAGGTCGCGGGAAGGAGAATCTCGAGAAAAGCAGAGCTTGCCGTCGATCGAGCCGATCCTGGTTAAAGCGATCCCGCCTGAATATTCATATTCGACGCCAGTTCATTTCGTGCCCATTCAGAACCTGCCGGCGTGGATCAACCGCGGTCGGGTTGGCGTTCGAGGGGACCTTGGCCGTCGCCGTGATTGTCCTCCGGCCGGAAGTTGGCCAGGAGGATGCTGACGGCGGTGAGGGCGAGACCGGCGGCGCAGTAGAAGAGGAGTTGGAGGTCGATCTGGGCGATGCGACCCGCGATGAGGCCGCCGGCGATGCGGGAGCCGCCGACGACGAGCATGGTGTAGACGCCCTGGATGGAGTTGCGGAAGCGGTCGGTGGCGAGCTGGTTGAGGAACATCACGGGGAGGACGTAGACGGCGCAGATCTCGAGGCCGTGCAGCACCTGGGTGGCCAGGGCGGTGATGACGGAGGGAAAGGTGGCTAGGAGGGTGAGGCGGAGGACCATGGAACAGAGCCCGGCGACCATGAGGGCGCGCATGCCGAAGCGTTTTCGGAGCCGGCCGAGACCGAGGATGTAAAAGATCTCGAGAAACACGCCGGTGCTGATGACGATCCCGATGGTGGAGGATTTCATGTGCACCAGGGTGCGCAGATAGACGGGGAAGAAGGTGTGGTAGGCGGTGGAGGCGCTGAAGGCAAAGAAGAGGCCGAGGAGAAACCAGCGTCCCTTGGGGCCGAAGAGGGCGGCGAAGGCTTCAGTGGAGGGGAGCCGGCCTTTGACTTCGATCGCCCCGTGCGTTTCGGACTGGGACTTGAGCTGGGGCAGTCTCTGGGCGTGGAGCGCGCTGAGGGCGCAGCAGGTCATGGCGCACCAGAGGACCATGGTGAGATTGGGGTTCCGCTCCAGGAGGAAGAAGAGTGCGAGACTGGGAACGATGAAGCCGATGGTGCCCCAGACACGGATGCGATGGTAGGGCTTGATGTCGCGCCTGCCGGCCCGGTTCGCCAAGGAGAAGTAATAGCCGTCCTGCAGGGCGATGGTCGGCATGAATGCCAGGCTGTGCAGGGTGTAGAAAAGGAGAGCGGGGACGACGCCGGTGGTCGTCGAGATCATGAAGAAGGCCGAGCTGCTGATGAGAAAGGAGCACCCCAGAATGCGTCGCGGGTCGATCCGGAGATCGGCCAGCAAGGTGATGAGAATGGGGGAGAGAATCGTGGCGATGCTAGTCAATGCCTGATTGATCCCGATCTGGAACTCGGTGAAGCCCTTGACCTCCTTCAAGTAGACCGGCAGGAGTGGGCCGATGCAGCCGAAGACTGCATAGGAGACGAAGAACTGGATCTGAAGCCGGCGCATCGAGGAGCGAAAAAGGGGCCCTGCTAACTAGCTGCTGAGGCCGGTAGTTCAAGGGGAATCACCTGTCTCGAACGATGATAGATCCCGCGGATCCATGGAGATTGACTCCGTTGGGAGGCGCCTCTAAGGTCGATGAAAGATGGCTCTGGACCACGCAAAACTGGTGCGATCACTCCGCTTGGCCTATTCGGCTGAACGCGCCGCTTCATTTGCCTATCAGGGGCATGCGGGTTCTCTGCGGGATCCTGAAGAAAAGGCGCGGGTCAAGCAGATCGAGGAGGACGAATGGGATCACCGGCGGGCGGTGGGGGAGATCATGGAGGAGTATGGGGTGCCGGTCTCGGCTTATCTGGAAGGGAAATACTGGCTGATTGGTAGAATGATCGGCTTGAGCTGTTATGTGATTGGGAGGTTCATGCCCTACTTTTTCGCCGGAAAACTGGAGAGCGGCAATGTGTGTGAGTACTTCAAGATGATGCACTACTTCCATGCGCTCGGGATTGAGAAGCATGATGAGATTCTCTATGAAATGGGCATCAAGGAAAAGGAACACGAGGTCTATTTCCTGAGAATGGTTGAAAACGAGCGCTGGTTTCCTCTCTTTGAGAGGATTTTTTCATGGGGCGTGAACCATCGGGTGAACGATGTCGATCTGGAGAACGTCCTTCCTCTCGAGGGATCGAAGGCCTATTGTCAGTCTGATGCCGGTGCGAAGAAGGACGCGACTTAGCCGAACCTAACGTAACGGCAGATCCCTGCGCTCGAGGATCAACTACAGGGCACGCGAGAGAGGTAGGCTCTCCCGAGAAGCTCTCGCAGGCGGGCCGGATTCGTTGCCGAGGTCTTGGCGACGAAGCCGCGGCCGTGGGCAAAGTGGACGTCGTTCTCGGACTCGACCCGGGTGAAGTCCATGCGGCGATTATCGTTGAAACGGCCCAGTCCGTAACCGGATCCACGCCGGTCCGGGTAGACCAGGGCGATGACGTCGTCTTGCTTGCCGGCTTCCTCGATGAAGCGGTTGAGGCCGAAGGAGGGTTCGCCCGTCACCGGTTCGACCCGGGGAAGAAAGAGTGCCTCGAAGGAATCGTTGGGCGTGGTGATGGTCCACCATTCTGCCCGCTGGCGGATGACTTCGAGGCGCTTGCGGAGGCTTCGGAGGTAGGCCAGGAGGTCCTCGCCCACCATGTTCATGATTTGCCAGAGCGGCTCGTTCAAGGTCCACTGGGTGGCGGCGGCAAAACGTTTCATGAGGGTGACGTCGATGGGGGAGAGCAGTTGGTTGATGACCTCCCGGGGCGCTCCCAGTTTTTCCGCAGTCTCTTGCGGGCCGAGGCAGTCGAGCCACTCCGCGGGTTCGAGCCATTCACAAAAGTGTTTGGCGTCGTTGTAGAGCCCGAGATCTTGCAGGACGAGGGAGAGCGCGCAGACCGGAGGTTGATCTTGGGGAAACTGATGGTGATCGAAATTCTTCTTTGCCGGATCATGGATTCCGCCGACGTCCACCACGCAGGTGGTGGGATCCTCGAGGTCTTCACGCGTGGGTTCGCGGCGGTGGATGGGCACCTGATGGAGGTGGACCAGCACGCTGCAGGCGAGAAAGTCGTCTTTGTGGGCGCCCCCGGGATGGGTGACGATTTGTCGAATCATGGGGCCACCCTGACACCACCAGCGAAGCGCGTCACTGACTAAGTGTTCTTTTTCCCATGCCAGGGAAGGGCGGCGACAAGTCCTAACAAGATTCCTGTCAAGAAACCGAAGGCATGGGCCAGGCTATCCGTCTGCGGATCGTCGAACCCGCCGGTCAAGCCGAGAAGCACGCCGCCCGCGGCGAGGGGAACGAGGATGGGACCGAGGCGGGCGGCAAGTCGCTGATGCCAGCGATGGACCAGGCCTTCGGCGACGAGGAGGCCGAGCGCGCCAAAGACGGCCGTGGAAGCGCCGAGTGAGAGGTGGGGATCGGGAAAGTGGATGGCTCCAACCACGGTGTTCCCTAGCACACCGCTAAGAAGAATGAGCCCCCATCCGGTGACGGTTCCGAGGCCGCGGTTGACCAGGGTGCCGTACCAGAGGCCGAAGATCAGATTTCCCATGAGATGGGAGATGTCGCCGTGGAGAAAGAGGGCGGTCAGCGGGCGCCACCATTCGCCGCGGGTGAAGAGGCCCACGGCGTCCATGCTGCCGGCCTCGGTGTAGCCGGGGGCGTAGGCGTTCTGCAGTATAAAGGAACCGATGAGGAGGAGCGTGGCGACGTAGGGGACGTAGAAACTGGCCGGGTGATCCTGCACCCCTTGATCGGCCTGGTGGGGTTTCCAGGTGGCTTGTTCCTCCCGAAAGGCGTGCAGCTCGTGGGCCACACTGGGAAGGCGATCGGTCTCGACATAGAGGTCGTGCCGCCCGGCATTCTCGATGTGCCAGTAGGGTAGGTTCATGGCGAGGATCACCAGGCCGTGGTCGCGGGCTTCGTGGTAGGAGGCGCAGCGGGCGGCCAAGGCAATGTTAGATGGGAGTAGGTCCTCGTCTGGCGTGGTGGGATCCGACATGATGGGTCCGGGGTGGTGAAACTAAGCCCGGCCTCGGAAGATTGCCAAGTGATGGCTTGCAGAAGCGCATTCGCGCTCCAAACTGGGCGGACTGTGTCCGAGACGCCTCTCATTCCCGATCGAGAAACCTTCGCCGCGCAATTCGCGGCCGGCGGTGTGGTGGCGACGCATACGGAGTTGGCGGCCGATTATGAAACGCCCCTTTCGGCCTTCCAGAAGATCAACGATGGCGACTATGCCTTCCTCTTGGAATCTGCCGAGACGCGCGAGGATGCGGGGCGTTACTCCTTTCTCGGGAGTTCGCCGCGGATGGTGTTCGAGAGCCGGGGACAGGAGATCACCCTAACTGATCTGAGGAAGGGGTCGTCGACGCGTTCCACGGCAGAGGGGGATCCCCTGGCCGAGTTGGAGAAGCTGATGGCGGGTTTTGGACCGGTCCAAGCGAACGAGCTGCCGGTCTTTTACGGTGGGGCCGTGGGCTACCTGGCCTATGACGCCGTGCGCTATTTTGAACCCACCGTGCCCCAGCCGCCGGAGGACGGTCTCGGCGTGCCGGACATGCTCTTCATGGTGGCGGACGACGTGGTCATCTTTGATCACCGGCACCGCCGCATTCAGGTCGTGGCCAATGTGGTCGTGGCGGAGTTTGGCGATGCGGATGAGGCCTACGCCGCGGCTCGAAAGCGGATCGAGGCCATCATCGACAAGCTGTCCCAGCCGATGCATGCGCGACCGGTGATCACCCATGCCTCGCCGGTGCCGGTGAAGACCGCGAGCAACACGACGAAGGCGGAGTACTGCGCCATGGTGGAGAAGGCCAAGGAATACATCCGGGCCGGGGATATTTTTCAGGTGGTGCCTTCCCAGCGGTTTTCGGTCGACTACACGGAGCCGCCGATTGATCTCTTTCGGGCCCTGCGGCACGTGAATCCCTCGCCCTACATGTTTTGCCTCCAATTCCCCGGTGGCTTTTCGCTCGTGGGGAGTTCGCCCGAAGTGCACGTTCGGGCGATCGATGGGAAAGTGGAGATCCGTCCCATCGCTGGGACGCGGTGGCGCGGGAACTCGGAAGAGGAAGACCGGGCTCTGGAAAAGGATCTGTTAGGCGACCCCAAGGAATGCGCAGAGCATATCATGCTGGTCGATCTGGCGCGCAACGACGTCGGGCGGATTGCGGAATATGAGAGTGTCGAGGTGACCGATCTCATGATCATCGAGCGTTACAGCCACGTGATGCATATTGTGTCCAATGTGGTGGGTCGTCTCAAGCCGGGTCGAAGTGCCTATGACGTGATGCGGGCCACCTTTCCCGCGGGAACCGTTTCGGGGTCACCCAAGGTGAGGGCCATGCAGATCATCAATGAGATGGAGAAGAACAAGCGCTGCGCCTATTCCGGTGCGGTCGGTTATTTTGGCTTCGATGGCAATCTCGATTCCTGCATCGCCCTGCGCACCTGCGTGCTTCTCGACGGCAAGGCCAACGTTCAGGCCGGCGCCGGTGTGGTGGCGGATTCCGTACCGGAGAACGAGTATGAGGAGACGGTGAACAAGGCGATGGGGATGATCCGCGCCATCGAGCGGGCGAAGAAACTTTCACAGGGATCCGAAGAAGGCGATGTTGTTAGTCATTGATAACTACGATTCGTTCACCTACAACTTGGTGCAGTATTTTGGCGAGTTGGGCGCCGACTTGCAGGTCTATCGCAATGACGAAATCACGCTGGAAGAGATCAGCGCCCTGGCGCCGGGCAAGATCTGCATTTCGCCGGGGCCGTGTACGCCTGCGGAGGCCGGCATCAGCTGCGATGTCGTCCGCGAGTTCGGGGAGAAGACACCGCTTCTCGGTGTCTGTCTGGGTCACCAGTGCATCGGCCATGTGTTTGGGGGCGAGGTCGTCCGGGCCGAGCGCCTCATGCATGGAAAGACGTCGCCCATTCTCCATGAGGGAGGGAGCATTTTTGCCAACCTGTCCTCTCCCTTTGAAGCCACGCGTTACCACTCACTCATCGTGAAGCGGGAGACGTTTCCCGATGATCTCACCATCACGGCGGAGACGGCGGAGAAGGAGATCATGGGGCTGCAGCACAAGCAGTTTCCCATCCACGGCGTCCAGTTTCATCCCGAATCGATTTTGACGAATCAGGGGAAGGTGCTCTTGCAGAATTTCCTCGATCTGCCTGACGCCGGTGATGAGGCTTGATCCCGATGGGATAAGGCATGGCATGGCCTCGGCGGATGCTTGGGACATCCATGTGGTCGATGAAGTGGATTCGACCAACGATGGTGTTCTGCATGTCCTGCCTGCTGCGGATGAGGCCGAGGCGGGGATGCTGGGTTCCGTGCTCTTTGCCGAGGAGCAGACCGCGGGTCGCGGCCGGCGGGGGCATGCGTGGTTCAGCGGACCCGCGGGAAGCAATCTTCTCTTTTCTTGCGCCGTGCGTCCACGGTGGCCCATCCGCTACTGGGGCCGCTTGACCCATGTGACGGCTTTGGCCTTGAAGCGTGCCCTCGACGGCATCGCCATGGCGCAGCCGCTGGTCAAATGGCCCAATGATGTCTACGTCAACGACCGGAAAGTGTCAGGGATCCTGGTGGAGACGGAAATGCGGGGCGCGGGCGAGGCGCTGGCCGTGATTGGGATCGGGATCAACGTGAACGTCTCGGCGGGCGAAATTCCGGAGGACTTGCAGGGCCTCGCCACCTCGTTGCGCGCTGAAACCGGCACCTGGATCGATCGGGAACGCTTGGCCGGCACGATCTTGGATGGATTGGCCGAGTGTCTGCGAGCTTCAGAGGACGCGTTTGACGGCGTGCTGGACGAGTTGCGCGAGGCCCACTACCTCTTGGGCCGTCGCGTCCGGGTCCGGACCGGTCAGGTGGTTGAGGTGGGTCAGGCGATCGATCTCGGACCGGAGGGCGAGTTGATTGTGGAGTGGCCGGGCGGCGATTGCCGCCCGCTGTCCAGCGCGGACGAGGTGCGATTGATTGGTCAGTCGACCTGAATCGTCGAGGGTTCGATGACCTCGTCGTCGATGTCGTCTTCGGAGGAAGAGGATTCCGCCTTCGGGCCCTCTAGCTTCTCGGATGGTTCAGCACTGTTGGAAGCTGGCGAATCCTCTCCATTGCTGGCGGCCTCGTCCGGACCGGGTTCGGAATCCGAGGAGGAAGGTGTCGGCGTTGACTCTGGAGCTACCTTCGCTGCAGCGGCCGGCTTGGTAGCGGTGTCGCGTGCGGGTGGTTTCTCGGGAGTGGCTGGCCCGCTCTGACTGTTTCCGCCGGGGCGCTGGTGCGTTTGCGGTGCCTGCGGTGATAAAGGAGCGTTCCCGGTGGTCGAGGCGGGGGCTTGGGAACTCTGGGCGATCTGTTGTTCGTGGCGGAGGAAGATCTCCGCCATGCGGAAGCTCCGGCGCACGAGCTTGACGGCGTCGGACTCATCGACGTAGCGGAGGCCTTCTTCGCACACCTCGGTGGAGTAGATGTGCCACGCTTTGGTCCGGAGTTCGTCGAAGTCGACGGGCGGTTCCGGGCGGTTCGCTTGCTGTTGCTGCGGGCGCCCCTCGCCGCGTTGGCGTCCGCGCCGGTTCCGGGAACGCCGATTGGCCGAGGCACCACCGTCGCCCGATTCACTCGGGGCGGGTTTCTCGCCGCGGTTGGCTCCCTCGCGAGCTTTGGGCGACTCCCTTGGGGTATTTTCCGCAGGGGTTTGGGCGGTCTGTTTCGCCGCAGTCTTCTTGGGCCGACCTCCCTGGCGGGGACGGCTGCTGGAATCGTTGGCCGAGGAACCGTCTGCATTGCTGGGTTCCCGTCTGGCCGCGCCGTTGTTCTCCACGGAAGCAGGTTCGGCGGGCACCGTCGCTGGTGCCTCTGCGGCGGGGTTCGCCGGGGCAACGGGGGCGGATGCCTCACGGGCTTCCGCGGTTGCGGCGGGAGAGGCCTTCTTGCGAGCTTTCTTGCGGGGAGTGGTCGTCCGCTTGCGGCTGGGGGCTTTCTTGGTTACGGGCGCTTCAGCGCTGGAGTCGTCGCTCATGTGAGAAATAGATATGAGCCATCCAACCAACGCTTGGGCCGATGTCCAGGGATTTCTCGGGGGGATGCGCGGAGAGTTTAGCGCTTCGTTTGCCAGCCGATTGGCTGGGTCCAGGCCTGCTCCCGCTGCCCTTCGAAGGAGGGATTGGGGTGGGCTTTGGAGGCGGTCACGGTGGCGCGGACATAGAGTTCGTCGCCGGTGAGCGGGTAGTGAACCTCGGCGCCTTCGATCTTGGCCAGGACTTCACCCACGCGGTCGGGCGTGGAGCGACGCGTGCCGTTGATCACGGTTTCGTAGGTCACACCGGGTTGGGCGTCGATGGTGAAGCGTACGGCCTTGGCGTCCTGAGCGTAGTCGATGGACTTGAAGATCACGCCGCTGGAGGCATAGAAAGCGCCTTCCCGCATGGCGTGTATGAGGGCGTCGCATTCCAGGGCCTCCGCGTGGACCATGACCCAGCCGCGGCCGGGTGAAACGTCGCCGCCGTGGTACTGATGCGAGTCATCGGTGGCGAGTCCGAAGAGGGGCCGGGCGTCGAGCTGCGTCAGCCGGATGGTGTTGGCAATGTCCCAGATACGCTCGTCGCTGGGCTTAGTCTCGTCGCCCAGGTGATTGATGAAGGGGTGGCCGTTGTAGACCTCAAAATAATTCTCCTCCACCACGTGGGCGAGATCCTCGGCGCTGATGGACCACTGAAAGTTTGGGTGGTTGAGGTGGGCGATCATGGGGCGCCCAGTGCGTTCCTCCTGAGCCCGCACGGCGGCCAGATTGTTGCGCATGGTATCGCGCGCGGAATCACCCTTCTGTGGCGGAATCAGTTCCTCCAGATTCAGCGCATTGATATGGATCTGGATGGTGACGGTCTCCTCTTCTTTGGCTGTTTGAGGGGCCGCGCCGTCCTTGCTTGAGGTCTCAGTTTCGGTGGTTTCGGAGGCCGGTGGTTTCGGCTTCGGCTCCTCGTACTTGTCCGTGATCTCCTCCGCTTCCATGAGGATGAACTCGCCCGGCTTTTCGAAGGCGCTCCGTACTTCCTCCAATGTCTTGAGCCGTACTTCTAACTGATCGCCCTCGCCGCGGGTATCCACCCAGTCGTCGCCGAAGCGGGCCAGGTACTTGGATAGGGTATCCCTTCCCAGGGTTTGCCGGCGTTTTTGGATTTCCTTGACCGTCATCCATTTCTCGCCGCGACTGAGAATATTGTGATCGGAGAGGGCGAGGAAGTCGTAGCCCGCCTTGACATACCAGTCAGTGATCATGTCAGGGAAATCATTGCCGTCGCTCCAGAGCGAGTGGGTGTGGGTATTCCCCTTGTACCATGCTCGCTTGGAAGCCTCCTCATGATCGTTGCCTGCCGCGGTGAAGGCGGAGCCGGCAAGAGCGAGCAAGAGTCCGAGGGTGGTGGAACAACGATGACGGATAATGAACATGGATGGAGGATGGAATGGCGCTCGCGTTCTGTGAAGTGGATTTCTCGATTTCGGAGACGCTTTCCTCAAGGATTGACGGGCCCCTGCGCTGCCGTCCGTTGAAAGGCCTCCCATTGTTTCTCCCAAGCGGCCGCGAGGGAAGCGACTCGATCGGGATGCCGTGGCGCGAGGTCGCGGGTTTCCGAGCGGTCCTGCGCAAGATCATAGAGTTCCCAGGGATCACCTTTGGCGGCGACGATTTTCCAATTCGTCTGGCGGAATGCGCGGTTTCCCTCGTGCTGCCACCACAGCTCGCGATCGCGGGAAGCGGCTCCCCCAAAGGTGGGAATCAGGCTGTGACCGGGACGCTGCGGCGGGGCATCGGCGGCCTCCCCGGGCTCCGGCGCGGAAGCGCCCGCGAGTTCCATGATGGTGGGAAAGAGGTCGATGACATGGGCGACTTGATCGGTGGTGCTTCCCCGGGAGGAGATGCCCTTGGGCCAATGAGCAATGAACGGGGTGGCGGTCCCGCCCTCGTGGACCCAGGTCTTGTGTTTTCTGAATGGCGTGTTGCAGGTGGTGGACCAACCCGGTCCAAGGCAGAGATAGGTGGCGGCGGATCCGGGTGCGGCCTTCGGGTCGTGGCCGTCGGCGCGGACCATGATCTCCGCGCTGGCGCCATTGTCAGAGAGAAAGACGATGAGGGTATTCTCCAGAGCTTCCATGGCCTCCAATTGCCGAAGAACGCGTCCGATTTCCTGGTCCATGCGATCGATCATGGCGGCGTGGAGTGTCATCTTCATCGATTGAAAGGCTCTCTGGGGTTTGGTGAGGGCATCCCAGGGAAGCGGTCGATTGACCTCTCCGGGACCGAGAATCTCGAGCGCTTCGGGAAAGTGATAAGGCGGGCCCTGCGTGAGTTCGACCGGAGAGAGGCTGGCTCTGCCTAACCAGCCACCCTTGGATTGCCGTTCCCAGCGTTGTTGCCGAATGACGTCCCAACCGGCGTTGTAGCGATCGGCGTAGATCTCAATATCGGCCGGCAAGGCGTGCAAGGGAAAGTGGGGCGCGGCGAAGGCGAGGTATTGGAAGAAGGGGCGTTGGGCGAACTTGGCGGCGTGTTCTTGCAAACAGGCCACGGTGTGGTCGACAATGGCGGTGGTTCCGTAAAAGCCCGTCCCGAGTTCGATGGGGGGAAGTCTTTCATCGTCCCTGTGGTGCACCTTGGGATTGAAGAAACGGCTTTGATCTTTGAGGTAGTAGGAGCGGTCGAAGCCCTGGGCGATGGGCATGCCGTCGAGGTGCCATTTGCCGGAATGGTAGGACCGGTAGTCGGCGGATTTGAGATACCGGGGCAGGAGCCCGGCCCAGGGCGGGCGTTTGCCGCCGCCGCCGCTGCGGACGCCGGGAACGGCATCGCGACGAACTTGTTGCGGATAATAGCCTGTGAGGATGGCGGCACGGGTGGGCCAGCAGCGTGCCGTGTTGTAGAACTGTGAGAATCGCATCCCATGGCTCGCCAGGCGATCGAGATTGGGCGTCGCGATCTCACCGCCATAGCAGCCAAGATCGGAGAAACCCAAGTCGTCGGCCAGGATGAGCACCACATTGGGGCGGGGGGCTGCCGAGACGGCGGCCATGGTGCCGATGGAGAAAAAAATGAGGAGTATTTGCCAGGTGAACTGCCTTCCCATGCCTGTTCCTAGCGCAGAAGACAAGGACTGGGAAGGAAACGCTTTTATTTCACCGGCGGTCCTGTTTTATATCATAGTTGGTCATCAAACAAGCCGCCCACCGCCATGAACCCCCTCCGTTTAACCATTATCATCGTCCTGATCACTTTGGCACGCCTCAGTGCCGAGGTTCGGATCAATGAATTCCTCGCCTCCAATGCCACGGGCCTGACCACGGCGGCGGGAGCGCACGAAGATTGGATCGAGATTTACAATGCGGGCCCTGGGAGTGTCGATCTGGAGGGGTACTATCTGACGGACAGCACGGACTTTTCCCCTGAGACGCCGGAGTCGTTTTGGCGTTTTCCCCAGATCACCCTGGATCCGGACAGCTATCTCGTGGTCTTTGCCTCGGGTTCCGGAGAGTCGATTGAGGGTGAATGGCATGCCAATTTCAAGATTTCAAGCGGCGGCGAGCGCCTGGCCTTGATCGCTCCGGATGGGGTGACCGCCTTGACTGATTTTTCACCGGGCTTTCCCGAGCAGGAGAGCGGGGTGTCCTATGGCTACAACGACGCGGGCGAATGGGTCTTCATGCTGAACACGACCCCGGGTTCCGTGAATCGTGCGGGTGTTAGTGGATTTGTCGAGGATGTCCAGTTCTCGGTGGAGCACGGTTTTTACGAGGAGGCCTTCACCCTCTCCCTGAGTACGGCGACGGAGGGCGCGGAGATCATGTACACCCTGGATGATCGGGAGCCGGATCCTGGGACGCTCTTCACCGGTCCCATCGGCGAGACCTATACGGGCCCGATTGAGATTTCGAAAACCACGGTGGTGCGTGCCGTGGCGAAAAAGAAAGGCCTGCAGGACAGCGCTTTGCGGACCCGGACCTACCTCTTTCTCGCGGATGTGATGAGGCAGGCGGACGTGCCGGAAGGCTTTCCCGAGAGATGGGGGACGCGGCCTTCAGATTACGAGATGGATCCCGAGGTCGTGGGGCCCATTTATTCGGAAGAGGAAGTCATCGCCGCCCTGCGTTCAGCGCCGACGATTTCCCTGGTGACGGAGAACGATCATCTTTTCTCGCGGGATGGCATTTATACCAACAGCCAAGCGAAAGACCTGGTCAATGACGGGGTCGAAGACGCCTGGGAGCGGCCGGTCTCGGTGGAGTTCTTTGGCTTCCCCCATGGGCAGACGGTTCAAGCCAATGCGGGGATCCGGATGCAGGGCAATGCCAGTCGCAGTCCGAACCGGGTGAAACACAACATGCGGGTGATCTTCCGGAGGCACTATGGGCCGGGCAAGATGCGTTTCCGGCTCTTCGAGGATTCAGAGGTGGAAACGTTCAATAGCATCAATCTGCGGAGCAACAATGGCGATTCCTGGATCCACCCCGGAGTGCGCCTCCGGGCGCAGTACATTCGGGATCAGTGGCATCGCGAAGTCCAGCGGCGCATGGCGCAGCCTAACCAATCCCAAATCTACGCCCATGTTTACATCAATGGGCTCTACTGGGGGATGTACCACGTGTTCGAACGGTTTGAGGCCAGTCTGCTCTCGGAACATTTTGGTGGTGATGAAGACGATTGGGATGCCTTGCAAGACACGCCGGCTTTTCAAGACATCGTGGTTAACGGCTCGGATGATGCCTACCGCCTGACGCACAGTCTGGCCAAAGAAGATCTCACCGTGCAAGAGAACTATGACGAGCTGCTCAAGTACGTCGATGTGGACAACCAGATCGACTATCTCTTGATCAATTTCTACAGTGGCAATCAGGACTGGGATCACAAGAACATGCGTTATGGCCGGCGCCGAACGCCAGTGGAGGGCGCCCAGGGGAACGGCTGGATGTACTTCGCCTGGGATTCGGAACGGGCCGGGCTCAATGGCCTGAACACCCAGAGTCTCACGATGGACAACACGAACAAGCGGACAGCCCTGGGGCCGAGCCTGTTGAACGCTGAGATGCACGACAATCCGGACTATCATTTGCGCTTCGCCGATCGCGTGGTGAAGCATCTCTTCAATGGAGGAGAACTGACGCCGGAAGGGGCCGCCGAGTCCTGGAACGATCTCGCGGATCTCGTCTACCAACCGCTCATCGGGGAGAGCGCTCGCTGGGGAGATCTCCACGTGAGCACGCCGGAGACTCGCGAGGGGAACTGGCAGAAGCAGTTGGATAAAGAGAACGAAGTCTGGTTTCCCGGACGGACAGATGTCTTGCTCGATCAACTGGCCACGCGCGGATTCATCCCGCGCAAGATCACCTTTCCCAAGCTGAAGCCTCATGGCGGCGTGGTTTCCGAGGGAACCACGGTGACCATGCGGATTTTCAATGACACCATTTTCAATCCCGTGAGCGGCGATGTGCACTACACGATGAACGGCGCGGATCCGCGTCTGCCCGACGGGTCGTTGCATCCCGAGGCCATCCCCTATGATTCGGCGTCGCCTCCGGTGATCGATCAGGCGGTCACCATCATGGCGCGCGTCCATGATCCCGACGGTGACTGGTCTCCCCTGAGTGAAGTGGACTTCTATCTCGCGGCGCCCGCGGACGAGAAGACATTGCTCGTCATCTCGGAGCTGCACTACGCACCGGCCCCCGCCACGCCGGCGGAGGAAGCCGCGGGCTATGAGGCCTCTTCCTTTGAGTTTATCGAATTGAAGAATGTGGCCGATCACGCTATCGATCTCTCCGGTGTTCAGTTCACCCGAGGGGTCACGGCGGTGGTGGCCGATGCGCCGCACTCCGTTTTGGCTCCCGGCGAACACGCCGTCCTCGTGGCCAATGAAGAGGCCTTCAAGTTGCGCTATCCCCAGGTGGATCCCCTGCGAATAGTGGGAGTGTTTGCGGAGGAGAGCAATCTGGATAGCAATGGGGAACGCGTGAGTGTGCGAGACCGTCACGGCGTCTTGCTCCATACCCTGCGGTATGATGATCGAGAACCATGGCCCGTTTGGAACGAGGGCGCGGGGCACTCCCTGGTCTACGTGGGAGGCGCTGGTGAAAGCATCGCGCATCCCGGCAACTGGTCCGCGGGTGAAGTTGGCGGCTCTCCGGGGGCGGCGAATTCGAGCGACACCACGCCTCCGGATCCCGGAGAAAGTGACGTCAACCTGGATGATTGGTTAGCGGATCACGATCTGGCGCAGCCCATGGACTCCCCAACGGGCGTGGAGGGCGTGCCGGCATTGCTTTATTACGCTTTCGGGGTGGATGACTTTGGCGGGGGAGATCATGCCCTCGCCCCCACGATCCGATACGAGGCCGATCGTGGCGTGGTGCTCTCTCACTCACGTCGCGTCGGGGCCACGGATATCACCTGGGCACTGGAGTCGTCCGACGATCTGCAATCGTGGAGCGACGTGGTCGCAGAGAGCCAAGTGGCCGACACCGTCGATCAAGTGGAGACGGTGGAGATCGTGACGCCGGGCGTCGCCGGTTATTGGCGTCTCCGGGTGACGGTGAAATAGGTGGTGCGGACACGCGTGTCCGCCCATCGGTCGCGTGTTCGGTTGCGAAAAGCGTGAGAATCCCTGCGAGGAGGATTCCCGTTCTCGTGATCAACGAGCGAAACCTTCGAGGGGTTGAGGAGGGAGGGACATTGGATAGGGTGCCATGGTCTGAAGAATCGATGCGACCAAGAGCAACTACCATGAACGAACAGCCGGAGAATATTCGAAAGTACAATCAAGTAATGTGGGATGCTCTGGTGGACTTGAACGATCGCTGGACCGTTCCTGTGGGGGCGGAAGTGATCGCTCGGGCGCGGCGGGGCGAGTTCTCCATCGTGCTGACGCCGGCGAAACCAGTTCCGGGGGAATGGTTTCCGAATCTCCAGGGCTGCGAGGTGCTCTGTCTGGCGAGCGGCGGCGGTCAGCAGGGACCTGTCTTGGCCGCGGCAGGCGCCAAGGTCACGGTGCTGGACAATTCGCCGAAGCAGCTCGAGCAGGACCGGAGAGTTGCCGAGCGCGAGCAACTGGAAATCACGACGGTGGAGGGGGACATGGCGGATCTTTCGGTTTTTGAAGAGGCTTCTTTCGACCTCATTTTCCACCCCTGCTCCAATTCCTTTGTGCCGGATGTGAGACCGGTGTGGAGAGAAGCGCATCGGGTGTTGCGAACGGGGGGTGATCTGCTCTCAGGTTTCTGCAATCCGATCATTTATATCGGGTGAAAGTCTCGTTTTCGAACTCAAAAAGTGCAAAAACTAGAACTTTTCGCTTGTACTATAGAAATAATAGTAATGTTAGGCAAGCATGGAGCTTC
>JANQJH010000177.1 GCA_028281705.1 Verrucomicrobiales bacterium
TCAGCGATCCTGATGCCGAGATTCGCGCTCAATGCGCCAAGCTCGCCGGCTTTCTCAAGTTAGACAGCGCCGCGCCCCGGCTCATCGAAGCCCTGGGCCAGCACTCCGACCCCCGCCTGCAGTTCTTCGCCGCCATCGCCCTGGGCCGCCTGGGCACGGCTTCGGCCTTCACGCCGTTGGTCACCATGCTTGAGGAAAACGACGAGAAAGACGCCTACCTTCGCCATGCCGGAGCCATGGGCCTGGCCGCGCAGGAGGCAACCCCATCCCTCGCCGCCCACCCCTCCAAGGCCGTGCGCCTTGCGGCCGTCGTCGCCCTGCGCAAGCGTCAGGATCCGGCCATCGCCGCCTTTCTCCAGGATTCCGAACCGGACGTCGTCTTCGAAGCCGCACGCGCCATTCACGACGATTTCTCCATTCCCCAGGCCCTGCCCGCCCTCGCCGCACGCCTGGCACAGGATCCTCTCACAAACCATGACGAAGGCCTGGTGCGCCGCCTGCTCAACACCAACCTGCGCCTGGGCACGGAGACCTCGGCCGCGCGCCTCTCTGACTACGCCCTCAATCCCGCGCATCCCTCCCCCTTGCGCCTCGAGGCCGCCCTCTGTCTCGCTCATTGGAACGACGATCCCTATCTCGACCGCGTCACCAGCCGGCACCGTACCCTGAGTCCAAGAACACCCGACTTTGGTCGCCGGCTGCTCTCGAGTATCTGGGAGAAACTCATCGCCTCATCCGATCCCGAACTCCTTCGCGGCCTCACCGAAATGGCGGTCAAATATGCCATTCAGGTAGACCCGGAACTCGTGACCAAGCTGGCCATGGACAAAGAACGCCCAGCCGCAGTCAGGGCCGAAGCCCTTCAACTGCTCTCTGAGCAAAACGCACCCAAGCTCCCGGCCGCCGTGGATCTCGCTCTCGCCAGCGAGCATCCCATTCTGCGCATCGCCGTTCGAAAACACTTGGCCAAGGCCGACCCGGATCGCTTTTTCCAAACGGCCTTCGACAATTTCGGCGGCCTCACCCTCGCGGAACAACAAGCACTCTATCACGCACTCGGGCAGACTGGCGATGAACGTGCCCTCCCGCCTCTGCAAGAGGCGTTAACCGATCTCCTCGCCAAGCAGCTGCCGCCCGCACTTCACCTCGACGTCCTCGAAGCCGCCACCAAACATCGAGAGAAAGACGCCGACACGGCAAGACTTCTGCAAAAATATGAGGACTCTCAGGATCCGGCTGATCCGCTGGCCAAACATCGCCCCGCTCTCGAAGGTGGCGACATCGAGCGCGGCCGTGAGATCGTTCACCAACATGTAAGCGCGCAATGCCTCCGCTGCCACAACATCGAGAGCACCGATCATCAGTTAGGCCCCAATCTCGCTGAAGTTGGCTCCCGGCTCTCCAAGGAGGCCCTCCTCGAGTCCCTGGTTCTCCCCAACGCCCAGATCGCCGAGGGCTACGCGATGATCTCCCTCGCCCTGAAACATCAGACCAACCCCGTCGCGGGAACCCTGGTGAGCGACCAAGACGGCAGCTACACCATCGCCCAGCTCAACGGCGACCGCATCAAGATTGACAAAACGGCCATTGCCGACGAACAACGCCTCTCCGTCTCCTCCATGCCCCCCATGGCTGGCGTGCTCACGGCAGTCGAGATCCGCGACGTCGTGGCCTACCTGGCCTCGCTAGGCAAACGTAGCCGATAAAGGTTCTTCGTAGCGCCACTCCGTAGCGGAAGTTGTAAGGCTTCCCCCAGCGAAAGCTCACCGGATCGCCATCCACTACCCATCGACAAAAATCTCAACAAGAATCCGCTCTAACGTTAGTTTGAGGCCGCGCCGCCGGGCCGCTTGTGAAAGACGCCGTCCTTCATCACTGCGAGAAGGTTTTCCGTCTCTGTCAGGATCTTGAAATCCACTAGCGGATCCTGACTGACCAGGAGCAGATCGGCGAGGAATCCTTCCTCAATCTGTCCCACCGCATCGGGAAGATCCATCGCTTCCCCGCCGTACTTCGTCATGCTCAGGAGCGCGTCCATGGGATCGAATCCGAAGTAGTTGACGAAGTGATCCAGATCACGCGCGTTCTGACCGTGCGGAGTCATGGCGAATCCGTAGTCGCCGCCGCCTAGCAATTTCACGCCGCGTTTCTTCAATTCCACGGCCGACTGCTTGGCCCCTTCGAGTTCCTCACGAAATCCCAACGCCTCCACCTGCTCTTCGCTGAACCACTCGGATCCCTCGTAGGCGGCGATGGCGGTGAACCCGATATTCGGACTCACGAATACCCAATCCCGATTCGCCTCCAGCAAGTCCAGAGCCTCTTCGTCGGCAAAGTTCGCGTGATAGATCACTTTCACACCATGACGCACACAGCGCTTGACCGACTCCGCACTCCGCGCGTGGGCGCTCATCCGCTTGCCATGGGCCCGAACCGTCTCCGCCGCCGCCGCCATCTCGGCATCGGTCATGACCGTCGTTTCCGATCCGGCGTGAGGCACAAAACTATCTCCCGAGACCACCAGTTTGATGATATCGACACCCTCGCGGATCAGTTCGCGCGACACCTGCCGGTAGGCATCGGGACCGTCGACCACCAGGGCCATCGACTCCACATGGGGCATGTGCAAGGTACGGAGGTCGCCCAAGCCGCCGGTCACGGTCAACCAAGGGGTCGCCGCCAGGAGACGCGGTCCGGGTATTTCACCCGCATCGATCGCATTGCGAATGACCACATCCAGGCGCGGTTTGGCCGCTGCGGCACTGATGCAGCTCGTGATTCCGTGGTCGAGATAACGCCGCGCGTTGTGCATCGTGAGCAAGGTATGCTCCTCGGGAGGAATGCGCCCCAGCTCGGCCAAGTCCGCGGTGTTGTCGATACTGAGGTGGGCGTGGGACTCGATCAGGCCGGGCATGAGCACCGCAGTACCCTGACCATCGACCACTTCCAGGTTCTCCCCGCGCGGGATGGTCTGAGGCGCCTGGGCCACACGATCGATACGATTGCCTTTCACCAAGACTTCACCGGGAAACGGATCGGCCCCCGTGCAGTCGATGACGGTCACGCCGGTAAAGAGAATTTCTCCAAACATGGGATCAGTCAGTTGAGTGGGTCACCGCAGTTCCGCGAGAAGTTGCTTTGCCGCCTGACCCAGGAGAAGCGTATCCACGCCCGAAACGAGAAAGCGAAAGCCGCGCTCCTGAAACGGTTTCACCGCCTCTGGAGTCACGCCAAAAATGCCCACGGGGACACCCGCCTTGCGACAGGCCTCCGCGATATGATCGATCGCCCCCGTGACCAGGGGGTCGTCCAATTGCCCCATCCGCCCCAAGCTGGCAGAGAGATCGTAGGGTCCGATGAGCACGACATCGATGCCCTCCACTTGCACGATGGCATCAATGTGATCCACCGAGGCCGCGCTCTCGGCTTGCACCACCACGGTCACTTCCTCGTTGGCCGCCTCGAGGTATTCCGCAAACTGCATTCCATATCCCTGAGCACGGCCCAGACCGACCCCGCGGCGGCCCAGTGGGGGATAACGCGCGTAGCGAACCACGGCCGCCGCCTCGTCGGCCGTGTCGATTTGCGGCACAATGACGCCGTCGGCACCCAGATCGAGAACCGCCTTGATCATCGCCTCGTCCGCCGCCCGAACCCGCACCATGGCGGCAGCACGCTTTCCGATGGCCTGTAAGAGCAATTGGAGATCGCCCGGCTCGATCGGCGCGTGTTCGCCATCAATGAAGAGCCAGTCAAAGCCAATCTCGCTCATCATCTCCGCCACGGCGGGCGCATTGAGGGTGAGCATGGTCCCAAACACCGTCTCTCCCCCAAGTAGCCTCCTTCGAAAATCACTCATGCTGAAGGCATTAGATCAAACCTCCGGCACGTCGGCAAGCCCCGGCGAAATCGTCCATCCACAACTTTGCAAACAATCACGAATAAAGATCATGATTTGGGTAGACAAACAACCAACCAAGTGGCTCTATTGAGCCACATCCAAGCACATCCCTCCTGAGCCGCTTTTCCGACCTCCCTTGGAAAAGCGGCTCTTTCTTTGGTTGGTTAGCACCCCAACCCTGCGGCTCTCATCCCGGAAATAACGAAGGGACTAAAGTCCCTCGGTCAATTGGAAGGGACGAACTTCATTTTTCATCGGTCGGAGAATCCCATTCGACATCATTCGTCTCGGCCGGGACTTCTCCTCAGGCGCTTGGTTTCTCCCCGCCGGCGTTTCTCCGCCAGCAGTTTGGCTTTCTGGCGCTGGGAACGCCGCCTCTTCTGGTACCTCGTCTTCGCTTTGGAACGCGCCGCCGCCTGCCGGCGCCGATGGGCCCGCTCTTCCAGGATCTCACAGAGTCGCCGGCGCGCCTCCAGCCGGTTCTCCGCCAACGAGCGCCCCTCTTGACATTTCACCTCGATCCCCGATTCCACGTGCTTGAGAAAGACACAGGAGGCCGTCTTATTGATCTTCTGTCCCCCGGGCCCCGAACCCTTGACGAATCGCTCGACGAGATCGCCCTCCTCGATCCCCAGAGCCGCCATGCGTGAAACCAGGGCGGGATCTTCAATCATGGTGCGATGCCGAGGAGTTCCCGCAGCTTGATGAGGTCTACCCGCAGGGCCTCGACGTTCTCCGCCGTGCTCCGTTTTCCGAGATACTCGACGTGAACGGCGAAGGGAACATCCGGCCGCTTCCTGGCCAAAGAAGTGAAGAAAGTCGGATCAACCCGCCCCTGACCCAGGGGAACGTTTTCCACCTTGAGCCCCTTCCACACGAAATCCTTCACGTAAACCGCCCCCAATCGGGGCTGGATGAGCTTCCATAGCGTGGACCACGTGGTGCCGCCCTCGACGGTGGCGTGCCGGACATCAAAGCCGATAGCGATCTGCGCCGGATCGATGTCCTCCAGCAACAGATCCAAGTCCCAGAGAGAGGCCCCAACATAGCGGGCACCCGCGTGGTTCTGGTAAACGGCCTGCAAGCCCAGCTCGCGATTCAAGGCCGCCAATTCCTTCGCCATGGGACGAAAGTTGTCTAACTGAGGGCGGATGGGGCGATCCAGGTCGTAGCGATAGTAGCTCATGCGATAGCGCTTGACCCCGAGCGAGGCCGCCACCCGAAGCGTCTTCTCCATCAGAGGATCATCGGCCCGATTGACATCGGAGGCCATGATCGTGATCGCCAAATCCTCCTCATCGAGCGCCGCGACGAGCTTGGGGAGTTCGCCTTCGACGCTCTCGGGCTCGATCTGACCGCGTTTCCTGATCGTGGCTTCGATCCCGGCATAGCCTAACTGCGCCACCGTCTTGGCCAGCTCGGCGTATGAGAGATCTTGAACGAACTTCACAAAAGCACAGATCTCCCAGGAGGGCTTTTGGGCTTGAGCTTCCGCAGAGAGCCGCGAAACGGCGGCGGCCCCGGAGGCGAGAGTCAGTTGGTTGAGAAAATGACGACGACTAAACATGGCGTGTGCGTGGTGTGATCCAATTCACGATAGACAGACGGACGCGGCCTTCACCAGGGCAAGGCGATCCGGCGTCTGACAAAGTTCCCTACCACTTCTACCGCCCAATGCCGACTTGGGAAAGCGTGTAAATGGCAAAAGTGGCCAGCCAATGTTCCCCCTCATAGTGTCCACTAAAGACATAACCCAATCCCGCTCGGGTGTGCTCCGCCGCCGCCTTGACGATCGCCTGGCGCCGCGCGTCCCCTTCCCCCAGTGCCGAGGCGATCCCGTTCAATGTCCAGGCACGGGAAAGATTCAGGCCCGCGAGATGGACCAATTTGCCATCCGTGACATCGCTCACGGCCACCGGTGTGAAGAGATTGGCAAATGAGGGCAGGAACGCCTCCAGCCATTCGGCATAGTCGTCCGCATCGAGGACGCGACGCATCAGATCGGCTTCATTGAGCCCCGCGGAAAAGAAATCCTCACCCGAGGGCTCATAGGATGCGGGATAATCGCGGTCCTTCGCATAGTAGTGCAGCGCCCTCTCGCGAATGAGTTGCTCCAGGGCTTCATCCCCCACGGTCCTGGCATAGTCGAGCGCCTGCCCCAAGGCGAAGGCCGTGTCCGGATGAACCCCGGTCCGGATCGGCCAGGTCAGCCGAGGGAGATACCCAATGGTCAACGCCACCACCTTTTCCTCCAAAGGACGCAGGGCCGCAGCCCAGCGCCGAGCGCGTTCATCATCCTCCCAGGCGTGGAGTTCGGCCGCCAGGCGCAGGGCCCAGGCCCAACCATACATGCGCTCGAACGACTGGTTCCCTTTTTCCTCAAAGTAGGCCGCCTCCTTCTCCATCGGCTCCAACCGGAACTGGCGATCGAGCGCCTCCTCGATCTCTCCGGCGATCGACGCCTCCGGATAGCGCTTCAACAAACGGACGAGCATCCAGTGTCCATGCACGGACGAATGCCAGTCAAAGCAGCCGTAGAAAACCGGATGCATGGCCCGCGGACTCCTCACGCCCTCCTCCGAGGCGATGACATTGGACGGTTTGTTGGGATACTCCTGAAACAACCCCTTGAGGGCCAGCCTGGCAAAAGCACTGACCTGTTCATCCGCCAATCGCTCCCCTAACTGAGGCAGAGCCGGCAACTTCAAATCGGCATCCTCACCCACGCCGAACGCCAGGGAGAAAGTCCAACCCAAGAAAATGAGTAGCAATGGGAAACGCGTCGTCACCGCTCTTGCGTAACAAAAACCTGCGCCGGGCTCAAGGATCGCGTGCCTCCTCTCGACGCCCTGGCCGGCCGCGCTGGCAACCAACGTCCCACACCGTCACACCCGGACTTGCTGGTCGCTCTTGCCCGCAGCCGCCTTCTTCGGCGGGTGCGGATTCGGCTTGTAAAAGGTCACCAACGTGCCACCGATCGCCGCCAGCAGAATGCCGAGCATGAACTGCCAGCGAATGCCGTCCCACAGCTTGGCCATGGAGATGGCCACCACCGCATTCACAATCGGCGCGCCGGCAAAGACGATCGACATCACGGCGGCAGGGGTGCCCTTGGCCCCAAAGGCCAGGAGGACGAACAAGGCCCCGAGGGCGCCCACAACCCCGGCAATGAGACTCCATCCGCTGCCCTTGGCCGGAAAAGTCCAGTCCGCCCCTTTGACCAGCAGAATGATCAGCGGCCCGAGGATGGCCACGAGAAAGTAGGCCACACCAACTAACAAGAACGCCTTAATCCGCCCAATCGCGGGATCGCCTCCCGCTGCCATTCCCATGGAACCCGAATGAAGAAAAATCCCGTAGACGCCCCAGGAGACGACCGTCATCAATGCAAAAGCCAGCCAATTCATGGCGCCACCCTATCGGATACGGCCCCCGCGTCAATGAATCGGCTCGCGAACGGAATCGATCTTCTGGCAAATCGATTCCGGAATCTCGACGGCGCGCATCCGCTTGCTCTCCTCATCAAAGCTCACACAAATCACCGTCAGGCTACCCACCGCCACGGGCTCATCCGCCTCATCCACGAGGAACTGAAACTCGTACTCAATCGTCTTGGATCGCCTCTCGACGATGCGGATGGCGACATCGACTTCCTGTTCAAAACGGAGCGGTTTCCGATAGTCACAGGTCGCCGAAACTCGCGGCCAGCCGATTCCGGGGTAACTCTCCAATCCCTTCGCCGCTGTTCCTCCCGGATGCACCGAGTAACCCAGCGATCTGTAGAAGGCGTGCTCGGCATTCTCCATGTAGCGAAAAAAATTGGAGAAGTGCACGATCCCGGCCAGATCGGTGTCGGCAAAAGGCACGCGAAAGCGATGCCGAAAGACGATCTTGTTCGGAGA
The DNA here is from genome assembly GCA_028281705.1 of Verrucomicrobiales bacterium. Lineage (GTDB taxonomy): Bacteria > Verrucomicrobiota > Verrucomicrobiia > Verrucomicrobiales > DEV007 > JAACDM01. The sequence continues at coordinate 7,804 of JANQJH010000177.1, forward strand.
AGGAGAAGGGTTCGTCTTCATCATCATTCTAGGCCGATTGGCAGACGTTCTGAAACACGGCCTCGACGTCTTCCGCCATGCGCTCCGCCGTGAAGTACTTCCTTGCCCGTTGCCCGCCCTCGAAGCCTAACTTCCGTCGGCGCTCTTCCAAGCTCAGCATCATTTCTAACGAGTCGGCCAAGTTCGCCGGATCTTCGGGATCGTAGAGCAAACCGCCCCCCGTTTTCTCCAGAATCTCAGGAAAAGCCGCGTGATTCGGTTGCACCACCGGTACGCCACAAGCCAAGGCCTCGATCAGATAAAGCCCAAAAGATTCTCCGTAGAGGGCCGGCACCGAGAACACGCTGAGCCTCTGTAAGAAATCCACCTTGTCGTCGGTGCTGATATTCGGCGAGATCATCACATCATCCGTCAAGCCGGCGGCTTCCACCTTGCGCTTTTGCTGAGCGATGAACTCGTCATCGACCGCCGTCTTGGCACCCGCCAGATGGAGCTTGGCCTCCACCGTCTCTCGCTGCCGCAGATCGATGAAGGCGTCCACCAAATGGTGCATCCCCTTGCCCATGCACATCCGGGCCAGGTAACCAATCACCGGCGGATCCGTTCGCTTGTCAGGGTCGGCACGGAAACGGGAAAAATCGATTCCGTTATGCACCGCGACAATCTTCGAATCCGTCAGCTCCAGACGCCGGCGCATCTCCCCCGCGTAATAGTCGCTCACGGCGATGTAACGGCTGATGAACGCGCTGTTCTCCCGAAAAAGCTCCCAGCTTTGACGGCGATAGGGCTCCGGCAAAGTATCGAGAAAGGCGTCTTCTCCCTGGAGGCTGCAGACCACCGGCACCTTGAGTTCCTCGTGCACCGACTTCGCCACTCCGGAGAGAAGGCCGTTGGAGAACGAGATCAAATCGGGTCGTTCCTGTTTCTTCAGCCAGCGAATCAGCTTGTCCACCTCCTTGCGCTGCTCGCCGTGGCTCCCCTTGAAACTCGATACCGTCATCGCACCCAGATCTCGCGTTTTCGTCATCCCCGCCTTATCCATCAGCCCTAGGAGCAGCGATTCCCGGTCGAAGAAGCGATCGAACACCCTCGGCGTCCACCGAAAGAGCGGGAACTTCTGTTGGAGATACATATTGAGCCCCCCAAGGAAGAGCGGAGCCACGACTTCGCCATCGCCCGTGTCCTCAGCCCCGTCATCGTCGTCCGTCACCATCGGGAGATAGAGCGGCACCAAGGTCAGCTCGTGCCCCAGCCGACCTAGAGCCTTCACCAAGGCATGATCCCGTAGACAACTCCCGCAGTGGAAGTTGCCCGTGCCAGGGGTAAGGTGAATGATCCTCATGACGGCATTCCGATCGATTTGGAGGAAATCGTGTCGAGGTAAGCGGGGCTAGGCATACGGCATTCGCAAATCTGCCTATTCCATTAGCAACGCAGTCTCACGCCGCAAGAGAAACGGGCGCTTTCCGGACCCAGAATCCCGACTTCTCCACCGCGGAGACCGATAAAAGATGACCGGTAGGGGTTTGACCATACATTAAGCACCTATGAAGCTGAGACACATCCTCCAGGCCCATCGGGATGCCGTCATTTTGAAGGAAAAGACGGCGAAACAGCTTGAGGACGTCTGCAAGCAGATCGATCAGGCGATCACCTATGTGGTCAAGCCCATCTTCGACGAGGCAGACCGTGAAATCGGCGAGATGGGATTCGACGTCAAGCTCGAGGTCGAATCCCGCATGCTGGAATCGCACAATTCCAAACTGAGATTCACCGCAGCCTGCGTGCTCACGGCCGGGAAGAGCATCCCGGCCTCAACCCTCACCTTCAACGGTGACCCCCGAACCACCACCCTCGAGTTCACCAAAGTCGTCGGCGGCCTGAGACACCAAGAGCGCCTCGCCATCCGCGATCTCACCCGCGCCCGCGTGGAAAAGGAACTCGAACAGTTCGTCGTCGAAGTGTTCCCCCCCAATCTCTGGTAGCAGGACAGCACGTATCACTTCCCAACGTGAGACCGGCAGGACGCCTGTCCCACCTTACGGTCTTCATCTAGGCCGATACCGGCTCGGAGTGCCCCCGGCGCCCATAGTCCAGTGCCAAGGGCATCTCGGCAAAATCTCCCATCGCCCTCACAAGATCCTCAAATCCGTGTTTCTCCAGATTGCCGATGAGACAGTCCGTCAAATCGGGACGAAGATCGGGATACTTGCGGATAAGTTTTCCAAACGAAAAGGACTCGTCGTAAAACGCGTAGACGATCTTCCGCATCAGCTCGACGCCCTCACACATGCGCTCACCGTAGGCATCGAATTGGCTTGAGGAGCAATCTCCTTTCTCCAGAGCCGCGTGGACGGCATCGGCAGCCATTTCCCCGCTCTTCAGCGCAAAGAAGACTCCTGACGAAAATACCGGATCGAGGAAGGCAAAGGCATCTCCCACCAAGACCAATCCGTCACTGGCACAGTAGCGCGACCGGTAGGAGTACTCACCCGTAACCCAGTAGTCTCCGAACTGCTGCCCCTCGCTCAGATGATCCGAAATCCATGCATTTTCTCCAATCGTTCGCTGAAAGATCTCCTCCGGCTGACGCCCGTCCCGATAGAGATACGATCTCTCGGCCACGATCCCGACACTCACGATATCGTCTTTCAGAGGGATGTACCAGAACCACCCCTTTTCCGGCAGGTAGGCCACTGTGGTCGACCCTGCATCCAGTCCGGGGTCGCGCTTGGCCCCGCGGTAGTAGGTCCAGATGGAGACCTTCTTCAGCTTCGGATCCCGTTCCCGCCAGCGATTCTTCGAGATCGCCAGAGCATCCCTTCCCGTGGCATCGATCGTCATCGCCGCATGGTAGGCCACCCGTTGCCCGTCCCGTGATTCCGCCTCCACGCCGACGACCTCACCACCTGGTCCCTTGAGAAACCGGGTCACCTTCGTCTCCTGCTCCACCTGCGCTCCCTTGGCCTCCGCCGTTTCCAGGAGCATCTGATCGAACTCGTCCCGATTGACCTGCCAGGTCGTCGACGAGGGATGATCGTAGTGTTGGAAAAAATAGAAGGGCTGTGACTTCCCTCCATCCTGAGTGACAAACTGCACGCTGAGTTTCTGGGTAAAACCGCGCTTGTTGAGTTCGTCGACCACCCCGAGCCGCTCCAAGGGGAAGTAGCAAAACGGCATGAGTGATTCCCCGATGTGGTAGCGGGGAAAACGCTCCTTCTCCAGGACGAGGACACGACGGCCGTGGTCCGCTAGCACGCCGGCGGCTGTGGAGCCGGCCGGACCACCGCCAACGACGATGACATCAAAGTGATTGGCTTGAATCATGGTTGGTTCTCTAAAGCACTTCTACGCCTGGGACGCACTCTCGGGACGCTCAATCGGAGGCAAAATTTCGACGATCTCGGCAAAGACATCGCCCTTGGGCAGCGCCAGCACGTTGCAGCGGCCATAAAGCACC
>JANQJH010000179.1 GCA_028281705.1 Verrucomicrobiales bacterium
CGATCACGCTTTCTGGGGACCGCCGGAGAGCATGACGATGTACCGGCCCGCCTACAAAGTGACGCGCAGTCAGCCGGGAAGTGAACTGGCTGCGGAATCGGCGGCCGCTCTGGCGGTGGCCTCACTCGCCTTTCGTGACCGTGATGCGGCCTATGCCAGCTTGTTGTTAGAGCATGCGGAGGCGCTTTATCGCTTCGCGGATACCTACCGCGGCCGTTACACCATACCGATCAACAACGCCGCGAGCTTTTACAATTCCTGGTCCGGTTACGAGGACGAACTCGTTTGGGGCGCTCTCTGGCTCTATCGAGCGACGGCGGACCCGGCCTACCTGGATCAGGCGGAGGCTTACTTCGCCCAGTATCATGAGGCTTCCTTCCAGTCCTTCTCGGCCTGGGGCAATTTTCATTGGACGATCAACTGGGATGACAAGAAATACGGTTCGGTTGTCCTCTTGGCGGCCCTGACAGGAAAGTCCAAGTACATGACCTATGCGGAGAAATGGCTCGATTTCTGGACGGTGGGCTACAACGGTCAGCAGGTGGCTTACTCTCCCGGCGGCCAGGCGCACCTGGATCAATGGGGATCGCTTCGCTACTCGGCCAATACGGCATTCCTAGCACTTTGGTATGCGGATTTCGTGCGCGACTACGAGACACGTTACCGCGATTTCGGCGAGTCGCAGATCGATTACGCCCTCGGCCAGAATCCTGAAGGGCGTTCCTACGTCGTGGGGTTTGGTGTGGATGCTCCGATCAATCCGCATCATCGCGCTGCTCATGGATCGACGACGAACAATATTCACAGTCCGATCGACAACGTGCACACCTTGTTTGGTGCTCTCGTGGGAGGGCCCGGTCAGGCTAACGATGGCGCTTCTTACATGGATGACCGCACGGATTTCCAGGCCAATGAGGTCGCCTTGGATTACAACGCCGGCTACACGGCCGCCCTGGCGATCTTGTACGAGACCTACGGGGGAAGAACGATTGCCAACTTTCCCTAGGGGAATCTTGGGATGATGCATGGCCTGGCTTGGAGGCGCTGGGGGCCCATCTCTCAAATGGCCACTTCTGATTTGAGAGATCCACCCGGCGTTTGCCGGCGTGCTATGGATTTGATCAGTCCAGATCTCGTTGTTCGACATGATCCATTTCTATTACAAGCGTTGTTTTTTTCAGATTGATCTCGATTGGGGTGATCGATGGACCTGTAGCCTGGGTTTCACCTCGGCCACGTTCACGGGCATCCTGGGTGTCTGCCGGCAGATTGCGGAGACGCGGGGTGAGAGAGCGCGGCTGCGGGACAATGCGGACGACGGCGAGTCGGCGGAGGATTTTGAGCCTGGTGATTAGTTAGTTGGTTTCGCATATTTGAAAGAGGGCTGCAATCTGGGAATCGTTAGCTTTCCGTGGTTTCGGAGGATGGATTGCCTTCGAAGGGCCGCATGGTGGCTTCGCCCTCGGCGCTGATGCCCTCGCGCCTGACGACTCTCCAGGCGGTGAGAACAAGAATCTTGAGGTCGAGCCAGACCGATCGGTGATCGACGTACCATACGTCCAGGCGAAAGCGCTCGTCCCAATCGACAGTGTTCCGTCCCTGGATTTGAGCCCAGCCCGTGATGCCGGGAAGTACTTCGTGGCGCCGGTTCTGCTCTTCGGAATAGAGTTCCAAGTACTGTGGTAGAAGCGGGCGGGGACCAACCAGGCGCATCTCGCCTCGGAGCACGTTGATCAGCTCCGGCAATTCATCGAGTGAGGTCGAGCGCAGCCAGCGGCCGAGGGGCGTTATACGTCGGGCGTCGCTCAAGGCGGCTCCCGCGGCGTCCGTCGCGGGCCCCATGGTGCGGAACTTGATGAGGCGAAAGAGACGCCCGTGGAGCCCTGGCCGATCCTGGCGAAAGAAGACTGGTTTGCCGAGAAAGAGGCGAATCGTCAAGGCGGTGACGAGCATCAGGGGAATCCAGACCGGGGCGGCTATGAGAACCAGGATGGTGTCGAGCAGACGGGATTTCGCCATAGGGTCGAGACTGGACGAGGGGAGGTGAGGATTAAAGAAGATTTATCGTGGAGTAGATCTGGGGTAATTTTTTTTGAGTATGGTTGTTAGGATTGGTGTCTAGTTACCTGTATGGATGGCATTCTTTATAAGAAACTTTTGACTAGTTAGTGACTCGTCCTCGAAGGAGTCGGGCGAGGATCCAGTCGAGTGGCAATGGGGTCGTCTGTCGAGAGGTAGCGCGATACGAGTCGATCATGCGGGTCCACCGTCGAGTAGGAGGACGAGGACGGTAGGAGGACGCGTGAAGCTGGGAGTGGACGGGACGGTGATGCTATGGCATGATCGCTGTTCTAATGAACAGTGGTGGCTCCAATAATCCCAAGCGTACCGATCTTCAGGAGTTGCGTGCCCTGTTGCGGAAACAGTATCCCGAGGCGCACCGCCGGGTGGAGGTGGGTGGGTCGGCGGCGGCGGCAACAGCAACAGCGCCGAACTTGGGTGGTGGTGCGTCTCCGTTTCAGACGGGAATTCCCGGTTTAGACGCGGAAGGCGTGCCGGAAACGGGGCTTATTGAGGTGACGGGCGCCGAGGCGAGCGGCGTGAGTCTGGTGATTTGGAGCGTGACCCGGCAGGTGCTCCGCTCTGGGCGTGCGGTGGCCTTGATCGATAGCGGGGATGGCTGTGATGTGGCCCAGGCGTGGCCGGAAGCGATCATGGCGCGTCTGCTGTGGGTGCGGTGTCACGGCGTGGAGGAGGCGGTGCGGGCCATGGATCTTCTCGTGCGCGATGGGAATGTGCGGCATCTCATCCTGGATCTGCAGGAAAATGTTCGTGTCCGTGTCCGGAAATCACCGTCCGGATCCGCAAGCGTGCCGCACCCGGTGTGGTATCGCCTGCGCAATGTGGCGGAGGAGAAT
>JANQJH010000183.1 GCA_028281705.1 Verrucomicrobiales bacterium
TGCCAGAGCTGGCAGGACCTCGGTGTGTCCGGGGTAAGAAATCCCCGCCGCGCGCATGGCTTCCTTGTTGATTGGCGCGGTGACGATGGCATCAATCTCGCCGTTGAGGGCAGCCTCGATGGCCCGGGTGAGATAGTCGTAGGACGCCTGGCCGCAGGTGGCATCGACTTTCCCGGGAACGATCTCCTCGGCCTCGGGTAGGGAGTCGATGTGGTGAACGGCTTCCTCTCCGGGCAGGGGAAGACCCGTTTGTCGAGCGACGCGCCGAAGGAGATGGACGTCGCCGAAGATCACCGGCTGGGCCGAGGGTATGACCACGGCGGCCTCTCGTAGAAGCATGAGACAGACCTCGGGACCGACGCCGGCGGCGTCTCCCATGGTGATGGCGAGGGTGGGGCGATTGGTCATGTTCTCCTGCCTTCCATCGGCTGTTTTCCCGGCCAATCAATGGGTAAACCGCTTTCGATAGGACAGGGGCGTCATGCCGACGTGTTTGCGAAAGGCTCGATTAAAATGGCTCTGATCGTAAAAGCCGCAGTCCAGAGCGATGTCGCCCACGGAACGGTGGGTTTCTTCCAACTGCCGGCGAGACATGAGGAGGCGCACGCGGACCACGTAGTCGCCGGGACTCATGCCGAACAGGCGGCGGAACTCACGCTGGAGCTGGCTGACGGAAAGATGGGCACGCTCCGCCAGCTGAATGACTGTTAGCGCTTGGCCGTAGTGCTCCAGGACATATTCCATGACGGGCGTGAGACGGTGGTAGTCGGAGGGGGCCGTTCCGGCGTGATCGTAGGGCCGCATGATTCCGGCAATGCCGATGGCATGATCACATTGTGCAAAGAGGGGAATTTTGCTGCTGAGGTACCAACGCGGCATGTGGTCGTAGCCCATGACGAGCCAGACTTGGTCCGGCAGCGGCTTGCCCGCCGCCATGACGCCTTGATCCTCTTCGATATATTGTGAGGCCAGGGCGGGCGGATGAAAATCGAAATCGGTCTTTCCCACCAGATCGTTCTGCGTCTGGCAGCCGTGGAGGAGAAGAAAACTCCGATTGCCGTGAAGGAAGTGGCCCTCGGCGTTCTTGATGAAGAGGTAGGCTCGCGGGAGGTATTCGAAGAGCTGGATGAGCTGCGCGGTCCCCGTTGTGGGGTCGGAGAACCAGCTTTCGAGGTCGGGGGGTGACGTGCGATCCATGCGGTGATTTTACAAAAACTTGCGGCAATGCTCAAGGCGGCCTCTCCCGATTTGAGTCAAGGTGGGCGCATGTTTGATTTCTTAGCCGAAGGACCCCGAGACCGGGCGCGCCTCTGTGGCGGCGGCCATTCCCGGCGTGAGTTTCTCCAAATCGGCGCCCTTTCCGCCGTGGGTTTATCGCTTCCCCAGTACCTCGCGGCCAAACAGGCGGGCGCGGTGAAACCGGGAAACGACGACCGCGCTTGCATCATGATTTTTAATCTCGGGGGGCCGAGTCACATCGACCTCTGGGACATGAAACCAGATGCCCCGCGCGAGATCCGCGGGCCCTTCAAGCCGATTCGGACAAAGTCCGATGCCTTTGAGATCTCCGAACTGCTGCCTCTGCATGCCAAGATGGCGGACAAATTTTCCCTCGTGCGTTCCTGCCACCACTCGGGCGCCGCGGTGCATGATGCCGGCTGGCAGATGATGCAGACGGGTCGCCGGTTCACCGGCGGGATCCACACGCCGCATGCCGGGGCCGTCACGGCGCACCTCATGGGGCGCAAGACCGATCTGCCGCCCTTTGTCGTCTTGCCTCAGTTGATGGGGCGTGGTGGTGGCAATCTCCCCAATGGTCAGGCGGGCGGTTTTCTCGGCAAGGCGCAGGACCCCTTCGCCCTCATGGCGGATCCCTCGAAACCGAATTTCCGTGTCCCGGATCTCCTGCCGCCGGACCAAATTGGCGCCAGCCGGTTGGAGCGGCGGCGAAAGATGCGCGATATCGTGGAGGGCGCGGTGGCGTCCTTCGAGGCCAGTGAGGACGCGCGTTTGTTAGACGAGAATTTCCACGCGGCCTTTCGCATGATGACGAGTGAGCAGGCGCGTTCGGCCTTTGATTTGAGCAAGGAACCCCAGGCGGTGCGCGAGCGTTACGGGATGAACCGCTTCGGGCAGTGCTGTTTGTTAGCCCGCCGGCTGGTGGAGAACGGCGTCCGTTTCATCACGATCAATACCTTCCTCACGGTGTTCGATGAGATCACCTGGGATATTCATGGCTCCAAGCCCTTCACCTCGATCGAGGGGATGAAGGACATTGTCTGCCCCATGTATGATCAGGCCTACAGCGCACTGATTGAGGATCTCGATCAGCGCGGCCTTCTGGGGGACACCCTGGTGGCCAACTTGTCCGAGTTCGGGCGCACGCCCAAGGTGAATCCGGCGGGCGGACGGGATCACTGGCCCCAGTGTTTCACCGCTTATTTTGCGGGTGGTGGCGTCGAGGGCGGTCGTGTGGTGGGCGCGAGCGATCCCATTGGCGGGTTTCCCGCCGAGCGCCCCGTGGGCCCAGGCGACATCGTGGCCACGATCTTCAAGAGCTTGGGCTTCGATCACGCCTCGCACCTTGAAGGCCCCGGCGGAAGGCCGTTTCCTCTGACGGACCTGGGCACGGCCCCCATTCACGAACTGTTTGCCAGCTAGTTAGGAAAACAATTGAACCATGTTGCGTTCCACTCTCCTATCTCTTCTTCTCCTCCTCAAGGTTTTCCTGCCAGATTTGCAGGCGGAGGCCGCGCCCTCCTTTCGCAATGATATCCTGCCGATCTTTTCCAAGGCCAACTGCAATGGGGGCGGTTGTCACGGGGCACTCGCGGGCAAAGGCGGCTTTCGCCTCTCACTCTTTGGTTACGATCCGGAGTCGGATTACCGGACGATCACGCGGGAAGCGCGCGGCCGGCGGATCGAGTTGTCTGATCCCGGGCGCAGTTTGCTCCTGATGAAGCCGACGACCGCGGTGGCCCACAAGGGCGGCAAGCGTCTGGAGATCGGCTCTCAAGACTATCAGACCATCGCGCGCTGGATCGCGGCTGGCGCGCCTGCGCCCAAGCCCGAGGATCCCGCTCTGGTGTCGCTCTCGATTTCGCCGCAGGAGAACCTGGCCCAACGTGGGGAGACCCGTCAGCTGCGCGTCGAGGCGACCTACAGCGATGGAAACACCCGTGACGTCACCGCCTGGACCAAGTTCACCTCGACGGACGAGAGCGTGGCCACGGTCGACGAGAACGGCCTGGTCGAACTGATCGGTTACGGTGAGGGAGCGGTCACCGCGTGGTACTCCTCTCAGATCGTGATCGCGAAAATGACGGCGCCGTTTCCTCACGAAATTCCTGATTCGGTGTTCGAACAAGCGCCGCGGGACAATTTCATTGATACTCTGGTGTTGCAAAAGCTGCGACGCCTGGGTCTGCGGCCGTCGCCTCCGGCGGACGACGCCACGCTGATTCGGCGAGCCTACCTGGACACCATTGGAAAACTGCCCACGCCGGACGAGGTGCGGTCCTACCTGGCCGATGGCTCGCCCCGCAAGTTCTCTGCCCTGGTGGATTCCCTGCTCAACCGCCCGGAATTCGTCGACTACTGGACCTACAAGTGGAGTGATGTGTTTCTCGTCAACGGCGGCAAGCTCCGGCCGGCCGCGGTCAAGGCCTACTACCAGTGGTTGCGCGACCGCGTGGCGGAGAACACGCCTTGGGATGAGATGGCAGCTCGTTTGGTCACGGCCAAGGGATCTTCGACGGACGATGGCGCGACCAATTTCTTTGCCGTGCATCAAGACCCGGAAACCATGGCGGAAAATGTGAGCCAAGCCTTCCTCTCGCTTTCCATCGGCTGCGCCAAGTGCCACAACCACCCCTTGGAGAAGTGGACCAACGACCAGTACTACGCTTTCGCCAATCTCTTCTCCCGCGTTCGCGCCAAGGGTTGGGGAGGTGACGCCCGCAGCGGTGACGGGAAGAGGACGGTTTACGTGGCCTCGCGCGGGGATTTGATTCAGCCGCGGACGGGGAAACCGCAGCCGCCGGCTCCGCTGGACGCGCCTTCCATTTCACCGGAGGACACGGGAGACCGGCGAGCCGTTCTAGCGGAGTGGTTGACTTCTCCCGAGAATCCCTATTTCACCCGCGCCATTGCCAATCGCGTCTGGGCCAACTTCATGGGCCTCGGGCTGGTGGAATCGGTGGACGATTTGCGGGCCTCCAATCCCCCGAGCAACGAGGCACTCTTGGAAGCCCTGGTCTCCTACCTGGTGGAGAATGATTACGATCTGAGACGATTGATGCGCGTGATTCTCGAATCCGAAACCTACCGCCGCAGCGGGGAGGTGCTGCCGGAGAACGAAGGTGACACCAAGTTCTATGCCCGTCACTACCCGAGGCGGCTGATGGCTGAGGTCCTGCAAGACGCCATTGGCGATGTCACGGACGTCCGCGATCGATTCCAGGAGATCTTGCTCAACGATGGATCCACCCAGAAGACCGATTTCTACGATGAGGGGACGCGGGCCCTGCAGTTGTATGACTCGGCGGTGAAATCGTATTTTCTCAAGACCTTTGGCCGCAATCAGCGTGAGATCACCTGTGAATGCGAACGCTCCAACCAGCCCAGCCTGGTGCAAGTCTTGCACTTATCGAACGGGAGCACGATCAATGACAAGATCGCGCAGGAGCAAGGCCGTATCACGCAACTGCTAGAACGAGCAATGCCAGTGGAAGCCTTGGTCGAGGAAGTTTATTTTCTCAGCCTCTGCCGTCCACCGAGCGAAAAGGAGCGCGGGGCCCTGATCGAACTGCTCGACGGAGCGCCGCCGGAGGAGAAGCGGCTGGCGGTGGAAGACCTGATGTGGGCCTTGCTCACGAGCCGTGAATTCTTGTTCCAGCATTGATCCATGAAGCTCAATCAACAGATGATGAATCGTTTCCCCCTATCGCCGTTCGCCGTCATTGGTCTCATCGGATTCTTGTCAGGGTCGGCCATGGCTGCGGAACTTGCTTATGATCGTGACATCGCGCCCATCTTTCGCAGCTACTGCGCGGGCTGTCACAATGAGCGTGAGATGGAGGGTGAGTTCTCGCTGGAAACCTATGCCGGCTTGCGGGAAGGAGGAGACAAGGGAGATCCCATTCGTCCCGGCGAGAGTGAACGTTCCTATCTCATTCGCGTCCTCGAGGGGCGGTCCAAGCCGAAGATGCCGCCGGCGGATGAACCTCAGGTGCCTCCCGGTGAGTTGGCGACTTTGAAGGAGTGGATCGCGCAAGGTGCGCCAGGACCGGAGGAGGACCGTTCGCTTTTTAGTCATCTCGTCGTTCCCCAGATCCCGGCGGGAGAGACCGCTCGGCCGATCACGGCCCTGGCTTACGCTCCCGATGGCGATCTGCGTGCCACGGGGTGGTATGGGAGCGTTGAGGTCACGGATCGTGTTTCGGGTGAGACCGTCTTGAGTCTTCGCGATCTGCCAGGGAAGGTGCATGGCCTCGAGTTTTCCGGTGAGGGCGACGAACTGCTCATCGCCACCGGGATCACCGGCCTCAAGGGACTAGCGCAGTTGTGGGATCTGAAGTCCGGTGAGCTGGCGGCCGAGTACGGCGGGCATCGCGATGTGCTCTACGATGCCGTGATCTCGCCCGATGGCCAGTGGGTCGCGACCGCCGGTTACGATCGCGAGATCCGCATTTGGGATAAAAGTGAGGGCAAGCACCTCAGAACCTTGACGGCGCATCAGGGGGCCGTCTTCGATCTCGCCTTCCATCCTGACAGTGCCATCCTGGCCTCGGCCAGCGCCGACGAGACGGTGAAGCTCTGGCGGGTGGCCGACGGGGTCCGCCTGGACACTCTGAATCAGCCGCAGGGAGAACAGGTGAGTGTGAATTTCACCGTGGACGGCAAACACATCCTTTCCGGCGGGGCCGACAAGCGCTTGCACTGTTGGCGGCTGGTTTCGGTGGAAGAACCGGCTCTCAACCCGGTAGTTCACTCACGTTTTGCCCACGAGAGCGCCTTGACTGGATTGCTTTGCATGCCGGATGGCGAGCACCTCATTTCCACGGCGGCGGATCGCTCTCTCAAAGTGTGGTCGCTCCCCGATCTGATCGAAGTCCACGCCTACGATCCGTTGCCGGACGTGGTCGCCACCCTGGCGTCGATTCCTCAGCTGCCCGCCTTTGCCGCCGCCAGGATGGATGGCTCTCTTCAGACCTACGGATTGACGCGATCTCGCCGGGACGTGAGACCAAAAGGCCAGGTGCCGCCCGCCTCCACGGCCGGGACGGCGTCGGCGCAGGAGATGACCGAGCTCGAGGAATCGGAGCCCAACAATGCGCCCGAGGAAGCTTTGGTTCTGACGCTACCATCGACCGTTAGCGGGCGGATCGCTTCGAGTGGCGACACGGACCTCTATCGCTTTCACGCCCGGGCGGGTCAGTCGATCTTGCTCGCGGTGGAGGCGGCGCGTTCCAAGTCGTTGTTAGACTCGAAAATCGAAATCCTCGATCTGCAGGGCCGGCCCTTGGAGCAGGTACTGCTCCAAGCCACGCGGGATTCCTGGCTCACTTTTCGGGGGAAGGACTCTGATACCTCAGATGATTTTCGGGTGCACAACTGGGCGGAGATGGAACTCAACGAGTATCTCTACGCCAACGGCGAGGTGGTCAAGCTCTGGCTCTATCCCCGCGGACCGGACTCGGGATTCAAGGTCTATCCAGGAGCAGGCAAACGCCATACGAGCTATTTCACCACGGCGCTGTCCCATCCTTTGGGGGAGCCGTGCTACATCGTGCAACCCTTGCCTCCGGGAAGTGAAATTGTCCCCAACGGACTCCCGGTCTTTCCCATCTACTGGGAGAACGACGATGATCCCTTGCGCCGCTGGGGATCCGATTCCCAGTTGTGGTTCGATGTCCCCCGCGATGGTGAGTATCTTGTGAGGGTTTCAGACGTGCGGGGCTTTGGCGATGAGGAAGGCTATCACTACAAGTTGACGGTGAGGGATCGGCGTCCCGACTTTGCGATCACGGTCAATGGGAAGGATCCCAAGGTGAGCCCGGGGAGTGGCCGAGAGATCACGTTCGTCGTGGAGCGGCGTGAGGGTTTCGACGGCGAAGTGCGGATCGAAATGGAGAATCTTCCGGAGGGTTTCACCGCTAGCATGCCGGTGATCATTGAAGCGGGTCAACGCGCCGCCATCGGCGTGCTCCGCGCCGGGACGACGGCGAGTGCTCCCGATGAGGCGGCGGACAAGGCCGTAAAAGTGACGGCGCGTGCGGTGGTTGACGGGCGCGAGATCCAAAAAGAACTGGGAGATCTCGGTGATATTCAACTGGGAGATCCGGCCAAGGTCACGGTCGAGATTCAGCGAAACAGCGAATCTCCGGCAGCAGGGGAAAGCGATTCCTCCATGCTTGAGTTCGTCATTCGGCCCGGGGAAACCATCAGTGCTCAAGTCGTGGCCCAGCGGCATGACTTCGAGGGCCGGATCGAGCTGGGCGGAGACGATTCCGGTCGCAATTTGCCCCACGGCCTCTACGTGGATAACATTGGTCTCAACGGCTTGTTGATCGTCGAGGGACAGACCCAGCGGGAGTTCTTCATTACGGCGGCGCCCTGGGTACCGTCAGGCGAACGCCTGTTTCATCTCCGGGCCACGGCCGATGGAGGACAGGCCTCGGCTCCGGCGGTCATCCGCGTGGTGCGGTGACATGGCACGGTACTCTCTAGCCTCAGTTTCTTGCAAGGTTCTACGACCGTTCTTCACAGCGCTAGCCAGTGGCGAACGGCATCCTCTACTTTGGTCAGGACTTCATCGGATGCCGTGGCCAGGCGGCGCATGAAGTAGTCGACCGGGTCGGTGTTGATGGACTGGCCGTCAAAGACGCCTTGCTTGAAGTGGCGGGCGCGATGCTCGACTTCGTAGCGCGTTCCGCGAACGCTTGTGGTCCGCACCACGTAGCTGACAATGGCTTTCTCTTGGCCTTCGTAGTCGATGCTCAAGGCGAGCACCGGACGTACTTTGCGCGCCATTCCAAGATCAACGAGCCAAATTTCACCGCGCTTGACGTGCTTCATGAAGCAGCTCGCTCCCCTTCCTCATCGTCTCCGAGCCATTGGCACTCATCGTCTCCTTCGGCAGCTTCGGCTTCGTCATACATTTGGAACAGTCGGGCCGAAGAGGCTCTCGAGAACTCTTGTTCTGAGAGTCTTTCCATCAGTTCGTCACGCTGATCGGCCGGAAGCTGGGCAATCGCCGCTTCGATTTCGGTCAAGGTTGTCATGTTTTAAAGGTATCGCCTGTCGATTCACTGTCGAGTCCCTTACGACTCGCTTGAGGTGGTGTGCGCACCCACAACTTTTCAATTGGCCGATGCTTAGCTCGGCGTAGATCGTCCTGGTTTCAAGTTTCTCATGCCCAAGGAGTTGCTGGATGTAGCGGATGTCCTCATTGCCTTTTAACGTAACGTAGGTGTCGCGCAGACTGGCACCCGGGGACTCGTGCTCTCTCGTCTCAGTCCCTCGTGCTTTGTCGATAGGGTTTGCCTTGCTCGTAGAGTTTGAGACGCTGCTGTAGATTTTCCGTCGCGCCAGGGCGCTGAGGAGCATTGGACTCCAGCAGGGCGAGAGCCTTCTTCACGGTCGCCGCGGCTTCCCGGAATTTCCCGCCGGCCGCCTGGGCCGCCGCGAGGGTGTCTAGCGGTTCCGGCATGGCGTGATTGGTGGCCTGACAGACTTGTGTCGCCAAGCGCTCCGCTTCCTCGGGCCGGCGAAGCTGGGGGTCGGGCGCGGTGGCGAGGATCCACGCGAGGCTGTTCTGTGCCGGCAGGTGGTTAGGTTGCAATTTGAGGATCTCGCGGAACTGCGTCGACGCCCTGGCCAGATCTCCCGCCTCCTCATAGAGGATGGCGAGCTGGGCGCGTGATTCCAGGTGCCGGGGAGTATACTGCAAGGCGCGAACATAGGTCTTCCGCGCATCATCAAAACGTTGTTGATTCACCCAGCGCCGTCCCACCTCGGCGTAGGTGGCGCTCACACGTCCCATGGTCAGCGAAAGTGAGGGGAGTTCGGCCTTGGTTTTCGCCGGGGCACTGCCCGTGATGTGCTTCTCAAGATACCGAAAGGCGAGGCCCGCCCGCCCTAACTGCAGAAGCCGGTCGGGGACCGCCAGGAGATCTGGGGGCATCGACTTGATGAGCCAGCGCCCGGGGAAGGGAACGGCCTGATCGCGGAAAGCGCTATCCGTCACCTGAAGCAATGAGAGGTCTTGCAGCACGGTGGTCGTCGAGACCGGTCCCTTGTAGAGCGCGATTAGGCGGTCTTGGCCGTCGGTGAGAAAACTGGTGGGTAGGGCAGTGGTGCGTTCCCGCCCGGTGAGGACGCGCTGTGTGACGTCAAAGGCATCGAGAAACGCCTCGGTGGCGGCACCCTGACGAAAACTCGCCGGGGCGTCGTCGATCGATTGCGGGGTGTCATCGACGTTGACGAGAAGCACCTTCAGCCCCGCCTGGGCCAAGGCCTCGGCCGACTGACTGAGGTCGCGGATTTCGTGGAGGCATGGCCGGCACCAGCTGGCCCAGAGCAGCACCAGTGTCGGTTGCTTCAGGTCGGCAACACTGGCAGGAACGCCGTCGGGCAGGGACTGGAAGCGCAGCTCGGGGAGAGGCAGTTTGGCGTGAGGCACCAGGCGGAGGCTCGTGTTTGATGAAGCCGAGAAGTCGGCGGAAGCAGAAGCCTTGTCCAACGCCAGAGGTGGGTTTAAGGACCGGATGGCGATCGGTGTTTTCGATTGCTCGGTGAAGTGATAGAGATTGCCTGGCTCCAACCCCTCATGGACCTCGGGAGGGGAACTTCCCGGCCAGCGGATGGCGACCGATTGCACGGTGGCTTTCTCAGGGATACCGAAATGCATGGTCTTGCTCGACTGGGAGAGATAGCCTTCGCCCGCCCGGAGCGTCTTGATGAGCTGTTGCCCGGTGGAGAGTTTCACTGTGACGCGAGTGCCGATGGCGTCGCGATTGCACCGGGTGCCCGTAAGCCGAAGTTGCAGAGATCGGCCGTGATCGGCTAACTGATTGAGCAGGAAGCGAACTCGGGGTGTGGAACGGTTGGCCTGCCAGAGATCGAGATCGCCGTCGCCATCCCAATCCGTCAGTCCGAGAGCGCGGGAGTCTGAGGCGTGCGCCAGACCGGCGATGGTGGAGATATCGGTGAAGCTTCCGTCACGCGTGTTGAGATAGCCCAGATTGCGCTCTCTTCCGCTCCAGGATTTACCCTCTTCGAGCATCTTACCCAGGGCCTCCCAGGATCGCAGATAGCGTTCGCCGAGTTGACGGCCGGCTTCGTCGGAAGGAACACTGTCAGGAGATTGCGACGTGACCCGCCGCCAGAAGAAACTTCACAAGTCGCCGCTGTCCTCGATCGAGGTCACCATGCCATTGGCGATGAGCAGGTCTTCGTAGCTGTCATTGTTCACGTCGGCAAAATTCGAACTCCAGGCCCAGCGTCCCATGTTCACTCTGGCCTGGATGGTGGTGTCGCTGAAGGTGCCGTCGCCGTTGTTTTGAAAAAGCGTGTTTCCCCGGGCGTGGCGGCGAAGTGCGTGCTGGGTCGAGGCCGACGTGGCTTCCCCGGCGCGATACTGCCGCTGGTAGGCCACGCGATTGCCTGCCGAGGAAAACATGTTCCCCACGTAGAGATCCATCAATCCGTCTTGGTTGTAATCCGCCCAGGAGACGGACATGCCGGCAGAGATGTCTTCGAGACCGGCGGTGGCGGCCGCGTCGGTGAATCGTCCGCCGTCGTTGCGATAGAAGTTGTTGCGCCCGAAATCGTTGGCCACATAGAGGTCGAGGTCGCCGTCGTTATCGGCGTCTTCCCACACCGCCGCATAACTGAATCGCTGGTTGTTCGTGTCCAACCCGACTGCGGCAGTGACGTCCTCAAATTTCCAGTCGCCCTGGTTGGCCAAGAGATGATTTTGCACGCCGTTGTTGGCGTCATGGTAAGGCATGGGGCGGCCGAGTCCCACGCTGTCACCACTGCGATTGAAATAACCGCAGATATAGAGGTCGACATCGCCATCGAGATCGAAGTCCGCGGCTGCCATCGACCTGGCGATGGCATCCGACCGAGCCACGGCCTTTTGCTGAAAGCGTGCGGCGCCGTCGTTCTCGTAAAAGAAGACGTGGCGGCCCGCCGTCAGGGCGAGATCTTGATCTCCATCATTGTCCCAATCGACAAAGAGCGCGCTGTGGGTCGGTTCGATGAAGTCGACGGCGGCTGAGGTGGCGATGTCTCTCGCGGTGCCATCGGGTTGTTGCACCAACAATCGGTTAGGCAAGCCTCCAGTCTCACAGATATAGACGTCGTCTCGTCCGTCGCCATTGACATCGCCGATGGCCAATCCATGGGGACCGGTGACCTCGATCCCGAACCGCCAATCCAGGCGATCGCGCCAGTAATCGATGCCGTGGGTGAGTTGCTGCTGAAAATGAGGGTCGGCTCCGAGGACCTGAGCCGTGGCGTCGGCGAACAAGCGGCTTCCGGTATCGGATTGGTGCTCCACCTGTTCGAAAAAAGGGATCCTCAGCGAGAGCAGAACGAGATCGTCTTTGTCTGCGTCGTCGGCCTCCCACTCCGTGAGCCAGACGGCGTTCTCCTGGTAGGCGACTTCGTCTCCGGACAGGGTCACGCGGTCGACGAGAACCGTGGCTCGGAAGCGGTTCTCCTGGTCCCGAGGCCGAAGCTGGATCACCTTAAAATGCGTTTCGCCCTCCGGTTGCCAGGACTGCAACCATCTCGCTTGGTTCCCCGTCGTCGAGGCCTTGCCCCGTCGAATGCGGAAGGGCGATTGGTCGAAGACTAACGGAAGGTCTTGCGGCTCGAACAGGGCGCCTTCAAAGCTGGGGTGGAAACGGAGCGGGCAGGCACCTTGTTTGCCATCCGCGGTCCAATCGGCGAAGAGGTGAAGCGTTGTCAAAAGGGTTTGGGAAATCACCTCCGAATCCCAGCCGTCTCGGGAGGGGTCGACTCGATCGATCTCGCCTTGGAGATCGCGGTCGAAACGCTCTCCGGAAAGGCGAGGCAGCGGGCTGAGTTCCGTGCTCGTGCTCCCGTCTTCCTCTCCCTCAATGGGGAGGGCCACCTTGCTTGCCGGCGGGGCTGGTTCGCTGGTGATGGGTGCTGGTTGAGGCGCCCGGGAGGCGGCTTCGCGCGGCGGTTCCTCATCGCAACCCACGAGGGCCAAGAAGCCCGCGATCTGTGGGAGAAGGATCGAACGCCACGCGTTGTACATGTAACTCATTGTCCACAAACTGGTCGCGAGGACGAGCGTAAAAGGCTTAAGCCGGAGTCCGTTGCCAGATCAGGGGTGGTCGACTAGACTGGTTCATGATCGTCCACTGGAGGTTATGGATTCTGGCTCCAATGGTTTGGTTCCTCGCCGGCTGCCTGGAGATTGATCAGCAGCTGACGATCAATCCCGACCGCTCGGCCAAGATCCGGGTGCGCATGACCTTCGATCTCGGGCTGCTGCGCCAAGTGGAGTCGACGGCGGGCATCGACATGCAGCAGGAGATTCTTGAAGCGGAAGAGACCATGCGCAGTTTGGCGGCCCAATGCATGGCCACGGCCAAAGGGGTGGAAGCCTGGACCGACTACGGGTTGAGCCGGGAGGAAAAGGACCGGATCACGGTGGCCATGACGGCCTACGCGCGTGATGTGACCCGGTTCGAACTCAATCCTGACAGTGGCGAAATTCCCGGAATGACCTTCTCCGTGACGACCGGACCGGAAGGAGAGGATCAGTGGCTGATGCAGATGCGGGGGGTGAACGATCGACCCCGGGTCGTCGCGCCGCCGAAGCTGGCGGCGGATGAAGTGGCAGAGATGGTGGCGGAACGGCGTCTGGAGTTTGAAGAGGAATCCCGGGAATCGAAAGTGCTCTTTGAAGCCTTGAAGATCACTTCCTCACTGCGTTTTCCGGGCAAGATCCTGAGCACGACCAACGCCAAAAAGACCTCGCGTCACGAGGCTCGAATCCGTTTCGAGGGCAAACGGTTTTACGCCATGATGGAATCCATCTTCGCCGACGAAGACTTGGTTGCCCGAGTACTTGGCCAGGGGGCGGATCTTCACGCCGATCTCGCGCTTCCCGGTCCCGAAGTGAATGCCTGGCTTTTTGGGGAGAAGGCGCCGGTGGCGATTTCGGTGTCGTCCGGCAAGCGACCGCTTTTTCCCTATGCCAGAGAAGTGGCTCGGGCCAAGGAGAACCCGGTGCGTCTGGAACTTCAACGTGGCGCCGGGGAGTGAGGCTTTTCTCCCCAATGCATTTCGGTCAACTACTTCCCCGAGCGCATGCAGATGCCCTTTTTGGAATCGGCTTGCATGAAGGCGAGGAAGTTCGAGGCCTTGGGGCCCCAGGAGCGCGCATTGGCTTCGCTGAGGGCCTCTTGAAAGGACTTCTGTTCGCGGTAGAAGAGTCGGTAGAGTTCTTTGATCTCCGATCGCTCGGTGGCGCTGAATCCGGCGCGGCGCATGCCCACGACGTTGAGTCCGGAGACGCTGTTGACTCCGGCGGCCACGGTGTATGGGGGG
>JANQJH010000192.1 GCA_028281705.1 Verrucomicrobiales bacterium
CCAGAGCCGTGGCCTGCAGGGTCTGCCCCGGTGCTTGCGCCGCCAGCCGCGCCCGGGCCAGCCGCCGCAAATCTTCATACACCAGGGGAATCAATTCATCCGTGCGACAAGGATCTCCCGATTCGAGCATGGTGATGATCCGCGATACTCCCTCCTCCGTCGCCGAGTGGTCTTGGGAAGCCTGTTTTTCAGCGTTCATGGTGCGGTTACGTTGATCATGAGAAGTTTCGTCACCCAATAAAACGAATTTCTCCCGCCAAAACCTGCCAACGAATCCGCCGGGAAACCGTCTTTTTCATGGTGGGCAAATTCTATTCGGCGCTGCATCGCGCTGTTCACCTTCGCCGCAAAGGGAAAATTGGCGTCTCGCCCTTGTCACTTCACGTTTTGAAGGGCCTCGTTCCTCACAGGTGCCTCACTTGATCGACATACTTCCGGAGGATCTCCGCGTTGTGCGCCCCTCCGTCGGCGTTGCTGCTAACAAAGGTTTCGAGAGCACCCTCGTTTCCCGCACCCGCCAGCCGCTGCATCGCTCCCACGTGCACCATCTGAAGAATGGCGGCGCCCAACACCGTCGAGACCGCGCCCACTCGACCGCTCAGCCCTTCGACGTCGACGGCCGCATCACCTGCGGGTGCTCCGTTGTCCAAGACGAGGTCAACCACCTCGTCGAGGCGTTTTCCCGAGTGGTGGCGCGAGGCGTGCGCCCTGGCATGGGCAAGACTCGTGAGAGCCACGGTGAAGGCGCCACGGACGCGGGCCGCGAGGGCGAGTTCGATGGGAACGGCGTTCCTCCCCGAGTTTGAAACCACGATGAGGAGATCGTTCGCCGAAACGGGATACGCTTCCAGGAGCGCCTCAGCCCGGCCCGTTTCACGTTCGCGATCCGAGGACAGTGAGGCACTCTGGTGCAGCATCAGGTCATCCACCAAGATCGGCCGCACCCGGGGTGAACCACCGGCGCGAAAGAACAGTTCCTCCGCCAGCATGTGCGAATGCCCCGTTCCAAAAACATAGACCCACCCCCGATCTCGCAGCACCCGCGCCATTCTCTCCGCCGCCAGCTCCAAGGCCTCTCGCTGTCCTGACAAAACCCCATCCAATCGCGCCTGCACGTCCGCAAGATAGTTTTGCATTGCGTCGCTCATGAACGCCGCCCTCCGAAATGCTGACGAGCCCACAGTGCCGCTCCCACATGAGGTGGGTGCTTCGCCGGTTCGACCTCAAACCGAAACTCGGTCAACTGATCTCTCATCGCGCTCTTCACCACCACATTCTTCTCCAACACGCTACCGCAAAGGTAAAGCGGGACCGGCCCCTGTGGAAAGTTCGCCACCTTCATCAAGCACACGATCTGTGAGGCCAGCATTCTCCCGGCCTCGCCAAACAACTCTTTGGTCAGAGCGTCATCCGGAAGCTCCTCCGCCAGATAGGCCGCCAGTCCCGCCAACCGGGCCTTGCTCATTGATGCCGCATAGACCAAGGGAATGATGTCCGCCAACTGAGACACTTCGAACCAGCGGCAAACGGCCTCAATCAATGCCAGATCTTCCTGGGCGTCGGCTCCACGTGTCGCCCTGGCCAAGGCCCGTGTGGCAATCCAATAGGCGCTCCCTTCATCTCCCATGACGTGCCCCCATCCGCCCACGCGGTGAAAATCCGCATCCCCGTCCCGGCCCACCACGACCGAACCCGTTCCCGAGATGGCGAGGACTCCCATTTCCCCGGCGCCCGCACCGTAGAGAGCCGTGAGACAATCACTCACCACGAGCACCCGCTCCAGGTCGATCACACCCTGACAAAGTCGCGCCGTCTCTCGAGGCGTGGCCGTTTCCAGCACGGCCGCTGAACCGACGACCATCCCTGCAAGACAAGTCGAAGGCGAACAAGAGGACTCCATCTCTTTCAACAGGGCAGCCAAATGCCCCCGCACTTCCTCGTCCGCTCCCGCGTAAAAATTGAGCGGCCCGCCCTCCGTGATCTCCTTGAGGACATGTCCCTCCTCATCCACCAAGGCCGCCCGGGCCTGGGTGGCCCCGCCATCGATACCCAGATAGACGTTTGCCATGTGCTTAACCCAAGGAGGATCGACGAAGAGGCAGTCCCATGTAAAGGCAATCGCCGTGCCGCGCGAGTTCCCGGAACCCGATTTTCCGATAGAAACGAATGGCACGCCGGTTGGCCAAGCCCACTCCCAAATGCACGCCCCGCGATCCGAGGCGCGCCAGTTCGTGCAAGAGGCGAAAAATCATCCGAGTTCCCTGGCCGTGTCCCTGCGCCCTGGCCAAAAGGTCGATGTGCAAATGCGAGGGAAACTCGCTAGCCTCCGGGGGCATGTAGGTCTCGGGCTCGTAGAGCTTTTGCACAATCTGCTGGGTCAGGGACCACTCACTGCGGGGCTCCGGAGGCGGCGGGTAACGCTCACGCCAGGGCGGCAACCACTCCGCTTCATAACGCCCGTAGAACGATTCCGAGTCCAAGACCCCGAGACAATAACCGCAAACCCCCTCTTCATCTTCCAGGACATAGGCGAGTTCCGGAGCCAGATGAAGATACGGGGCCGCGTAGATCACGCCCAATATCTTCGGATCTTCATAGAGATGCCGCCCATCATCGCCCTCGTCCCCGGTTTCCAGGCAAATTTGATAGAGCGCCTCCTCATCGGTCGCCCTCGCCAGGCGGACGCGGCCCCCCGCTACAGAACTCGGCGCATGACCGTGCCCATGATAGGCCCCGGCGACATCCATGGGCAACAGGCTCTCCACCTGAGCGAGCACTCCGTTGCGCATGATGGGATGACGAAACTCCCAGGATGTGAATGCAGACGATCTCTCCTTCGCCAGTTTAAGGAGCAAGGCCGATTCCTTCAGTTCCCAGGCGTGCCGGTAGAGTGCATGCATGAGCGCTCGATCTTTGAGGACGGTCACCTTGCGCGCCAGCCCAATCGCCAAATCAGAGGCCGCGCTCTGCCCTTCCCCGGATCCAACCACACCCTCGAGCCAAGCGGCCGCGGTCTCGCCTAACTGATGCGGCAAATAGAAGCTATCGCAGAAAAACCGCAACTCCTCTTCCGAGATGGGCTCGCCATGGGTTTCCCAGGCCGGGAGCCAGGCCCGAATGGCTGCCTCGTAGGCGCTCTCGGGATCATAAGCTTCCCTCTGGGTGACATACTTGCCCAGCGTCACCGTCACATTGTGATTCGCCTCGAACTCACAGTTCGGGTTGGTCAACAGACCGTTGATCTTCGGCAGGAGTTCAGGCGGGCGTCCCGCCACCGGACCGAGAAAAAGACGCCGCATGTCATAGTCGTTGGCGTGAAGATTGTCCCAGATGATGGGAGGACGGCCAATCACTTCCGTGAGATCCTCGATCCCCCCCGGTGGAAGGCGCTCCGAGATGATATCGGGCCCCGTCCAAAAACAATCGATCTCCGGCTGCAGAGAGTTTCCCAGGTGCCTGAGATAAGCACAGTCCTCCACCAATCCGGACATGGCTTCGCAATAGGGCGTGGGACAAAAGAGAAGCCGCGTCCCGGGCCAGCGCTGACGCAGCCACTCCCAGAGCTCGTTGGCCACCGCCACATGGGCGTGAGCAAATGAGGGATACACCTTGGCGTCGTCCGGACTCAACACTTCCGGAATATCGTCGAAGAGCAAGGCAACGGCCCCGGCGCCGTGGTCCAGAATGGGAACCAGCTTGTCCTGCAAGGTCTCCATTTCTTCTCTCCGCCCATAAGCCATGTCCAAGCCCGGGGCGAGGCCGTAGATCAAATGAAGATCGCGTTCGCCACAGCCACGGCAGAGCTCGCCCAAGGCCGACAACTCTTCCGGGCCATAGGCATCCCGCCACAGCGCCCGATGTTTCAAGTCATCCTTGGGCGCATACATGTAAGTGTTGAGCCCGTTGGTCTCCAGAGCGTCTAACAAACGGAATCGCTGATCTCGCGACCACGGTGCCCCGTAAAATCCTTCGATGACACCGGCTAAGAATTCACTCTCCATCAATGCGCTCCGCTCTCTAACCGGCCGGTTTCAAAAAGATTCCTTTGGATCGGTAAAACCCGGCCATGTCGTCAAAAAAGACCTCGTCGGATCGCCCCCGGGTCAGCTTGGGAAGGGCCGCATCCATGCCCGCGCGCTCTCCCATCATTCTCCGAATGAGCAATTGCTGCGCAAGTTCGCGATCCTCGTCCGTGGCAATCTTATCGGGAAACTCCAGCTCGTTGATGCCCCTTCGAGTCACATCCTGACGATAGGTCTCCAAGTACTGCCGCAGTCCCCCCGGGCCCTCCTTCCCGTCGTTCAAGGCAAAATGCACTAACAAGAGCGAGGTGTGATAGTGATGCACCACCTGACTGTGTTCCAGTCTCCGCGCCGGCGGGTATCCCATGAATTGCGCCCGGCTGGCCTGCAGGACATCCTTGGGATCCAGCGGCAACTCAAAGCCCGATGCGCCACGAAAACGCACCCGCCTGTTCGTCCTCTCCTTTCCCAGAATGCGTTCCTTCATCCCGTTTTCCAGACGGTCAAAGAAGAGCTGGCCGCTGTCATAGCGCGCCGCCCCCACGAGATCGGCAATGCCTTCATTGAACCAAATCGGAGCGACCTCGAGCCAGTGATCCAGCAATTGGTGCGTCACCTCGTGTATCAAGGTCGTGGGATCATAGACCTTGCCCCGGCGCACCCAGGCCACGTTGGCTTTGCGCAATCCCAACGAACGAAAAGGCACGAGTATCTGCTTCGATGCTCCATTGTAGACGCCGGCAGCATTCAAGAGCCCACCAGCACGATGATACCCCATCGTATCCTTGAAAAGCCTCACCTTGAAGTAGCCGCTCTCCGGCCGGTAGAGCTGGAGACCTAACGGATTCTGTTCCAGTGCCGCATGGGTCACTTCAAAGATCTTGCAGAAATCCTGCACCAAGTTCGGCGCCAATTTGGCGTCGGCTTCAAACTCGAAATGCCGCGTCCGGTAGACGTGCTTGCTCACCTCATCCGTCTCAATCGCCTCGATCACCTCGACCTTCGACTCTAGCCAGTTGAGAGACACTCGCTCGGGCCACTGGGCATGTTTCGGCGGCGTCTTCCAGTATTTCCCCGCTCGCCGAAACTCGGCCACGCGGAGACGATCGCTCTCGACCAAGCGATCGAGCGCCACTTTGGCCCGCTTTCCATTGCGCAGGAGAAACTCCGCTTCCCCATCCGTGGAGCGCAGCAATTGGGCACTCATTTCTCTCCCATCGAGTGCGGTCCACTTCTCGAATACCCCCGCCTCCTGAGCTCCGGCAAAGGAAATCAGGGCGGCAATGAGACCCAATAACAATAGCCTCAATCTGCAACCGAATCCGGAACCGGACAACGAACTACTGCGGGGGAAGACAGCC
The DNA here is from genome assembly GCA_028281705.1 of Verrucomicrobiales bacterium. Taxonomy (GTDB): domain Bacteria; phylum Verrucomicrobiota; class Verrucomicrobiia; order Verrucomicrobiales; family DEV007; genus JAACDM01. The sequence goes on from JANQJH010000192.1 coordinate 5,384, forward strand.
ATGTGAATACGCACCATGACACGGCTCTAGGACGGGGTCACGCCCTTTTTTAAGATAACGTTAGCATACTTCGACAAATCGCCAGTCACCACCACGGCGTAGGCTTGCCGCGCCCGCTCGTAGAAAGCAAAGCGTTCCAGCTTCCGGATCTCCGGCGTCTCCGGCGCCCATTGATCAATGACCGACCGGTAGCTGCGTTCCACCTCCAAATCGGCCGTGTCTCCGGGCACGGTTTCCATCATCATCACCGGCGCTTCGTCATAGGTGTCCAGCACCAAAAGGCGAAGGATCCCGTCGAGCAACGGCGAGATGGCCACACCGTCGGCACGCAGGACCTGCGGGTGGACCGAGTGCCCGGGGAAATGGGCGTCCGCCAGGACAATCTCGTCTCCATGCCCCATGCGGCATAGCGTCGCCAGAAGATCGGGACTGAGGAGCGGAGAAATGCCTCTTAACATGATCGCAACGTCATCCTCGACAAGCAGTGTTCCTGCTAGTCCGTCCCCTCAGCCTCCGGTGGCGTCTCCCCACCTTGATTGTCTTCATGTTCCTTCCCCGCGGCCTCTTCCGAGCCCTTCACCGGTGAGGAGTCGCTCGACCTCGCATTCGTCGCACGGGGTTCGATGATGCCAAAGCCGGGGATGATTGGCTGTCCGATGTCCTCACTCAATGGCGGGAGATCGTCCACCTCATCCGGCAGGCGCGAGGGCTCCAATTTCGGCCGCGACTCCCGGCGCACGGGATCCGATCCGGCGCTTCCCTCCCCAGAATCTTCGAGCACGCTCGAGTCACCGCCCTCGGGATTCGCCGTCTCACCTTCGCTCTGTTCTCGCACCAGCCTCGACGGCACCCAACCCTTCTTTCCGCCGGGCAGCCTGACCCGGGAGAATTTCTCCTCCTCCTTCTCCTTCAACAGTTCCACTTCCGTGCCGCCATCGAGAAAGCGTGACGGCTTGGCCTCGCTCTTCAGGCCCGACCGCAACCAGCGGAAGAAAGGCGTCTGATCCACGGCAATCACCCGCATGTTCTTCCCTTCTTCATCGTCCTCCTTGGACCCCGGCTCCTCATCGTCCGGATTCTGCCTCTCGGCGGATTCGGGTCCGTCCGGTCTGCTGGGAGACTGAAATCGCGTCAAGACCGCGCACTGCGTGAGCCCCTGCAGCATCAGCAGGAGGCAGAAGAACCGGCAAAAACGAAGGCGCGCGATGACGGGCATGACAACCGAATCTGGGCAGTCAATCGGTCAATGGCAACTCGTTTCATCAAACCGCGCGCCAGATGCGCCGCGCGCCTTCCCTCGATTTCCCGGGCATCTCGCCCGTACCCATGCCTCCCGAGCCGCGGCTCAGGAGGCCAGCATCTTGTCGCGCTCGAGCTTGAGCCCCATCTTCCGATACAGGGTGGCGATGCTGACGCCGAGCATGCTGGCGGTCTTTTCACGCGAGCCCTCGTTGTACTTGAGGGTCTCCTGGATGAAAATCTTCTCCTGCTTCTTGATGTAATCGGAGAGCTTACTCCCAATCGGCAGCTGATGCTTCAACATCTGATTCTCCTCGTCCGTGATCTCGATCTTCTGCGTGATCTTCGGCGGCAAATCGACCGGCCGGATCCGGTCATCTTCGGCAAAGGTGCTGGCCCGTTCGATGGCGTTCTGCAGTTCACCGACATTCCCCGGCCAGGCGTAGTTGGACAGAAGCTGGAGGGCGTACTTGTCGATGCTCTTGACCTTGGACTGCGAAACCTTGGCGTAATTCTTGAGGAAATGCTCTGCCAGGGAAGCGATGTCTTCCTTCCGGCTACGCAAGGGCGGCATGGTCACCGGAATAATGGAAATGCGATAGTAGAGATCTTCGCGGAACTTGCCCTCTGCCACTTCCTTCTCCAGCGGCTTGGTCGAGGTGGCGACAAAACGAAAATCGAGATTCGCCGGCAGCGAACCGTGCACCCGGCGGTTGCTGATATCCTCGAGGAAGGCGTCCAGCTGCGATTGCAGGCGCTTCGGTAGCACGTTGATCTCCTCGAGCACCACCGTGCCCCCCTGGGCGCGCATGAAGATCGTTTCTCCCGAATGCGCCGCTCCGCCGAAGAGCTCCAGCTCCAACAGTTCTTCCGGTAAGGCACTGCAGTGCAGCACCTTGAAAGGCGCGCTGTTTCGCCGGCTTTGATTGTGGACGGCCCGAGCCACCATCTGTTTGCCGGAACCAAACTCACCCTCGAGAAGCACGGGGCTGTCATTGTCCGCAACCCGCTTGACCACGGCGAGGATCTCTTTGATCGGCGCGCTGTCGCCCACGATCTTGGAACGCTCGCCAAAGGTCGACAGCGTGGGCCGCGAGAATGGATCCTCTTTCTTGCTGTCCGCCCGGGATCCGGTTGAGACCGCGCGATTGATGATCCTCTGAAGGTCGTCCAGCTCGAACGGTTTCGAGAGATAATCAAAGGCGCCAAACTTCATCGCATCCACGGCAACCTTCACACTGCCATAGCCGGTGACCATGATGATCGCCATGTCCGGATACTGGATGTGACATTGCTGGATGATGTCGAGGCCGTCCATGTCACCGATCTTGAGATCAACGATGAGGATCTCCGGGGTGTTTCGGCGGATGAACGACATCCCCTCTGTCCCCGTCTGAAACGCGTAAGTCTCGTGCCCGAGACGCTCGCAAAGCTGCGACATCATCTTGAGCACCGCAGCTTCATCATCGATAATTACGATTTTGGCCATAGTTTTTAGAATAGCTAAATTGGGGGAGGATTATTGCAGTGGAGTGGAACCGACAAAAGTTATTAAGCAGACTTTATTGATAACTTCCAATAAAATCTTTCAGTTTTGATATTTTTTATAAGTTATCGGTGCGGCGTGAAGGTTTTCAAAACAGGACGGGCTCCCTATAATCTTGGTCAGTTTGGCATATTTGTAGCAAATCTGCGAAGCGAAAAATGGGAAATTAACGCACTCACCGTGTTCTTGGTGATTGTTACCAGCTTCGGGTTTCCCAAGAGTCCCAACGATTCCCCGGAGTATCTAGAATGGGAAGTTTGAGGCGGCGCCGTCATCGAGAACCTCAACCCCTTAGCGGCCACCGCCTCAATCCCCTCAACACAAGATGGGGCGCAGGCTGGGAACCTGTCACCCAAGACCAAATTTACAAAACGCTCATAATTATCAAGTTAAAAGTTAAAAATAAACATTACGGTATTTTCTAAGACCTTGACCTCTCGGCTTTCCCGAGGATCGCTGCGAAGGCATGGCGCTCTTCGAAACTCTAGAGCTAATCCCGGCCGGCATCCACTCACCCGCCGA
>JANQJH010000216.1 GCA_028281705.1 Verrucomicrobiales bacterium
AAGGAGGCCTCCGGGCATGCCCAGCTCCTATCTCATCGATAGGAAGGGGCGGGTACGCTTTGTCTATCGGGGATTCAAAGGAAAGAAGACGCGCGCGGCCTACATCAGAGAAATCGAGGCGCTCCTGCGGGAGTAGCCGGGGCGGGAGTTTCCCCTCGGTCTTGTGCATTCGGGCTCAGTCCTTGGAGTGAGGTGACATTCCGCTTCCAACCGCGAGCGTCTTGCGCATAGTGGCGGTGGCATGAATGACCCAAGGATTCAGAAACTGGCACGACAACTCGTCACCCACTCGACCTCGCTGGAGGAAGGGGATCACGTATTGATCGATGCCTTCGATGTGCCGGTGGAGGTGCCCATCGCTCTGGTGCGGGCGGCTCGCGAGGTGGGGGCCTTTCCCCATGTGCAGATTCACGATTCCAGAATCACGCGTGAGCTTTGTTCGGTGGCGGAGGAGGAACGTCTCAATGTGGTGAGCAAGGGCGGACTCGCTCAGATGAGGTCGATGGATGCCTACATCGCGATCCGGGGGAGCCACAACATCAATGAGATGTCTGACGTGGACCCGGAGGTGATGAAGGCCGTGATGAAGAAGGCGCGCAAGGTGTTGAACTACCGGGTGAATCACACGCGATGGTGCGTCCTGCGCTGGCCCAATCCTGCCATGGCGCAGCAGGCAGGGATGAGCACGGCGGCCTTCGAGGATTTCTATTTCAAGGTCTGCCTGCTAAACTATGAGAGACTCATGCCCGCCATGGAGGCCCTGAAAAAGCGCATGGACGCGGCGGATGAGGTTCACCTCACGGGCCCCGGGACCGATCTTCGTTTCAGTATCAAGGACATCCCCGCCATTGTCTGCGGGGGAACGCATAACATCCCCGATGGCGAGGTCTTCACCGCGCCGGTGAAGAATTCGGTTTACGGCACCTTGGCCTACAACGCGCCTTCCATCTATCAGGGGACGAGTTTTGACCAGGTCAGTTTCCGCTTTGAGAAGGGGAAGATTGTCGAAGCCACGGCGAACAACACGGAGAAACTCAACGAGATACTCGATTCCGACGCGGGGGCGCGCTACATCGGTGAGTTTGCCATTGGGTTCAATCGGGAGATCAAACATCCCATGCGAGACATCCTCTTCGATGAGAAGATCGGCGGTTCCTTCCATTTCACGCCGGGTCAATGTTATGAACAGGCGTCGAATGGAAACAACAGCCAGATCCATTGGGATCTGGTGTGCATTCAACGAGCGGATTATGGCGGCGGGGAGATCGCCTTTGATGGCGAAGTCATTCGGCGGAACGGCAAGTTCCTACCCAAGGATTTGCGTCCCTTGAACTGATCGATTCGGCACGGTCGAGGCCATTCTCCGATGGGTTCGGGGAATAGAGGTGGCGTGACAAACATCGCCTGGGGAAAGCCCCGTTTCGTGATGATGCGACCGACCCCTCTCCGGATCTTCGTGTTCTTTTCGCTGACGTCTCTCGCCGGCGCCGATCTTTCCGACCTTTGGATCACCGAAGTGCAGCCATCGACCGGCCAAGTGGAGGTGACCAACGTGTCGGAGGCGACGGTGACGGCCTCGGCGCCGCTCCCCTTTTGCCATCGGTTGATTTACAGCACCTCGATTCCTCAAGGCACAAGCTTTGGCCCGGGGGAATCGAGGGTTTTCTCCATCGCCGGCCTGAACGCCGCGGATTCCGATCTCTGGCTCTATTTGACAAGCAATTTTCCTGACGCCACACAGATCACCAGCGGTTTGAAATGGGGTCCCGCACCCGGCGTGGGGCGTGCCGAAAGTGCCTCGATTGCGGGCAAGTGGAGTGGCGTTTCGGATGGCACGGCCGTCCCCGGCACGGCGGCGGAGTCGATTCAATTGATCGGACCGGACCCGTTCAATGTCGCCCATTGGGCGGTGCGGCCGATTGATCTGGGACATTTCCCCGAGTTTCAGATTGGCTTCACGGCGTTCACGCTGACAGGGAACCAGATTTCCCTGCAGTGGGAGGGCAGTGTGCCTCCGTATCAGGTCCAGTCGAGCCCGGGCCTGCCGCCGGTTTGGAAATTCGAGACGGAGCCGCTGGACGTTCCCAGTGCGAGTTTTGCGATCGAGGGTGATCCCGAGCGCTTGTTCTTTCGAGTGATTTCGGGAGAAGACGCGGTCGTTCCCCTGACGGCGGAGTACCAACTCACCTTTGTCGCGACCTGGAGCGCGGCGACCCATCCGACGGACTTTCCCGGCTCGCCGCATTTTTCAGGTCTCATCGGGGGCACCCATTCGGCGGCATTTGAGATGTGGGCGCTGGGAGGGATCGCTTCTCAGGGGATGGAGGACATGGCGGAGTTTGGGGGCAAAGGAAATCTCCGGGCAGAGGTCCAGGCTGCCATCCAATCGGGAACGGCCGATGCGGTGATCTCGGGGAATGGGATCACGGTCTCACCGAGTCAGGTATCGGTAACCTTCACATTGCCGCAGTCCCATCCGTTGGTTTCCGTCGTCTCGATGATCGCGCCCAGCCCGGATTGGTTTGTCGGCGTGCATGACCTGCCCCTTTTCGAAAACAACCGATGGCGAGACGAAGTCGTGGTTAGCTTGGATCCCTATGATGCCGGGACGGATAGCGGGGTCACCTATATCTCGCCCAATGCGGATGTGACGCCGCACATTCCCATAGCGAAGATCACCGGATTCCCGTTTTCATCGGCACCGCCGCTTGGGACGTTTACCTTTCGGCGGATTGATTGAACGCTGGGGGGGAATTAAACTTTCGAGGGACTGAAGTCCCTCCCACATTCTGGGAAAGTGGCAGGGACTTTAGTCCCTTTGCTTCCTCTCATCATGCTGCTCGACAGGCGAGACGCCTGTCCCACGATGACTTTCGCCATCTATTCCTCTTCGGCGGGCTCTTCGACGCGTTCGATGCGGAAATAAGCGGCGCGGTCGCCGGCGGTGGATGAGGTGAAGGCGATTTCGCCGATCTCGTTGACCACGGTGTCGATCTCAGACCACGAAACGAGGTCAGTGGATTGGAACACGGTGTAAGTGCCGGTAGGGCCGGAGACGAGCATTTCGAATTCGCCGCTCGGCAAGAGGCTGGTGTAGAGGTTGGGAAGGGGACGGGGAATGAACACGATCTCGG
>JANQJH010000249.1 GCA_028281705.1 Verrucomicrobiales bacterium
GCAGCCCGACAGCGACGGCGGTCATGCCCCAGCCGGGGAGTTCGGCGCTGCCCAGCGGCAGGAAACGGATCCAACCGAGCACGCCGGCCTTGATCATGGCGCCGCTGAGCACGGCGCTGGCAGGCACCGGAGCCGTGGGGTGTGCTAGGGGCAGCCAGAAATGCACGGTGAGAGCACCGGCCTTGATCCCAAAGCCGACAATGAGGAGGGCGATAGCCAGCCGAGATGTCTCCGCGGTGACGACCTCGCCGATCACGAGGCTGGATTGACCGGCGGCAAGAAAGCCAAACCCGACAAAGAGCAGAATCTCACCCACGGCCGCCAGTGCCAGGTAGATGCGTCCGGCGCGCATGGCTTGGGTGTCGCCGCGATGCACCACGAGCCCGGCGGAGGCAAATCCCATGAGGGCGAAACCGCTATAGAAGGTGGGGATGTCATGGGCCAGAATGAGCATGAAATTCCCCGCCATGGAGAGGAGGAAAAAGATCTCGAAGCGAACTCGATGTGACTCCCGGCGCATGCAGTGGATGGCATAGTGTCCCGAGAAGAGCCAGAGCGCCGAGGTAAAGCCGAGATAGATGCGGCCTGTGGGGTCTAACTTCAGAATCGTGAGCGCCGTCTGTGGGAGGGTGACAGAAGTGCCTAGGGGGGCGATGAATGTGAGGGCGATCCCGGGTAGGGCGGCAAAGGCCGCTGCGCGCCACGCAAGTTTCTTGAGAGGCGGCAGGGCAAAGGCGAGGGCGTTGAGGAGTGGCCAGAGTACGGTGGCGACCATCAACCACTGGGCGAAATTGGAGATCATGGCGTGTACTCCCGGTCGGCGATCATCTTGGCCCACTGCAATGGACTGTAGGGCGTTTCGGCGAAGGCACCGGCGTAGACGACGAAGAGGGCCGTCGTCACAGGTGGGAGAACGAGCATCCACCAGGCGGGGCGCCTCCTCTTCCTGGACCGTTCCGTCTCCTCCGTGCCCGTCTTGAACCAGGCACGGTAGAGGATGGGAAGAAAGTAGGCTGCGTTGAGAAGGCTACTCATGCTCAACACTAGGCTGATCCAGGCTTCATCACCTTCAATACCGCCTTTCTGCAAGTACCATTTGCTCACATAGCCGGCAAGGGGTGGTAGTCCGATCATTCCCAACGCGCCGATGGAGAATGATAGGGTTGTCCAGGGCATCTTGCGTCCCACACCGTCCATCTGGCTGACGCGGTGGATGCCGAGGCCTTCGGCGTAGTTTCCCGCGGCAAAGAAGAGGGTGATCTTCATGATCCCCTGATGAAAGAGGTGCACGATGCCCCCGATGGTTGCCACGGGTCCAAAGATGGCAGTGCCAAGAACAATGTAGGACACCTGACTCACGGTGGAGTAGGCGAGTCGCTTCTTGAGCTCGTCCTGGAAGAGGGCCTTGATCGAGCCGTAGACAATGGTGATGCTGGCCACGATGGCGAGGGGATGGAGCAAGTTGAGGTCCCGGGCCACGTCGATTCCGTAGACCTCGTAGACCATGCGAACGACACCGAAAGCTCCGGCCTTGACCACCGCCACGGCGTGCAAGAGAGAACTCACCGGCGCCGGTGCTACCATGGCGTTAGGCAGCCAGCCGTGAAGGGGAACGATGGCGGCCTTCACCCCGAGCCCGAGAATGAGCAAGACAAAAATCATCTGCAGTTCCCAGCGATGGTTTTCCGCCAGCGGGCTCAGGGCTCCTCCCTCAGTGAATGAGATCGGGCCGGCGAGATTCTGCAGCCAGGCGATGCCGAAGAGTAGCACGGCGCCGCCTGCGAGCGTGTAACGGAGATAGATCCTCCCGGCACGCAGTGCCCTGGCGCCCCCCTTGTGTACAACCAAGGGGTAGGTCGAAAGGGTGAGCAGTTCGTAGAAGAGGAGGAAAGTGATCAGGTTGCCCGCCAGGGCCAAACCGGTCGTGGCACTGACGCAGATGCTAAAGAACCCAAAGAAGCGGCTTCGGTGGGGGGATTGCTCGAGGTATCCGATGGCATAGACGGTGGTCAGCAACCAAAGAAAGGCTGACAGAGTGACGAAAAACACCGAGAGCGCGTCCGCAGTGAGCACGATCTCGATTCCGGGAGCGAGGACGAGTTGCGATTGGTAGACCTGCTGGTGATAGACGCCGTCGAGCAGTTGAAGGACGAGGAGGATCTTCAACACGGCTCCGAGCAAGTTGAGCACGGTTCGGCTCCGGTGATTGCCTTCCCCGAGAAAGAAGATGATGACGCCGGTGAAGAACGAACTGAAGAGGATGAGTGGGAGCAGGATCTGGAGATCGTTCATGGCGCCATCCTCCCTCCCATGGAGATCAAGTGCAGCGGAGCGTTGGAGGCGAGGCCGAGGAGAACGGCGAAGAAGGCGAGGACAAATGCCGCCCATTCCATGCTCCTGGGTGGTTGATGAAAACGGACGCCCTTAGTCGATTCTTCCCCGCTGAAGGCCAGGGCGATGATTCGGAAGATGTAGATGGCAGCGAGCAGGCTTCCGATGACAAGCAGCAAGGCGATGCCGAGAGCGTTTCGGTCGAGAGCCGAGACGATCAAGAGCCATTTCCCGAGAAAGCCGCCGCTGGGAGGCAGGCCGATGATGCTGACACCGGCCAGGGCCACGGCGAAGGCCGTGACCGGCAGGCGCGGCATGATGGTTTTAAGTTCGGCCAGGGTATCGTGGCCCGCCGCGTGGAGGACATTGCCGGCAGCGAGAAAGAGGGCCGTCTTGGCCAGGGCGTGCGCCGCCAAGAGGATCAGGATGCCGGACCACGCATCGGGATGGGAAGCCGTCAGGGGGAGCGCGAGGAAGAGGTAGCCTAACTGAGCCACGGTGGAATAGGCGATGAGCCTTTTTAAGCGTTGCTGAACAATGGCTTGCGTGGCTCCCCAGAGGACGGCAGCCCCTCCCAAGAAACTGATTACGGCGAAGGCCTCCGGAGTGACGATCTTGGAGTAAACCTGCAGCCACAGCTGAGCCAGGATCAAGAATGGTCCCTTGATCACAAGGGCCGAGAGCAAGGCGCTCACCGGGGCGGGGGCATTGGCATGGGCAGGCGGGAGCCAGACGTGACACGGGAAAAGCGCGGCCTTGGCGATCAAGCCCACGGTCATCAGACCCAGGGCGGTGTACCCGGCGGGATGTGGTTTAATCGTGGTGCTCAGCGTTTCCATATCGACCGAACCGTAAGCGGCATAGGTCATGGCCACTCCCATGAGGTAGAGGAGAGAACCGGTCAGGCTGATGATCGTGTATCGCATCGCGGCCCGCAGGGCCTCCGCTCGTCCTGTGAGTGCCGTTAGGGCCACGGCAGCCAAACCCACCAGTTCCATGGTGACGTAGAGATTGAAAAGGTCATCCGAGATGATGAGAGCGTTCAGTCCTGCCCAGAGAAACATCCAGAGTGGCCAGAAGAGTTCCGACTTTTTGCGAAAGTAGTGGAAGGCGTAGATGGTCACGCCGAGACCGATCAGCCAGACGATCATGAGGAGAAAGGTGTCACTCCCGTTGGCCGAGACCTGAATGCCTAGGGGTGGCTGCCAGCCGCCGAGATGCTGGCTCACGGTTCCCGTGTGCCAAACGGCGTGAAGCAAACGGGCCAGTGGCCAAGCCGCGACTACCACAGCGCATGCCGCAAGGGTACCGCCCCGAGTGGGAAGCAGAAAGCTGACTAGGGCGGTGATCAGGGGGATGAGAACCAGCCAAAGGGCATCGGTGCCAGGCTCAGGCATAATCGTCCGTCTCGGTGAGGGTCAGTCTGCCCGTGGCAGCACGATAGCGATCGACTAATGTGAGGGCGAAGGCCGTGGCGCACACGGCGACCACGATCCCGGTCAGTACCATGGCCTGGGGCACGGGATCAGGTGATTGATCCGACTTGCCCGGAGGCCGTGCCACGGAGATCAAGAAGAGGAAGATGCCATTACCTAGTACGTTGATACCAAGCAACTTCCGCATGAGATTGGGACTGCGTCCAATGGCGTAGAATCCAATGGTGACGAGGGCGGCTGCGGCGATGAGATAGAGCTGCTCGCTGGAGATCATGAGTTGGGGCTTCTAGGAGGGCCTCCGAGGAAGAGGGCGGTTAGGGTGAAGGCGATGGAAATCAGAGCAGCTGATTCGATCATGAGGATCCAGATCTTTGCCTCCTCTGGCGGATACTGGAGAAAGGCATGGCCAGAGAATGACGGAAGGACTGTTAGCATCAAGAATATGGTTAGGCCCAGGATGAGCAGGAAGCGATGCAGCAGGGGTCTGCGGAGCCAGGGAGACCTGCCGCCCAGCAGGAGGAGGATCAGACCGCCTGCCAAGATCGCGCCTCCCTGAAAGGCGCCTCCAGGAGCGGAGGCGCCGACCCACAAGAAATAGGCCGCACCGAGAATGATCGGTGGTAGGAAGAGACGCAGGACGATGAGCAGAGGTGCATCATCGAGTGTGGCCGGCGCCGTTCGCGGCTGGCCAATAGCCCACGCCCCGACGAGTGCGAGGAGGAGGACGGCAATTTCTAACAAAGTGTCATAGCTGCGAAAGTTTAGCAGCACGGCGGTCACGGGATTCGATACGCCGCTGGCATCCAGTTGCCGGGTCACCGCGGGCGAGAGGCGTGCGTCATCATTGGGGAGCTGGAGCAGTGCCAGGCTGAGTCCAACAAACAACGAAAGACAAAACAATCTGGTGAGCCACTTAGACATGGTTTCCAGATGATTGGTGGAATCGCTTAAGGGTCGTGAGGAAGAGGCCGCCGGTCACACCCGCGCCCACGGCCGCCTCAGCGATGGCGAGGTCGATCGCCCCGAGCCAAGCCCACACCAGAGCCATGAGGAGACCGAAGACCATGAAGGCCACGGTGCACCGGAAGACGTCGCTCGATGCGATGGCCGCCCATGCCGTCCAGACTAGGACGGCAAGCAGAAAAATATCAATCACGCCTCCTCCTTCCGCCACCAAGGCACTTTGGTTTCGAGAGCGGTGCGCGCCGTGAGCAGGGAAACTGAGGCGCCGGTGAAGAGAATGAGCAGCCAGACCATTCCGAGCTTGATCACCGGTATCCAGTGCTCTTGCTGCAGCATGGCAGCGAGCACGACCAGTCCCAATCCGAGACCGTCGGCTTTTGTGAGAGCGTGAAGCCGTGAATAGATGTCAGGGAGGCGCAGTAATCCGATGGATCCGGCGACAAAGAAGAAACATCCGCAGGTGGCCGAGATTGCAGAGATCCAGAGAAGGGGATCATTCATCGCCGAGTTCCTTTCGATCGATGTTTCCCAGCCAGCCCAGGCGGACATAGGTCGCTCCCACAATGGCGGAGAGCAAGGCAAAGACCAAGGCCACATCGATCAATCGTGAGTCGGTCAGGCCAATGGTGAGGAGGATGAGAAGACCCACACCGGTAGAGCCGAAGAAGAGCACGGCGAGCATGCAGTCGGTGGGCGAGGGTCCCATAACGATCCGCTGGAATCCGACGATGATGGTGGCGAGCAGCGTGAGGGTGAGGATGAGGAAGTAGTCAGGCATGTCGACTGGGGTGATGAAAGATGGAAGCGATGTCCGATTCGAGTTTGGCTAGTTCGCGGTGCGCCCTGTCTTGGTTGGCGAGGACATGAACAATGGCCTCATCGCCTTCCAACGACACGCTGAGGGTGCCAGGCAGTAGACTGACGCAGTGCAAGAAGCACCAGCGTGCGGTGTTGCCTGGCAAGGAGAGGAGGGGATACCGCAGCATGGACGGCTCAATGCTTATCGACGGCGAGAGGACGCGCCTGGCCACATCGATACCGCCAATCAGGGCGCGCCAAACCATCTTGGGCGCCACGGAGACGAGCTCCACTGGAGAGATGCGGATGCTCAAGGGCGGCAGGAGGCTCAAGCTCACAGCCGTACTCACGGCAATGGCCGGTGCCCCCACGATCCACGAGGCGCAATCATGCCCTAACCAGGCCCACCAAAGCGCCGACAAGAGTGTGAAGCGCCAACAGAGCGCCCCGAGACCGAGGAAGTTCATCGTGGAGAGACTCTTACTTCGATCAAATACTGGCGCGGTAGCGCAAGAGGCATCCCGCACCGCCATAATACTTCAGGAGAGAGCTTTCCCCAACCGTTTCCACGTTTACCTTGGCGTGCACGGCGGCACGGACGAGCTCCTCGCGCTGGTCCAGAGGGTAGTTATCGAGAATGACGAGCGTGTCGGCCCGACCGGCGAGAAGGGCCATGAGGACGGCGTCGTGGCCGGCGACCCCGAGTCCGTTGCTCATGATGCCGGCATGCAAACGTTCCACGGTACTCTGCGACTCACGCTCTTCTTCCTCGATGAATAGTTGGATGGCTTCCTTGACGGCGTCACTGATGTTGCTCGACGATTTCGATTCCTTGGGGTCAATGACGCGCTCTTGCAGACGTCTGGGAAGGGCGCTAGTGAGCCGCGCGACGTTGGCACCCGAGCCCAGGATCACCAAGTGGTTGTTGCCCTTTTTGGCCATGAGTTGCTCGATCAAGGCGATCTTTTCCTTGATGAACTGCGCATGCCGTTCGCGCTTGTGGCTTTGGAAATGTTCCTTGTTCCATTCCCGACCCACGCGCTTGCGCAGCTCAGGACGTTTCGTGAGCATGGATTCCGTCACCTGGCCGATGACGACCTCGAGAATGCGCGCCTCGGCCTCCGAGGTCATGACGACGACAAATCGGTTTAATTTATCTTTGAGCGCGATGAGAGGGTAGATCATGGGCAGTCGATCTACGATCACTTGTTCCTCTAGTTCAGCCTCCAGTTCGATGGCGGTGAACAGTGGTTCATTGCTCCAGCGGCTGAAGACCGCGAGTGATTGCTTGCCGCTGAGGGAGCTTCTCTTGAGGTAGTCGAGAATCTCGTGCAGGGCATCGTCAAAATCGTAGCGTGCCTGCCCGCGTAGCCCGGAGCGGGCCACGGCAGCGCGTTGCTGGATCTCGGTGATCT
>JANQJH010000263.1 GCA_028281705.1 Verrucomicrobiales bacterium
GACCACAGCGGCGCGGACAGGGGTGGGGGTCGGGGAGTCGTCCGCACGTTGGGCGAGCTCGATGGCGAGATCGGTGAGTTCGGATCTCGAACACTCGGAGACGCAGTTGGCCACGTGGGTCAGGGTGGCGTTGAGTTGATCGAGATCGGGGGCAGCGAAGAGAAAGAGTTCGGCGTCTTGGAATGAACGTCCTAGCAAGGCGCGTTCGTCCGGTTGGAGCGCACTGATCGTGACGCGTTTTTCGTCTTCGGCGGTTTCCGTGAGGCTGAGGTGGGTATTGATGCCGCCGAAGCCCATGGCACTGACGCCGGCGCGCCGCGGTTGGTCTGGCTGAACTTCCCAATGCCGGATCTCCTCCGAGGGTGCGAGGTGAGCTCCGTTGTTCTCCAACAAGCGGTGCGGGTTCCTGCACGCCGTGGTTGGAGGCAAAGTCTGTTGGCTGAGGCATTGGGTGGCGCGGAGCAGTCCGGCCAGGCCGGCAGCCGCCTTGGTGTGTCCGATATTCGCCTTGATCGAGCTGATGACCGCGGGCTGGAGGGAGGCCTGGTGGCCCGCTTGCCGGGCGTGAATCAAAGCCTCCAATTCAGCGGTATCACCCACCTTGGTGCCCGTTCCATGACCTTCAAAGTAGCCCACGGTCCCGATCTCGTAGCCAGCCCGTCGATAGGCGCGTTCGAGGGCGAGCGCCTGGCCATCGCGTTCAGGTCGCGTGAGACCGCCCTGGCCGTCGGAGGACACCCCCCAGCCATGGATCACGGCGTGGATCTGCTCGCAGCGGGCAAGCGCATCCTCGTAGCGCATGAGGGCGACAAAGCCACAGCCCTCGCCGGGCCAAAAGCCCTCGGAGTGTTTGTCGTAGACCCGCATGTCATCCCGGGCCAAGGCGGCGGTACGGGAGAACCCGACCAACTCGAAGGGATCCAAGCTGAGGTCGACGCCGCCCGCGAGGACCATGTCGGCGTCTCCCGTCATGAGCGCGGTGCAGGCCTCGGTGACGGCGAGAAGCGATGAGGCGCAGGCGCCATCGACGGTGTAGCCGCCTCCGTTAAAATCAAAGTGATTGCAGATGCGTCCGGCAATGGTGTTGGCCAATCCTCCGGCCAGGGAATCTTCGTTAGGCACGGGAAACGGGCTCTTGTAGAGGGTCTCCATTTCCCGGAGGAGACGATGGCGTTCCGCGTCGTCTATCAAATGGCGCGAGGCGGATGATAGGATTTCCCAGGCCACGTTTCGCACATAGGGCCAGCGGAGCCGCATGAGCTGCGAACGGGAAAACTCTCCGGTGAGGGTGTTGCCCACGATGACGCGAACCGCTTCCTTGCGGGGACGGGCGCTTTTCCTGAGGAACCGGATGTTGTCCAGCGTTTCTCCCGCAACGGTGAGGGCGAGCCAATGGGTCAGGTCGGTCACGTCGTAGCTCGACTGCGAGACGAGGAAGCGTTCGCGGTCAAACTCGAAGTTCTTGATCAGGGCAGCCTGGCCGACGTAGGAACGGTCCTTGGCCTCGCCCGTGGCGTCGACGTAGTGTGACTCGGCCAAGCGGACACGGGGCAGGCGACGGAAAGCGCGGCGTTGGGCGAGCGCATTTTCGAAGAGCTGCTCCACGGTGTCTGCTTCCGCGTAGCGGCAGGCCATGCCGACGATGGCGATAGGGCACTTCATACGAGGTGGGGTCGTCTTGTCGTGTCTTGCCGAAGGATGCCGAGCTGGCTCAGGTGGCGGTAGTGGCGGTGGCGCCGTCTCCGGGGAGGCGATCGTCGGCCTTCGTGGCGTGCCAACGCTTGCTCATGGCTGTGAAATGGAGGAGCAGGCCCCGGATGGCGCAAACGATGACGAGGGCGAAGAAGAGACCGAAGACGAGATGCAGCAACTGGAGGACGCCATAGACGAAGGCGACACTGAACCCGAACAGCATCTGCCGTGAGGGTTTGAGAGGGGTGGTTGCCGGATCGGGGATCATGTAAAGGGTGAACAGGATGAAGGCGGCGCTCGTCATGGGCATGAAGGGAACCGCCAACGGGGTGCCGGACATGAGGGCCCGGATCACTCCCTGGAGGGCGAACCCGAAGACCCAGGCGCCAACAAGAGGCAGGCGGCCGGTGAAGAAGGCGTGCACCACAATCCCGGTGAGGAGGACGAAGAGCGGCAGCATCCAGTCCCAAATACCGACGAGATTTTCCGTGAAATGATAGGGCGGGGCAAAGCCCACCTGGGGAAATAAGATGAGCGTTAGGGCGACGCCGAAGTTGGACGGATTGAAAATGTGCTGGTAGCGTCCGTTCCCCACCGGCGCGCGCAGGAGGACCTTGGATCCGATGGAGACTGTGATGGCGAAAACGATCGGCCAAAGGCGTTCGTTGGCGTAGAGCAACATGGCGCAGGCGAGGCCGGGAATAATGGCAGGGGTGAGGAAGGTGATGAAGTTCGCCGCTCCCCCGGCGAAGCGGAATCGGCGGTGTTTGGCCACGGCGTCCGCGACTTCAAGGACGAAGGTGAGGGCGATGGCGTAGAGTAGACCGACAACGGGGGCGGCCCAGGCCTGTTCGAATCCGAGCACGGTGTGACCGAGGATGTTCCACAGAATGAGAAGGGAACAAAAGTACCACAGGGCGAGGAGGCGCATCTTTGGATTCTTGCGCGGGTAAAAGAGGACCGTGGCGTTGAAGGCTTCTTTCTTCTGAGTGTGCGTGTTCATCGTCGGTTCCATTCCTTAGGGGTTCTGCGTGAGGGGCGTGGGATGGTCGTTTCCCAGCACGATCCAGTGATGGCCGGGCTTGAGGGTGAGGGGAGCGTCATCACCGGCGGGCCACTGACGTTTGCGCCCCAGGCTGTCTCGCCAGCGCACGGTGATGCTGGAGAGGGTCGCCGCGCCCGTTTGACCGAGGCCGAAATGGACCTCCGGGCTTCGTTGTCCCGAGTGCCCGGCACCGCCGTCGACATGAGCCACCCGCGTTTTCCCGTCGGGCGCGGTGATCGAGATCATGGCGCCGACGGCCACCCGCGTGGCGCGGTTTTCCAGGGGAGCGTAGGAGTCGAAGACCTGGGTCCGGTCCGCCTCATGGTTGGCTACGGGGAGGAGGACGTGGAGCACGAGAGATTGGTTAGGCGATTGCGAGCGGTTGAGAAAGAGGAAGGAATCCTCCCACTGGTTGGCCACGGCGAAGTCCAGATGGCCGTCGCCGTTGACATCGGCGATGGCGATCCCTTTGGACACCATGGGATCGTCGATTCCCAACTGAGGGGCGAGGTCGGTGTAGCGGCCGTTGTCGTCCCGGACGAAGAAGGGATTCCAGTCGTGTCCGCTGAGGTCGGCGCCCGGTTGAAAGGTGGGCCACAGGGCTGGGTTGCTCACGATGGCGTCGTTACTCGTTCCCAGGGACTGGAGTTCCGGCCATCGATTGATCGTGCCCTTGACGAAGCCGCAGGCCTGAATGGCCTCGTGGATGCCGTCGTTGTCAAAATCGGCAAATCGGCAATCCCATCCCCAGCCGCTTCGCGAGAGGCCGAGAGATTCGCTCTCCTGCACGTAAGGCGCCTCACCGTCTTTCATTTTTTCCGCTTGGCCCGTGCTCATCCAGACGAAGTGGCTTTCCGTGAGTCCGAAGCGCGTGGCGATATTACTCACATAGATATCAAGGAAGCCATCCCCGTTGAGGTCGGCGAAATCGCAGCCCATGCCCTTGAAGGAATCGTATCCCAAAACGCAGGATTTTGGTTTGGTGAACTCACGCTTTCCCGTGAGCGGGGCGAAGCTCAACTTCCCGGGTGTCGAACGGTTGTGCAAAAGCCAGTCGGGTCCGAAGTCGTTGGAGAAATAGATTTCGGGGAGTTGATCGTCATCGAGGTCGACAACGCCGGAGGCCAAGGTCCAGGCGTGGGCCATCTCGTCGGGAATCACGTCGTCGACTTCCTGGAAGAGCCCTCCGCTCTCCTTCCCGAGAAAGAAGCGGTTGCGGCCGCCATTGAGCGCAGCGGATTTTCCCTCGTGCATGTATTGCCGGTCACTTGCCTGGGCATCGAGAATCCGGCCGCCGTCTTTGAAGTAGTTTCCGATGATGAGATCCAGGCGTCCGTCGCCATCGAGATCACCTTGGGTCACCGCATTGGTGAACCAGCGCTCGCCGCTCGGTGTCAGCTCGGTGGCGGTGAACTGATCCCGGGCTAACGGTTCTGTTGAGGAGGAAGCATGCGCGGAATGGCGCATGAAGAGGATTGGTGTTCGTCCCCAGTAATAGACGAGGATGTCGGCCGCGCCGTCCGCGTTGAAGTCTCCCAGCCGGGTGCCCATGGGAGCGGTCGTCTTGCCGTCATAGGGGAGAGGATCCGGATCCAAGGCGAAAGGGGTGTAGCGTTCCGGCGTGCCGGGCGCCGGCATCACGCTCACGAGATCGGTCCTAGGATCGACGAGGCAGAGATCGTTTGAGAGGCCGTCGTTATCCAGGTCCCAGAGGGAAACCCCGGCGCCGAGTGATGAGATCCAGGAAGAGATGCGCTCGAGTTCAGGATGGACGGCGCGCACCGATTTGAAGGAATTGGGGGATCCGAGAGCCAGGAGTTTGTGTTTGGTGAAGCCGAAACGCGAAGCCATGGCCGTCTGCTCATCGTGGGTGGGTACGGCATAACGGCTGAATGCGAAGGTGATGCAGATGAAGAGAAGGGCGACGCCCGCCACCAAATAGCGTCGAGTCCAGGGTAGTGAGGTGGTGGTATTAGACATGAGAGAGGGTCCCTGCGTAGTGGTTGATGATTTTACGGCGCCAGGCTTCATAGGCTTCGAGGCCGTGCTCTTGGGGGATGCTGGACAATGCCGTGTCCGTCACAGCGGCGGCCTCTTCGGCGGACATCTCGCAGAGGAGCTGGCAAGTCCTCTCCGTGTGCTCGTTCAGATTCCGCCCCCGTTGCCGGGCCTTGGCTCCGAAGGAGGCGCCCTGGGCGAGTTGCGCTCTGAATTCGCCGCAGCGCTCGATCAACTGCCGGGTATTGTCAGTTCCGGCGCCGCCGGCGTAGGCACAGGCCAGGCCCACACCGCTCCAGAGGTCGGCGTGTCTCGAGAGCGCGAGTTCACCGATCGCCTGAGCGATCAACGGAGCGTCGCTGGCGAAGACGAACCAGAAACTGCGCCCCAGGCCCTGATCGAAGACCCGGGTGCCGAGTTCACTGAGCGAGCGTGGTTGTCGTGAAGACCCGAGATAGCGCCGGTGATGGAAAAAACCTTCATGAAAACCATAACCATCAAGGACCAGCCAAGCGAAGATCGAGCGGCTTCGGCGAGCCGCGCGTTCGGGTGACCCGGGCAGGCGTGCCACGGCCCAACCCATGCCGACGTGGAGCATGTAAACGTGTTCATCTCCCAGGGTGCTCTCGACAAATTCCGGAAAGAACTTGGGACGCCAGGGTGAGAGATAGTCGATCATGGCGACGCCCATGCCGGCGCCCTCGAAGGCAAACCCTCGGAACTCGTTGGCGACCTCGCACAGTGCCGTCGCCATTTCCTCGATCGACGAACTGTTGAGCGCGGCGTGATAGCCATCAAGGAAGGCCGTGCCGATGGTGCGGATGCGCTCGGCGCGGTCGGGGTGAGAAAGGTTGAATCCGCGTTTTTGAGGTTCGATCGCTCGATAATTGAGCTTCAGGAAACGACGGTAGAACCAAGGTGCCATGGCGCCTTTTTCGGTCGTGCCTGAAAGGGCCGGAACGGTCTCCATGATGTCGTTAGGAGAAATTGATAATGATCACTTCCTTAGAAAAGACTGCCGCCGCGATACCATGGTGTGTCCGGTGATCTCGGCACAGGCGTTAGTTTCTCTGGAATGGGGAGCACCGTCAATCCTTTTCACCGTCTCATTCGGCGCGGCTGGCGGAGCCTGGCGAAATTACTTGTTTCTTTGTCCTTGAGCCTGGCAGGCGGTTTCTGGTACTCTCCAGCCATGGTCTCTGGTTACTGAGGACTTGTCATTCAAGGGGGTGTCAAATGGCTGCATTTGGCGTCCTTTTGCGCGTGGATAGGAGATCGGAAGACAACCCCTGCATTTGAGATGAAGACAGATTCGATAGTGAATAGAATGGGACTGCGAAACGGGAGAATGGCGAGCTGGGCTGGGGCTGCGGCAATCGCTGTCGCTTCCCTGCCTTCCCTGAGTGTCGCCCAAATCGAACTCGAACCGGGACTCGACGTTTGGAAGACGAATCCCTGTGACGGAGCGGTGGATCTTCCGGCACTGCCGGCGGGCTTTTTTGGTGTGGGCTCGAAGGAGACTCTTTCCTGCCCGGACTTTCTCCTCGAGGGCTACCCCTTCCCAGACATTTGCGGTCCACCCAATCCCTTTCCCGAGAGCGAGTATCTCACGCAGATCGTCTGGAGAGATCAGCATGGCAATGTTGTCTCGGCCGATTCCATGCATCGGGTGACGCAGACGGTGCAGCAGGTCGTCCCGACTCCGCCCTACAATTTTGACACGATCATTGCCCGGGGAATCAACAAGGGGGCCGATCCCGATCCCGCCTTGACGTTCGACAGCGTCGATGAGGAGAAGATGGCGAACATCACCTTTTGTTGGCTCTCGCTCAAGGGATGCAAGAAGAAGATCGTCGAGTTCGAAAACGGTCCGGACAAGGAGTTCGAAGTTTACATTTGTCTGAGTGACGTCCTCCCGCAGAAGACCGGGCGCATCAAGTTCATCGCCAAGACCTTTGGCGCCGGAGGATCGGGTGGTGGACTGGTCGATCTCGGGGACACGACGGACCCGGTTTCACAGGCTTTTGAAGATGGTAACTTTGATTTCTTTGACCAGAACGATGATGCCCTGGGGCTGCCCCTGTTCTACAAGATCATCTTTGTCGACTGCGCGGATCCGAACAACCGTTATGAGTATGACAATCCCATGGGACTCGGAGGCGGTCCCAAGAGCACGCTGGTTTGGAACCACGACCCGCCCGAGGGTTCCAAGGAGGGGGACGGCGATTGGACCAAGCGTGATCCCAATCGTCTGTGCATCCCGGCGGCAAAGGATTGCTGGCTGACTCCTCCCGGGGGTGCGAGCGTGGATATCCCGGAGTTTTTCATTGGGTCGCGATTCTTCAGTTTCGATCCCAATAATCCGAATGATCCCAACGAGAATCAGTCGCTTGGGTTACCGGCCTTCACCCTCGATCTGGTGGGATGGCCGTGGGACTTCCCCTGTGGGCCGCCGCCTCCAGGATGTCTCCCCGATGACAAGTTTGAGACCGTGGTCGTGTGGCGTGACCAGCATGGGAATGTCGTTTCGGCGGAATCGGTCCACCGGGTGGATTCTTCAACCGAAGTCCGTCCCAAGCACACGGAACCGCGTAACTACGACACGGTGGTGCGTCGCGGCGAGGCTT
This sequence comes from Verrucomicrobiales bacterium, assembly GCA_028281705.1. Classification (GTDB taxonomy): domain Bacteria; phylum Verrucomicrobiota; class Verrucomicrobiia; order Verrucomicrobiales; family DEV007; genus JAACDM01. The sequence continues at coordinate 7,363 of JANQJH010000263.1, forward strand.
GTTTCGATCAAGTGGGGGACACGGCAGACGTGCCCATCGAAATCGTCGCCCTCTCGCTCAAGAGCGTGGATCCGATCAACGTTAGCTTTCAGACGGGCCCCGACCGCCAATATGATGTCTTTGTCTGTTTGAGCGACGTCTATCGGCAGGAGCAGGAGGACTTTCTCAGAGGAGCCGGGCAGCCGTTTCACGGACGTCAGAGTCTTGAGGGGAGAATGCGCATGACGGCGACGGAGGTGAATCCGGCTGGCGGCAAAGTCGACCTCAGTATTGGAAATCCCGGCGATCCGCAGCAGCAATTATTCGACAACAATATTTTCCAGCAGGCCATTCAGCAGCAGATGGTCCAACAGTATTTTCCCTTGGACTTCGGCTTTGCCGAGTTCCCCGATGCGTTGGGATTGCCCGTCTTTTTTCAGCTGATCTTTGTCGAAGTGGACCCGGTCACCGGCGATTTCATCGACGCCGATCCGCAAACTCCGGAGATCGACCCGGCCAACCACATTGATGCGCCGTTTCCCTTCACCGCCGCTCTCTTCCACAACGTCATGGGTGGCATGATCTGCCATTCCCAGAGACTGCCTGGAGATGTCAACGGCGATGGCGTCGTCGATGTGTTTGATATCGAAGGCTTGGTCCAGGCCTTGATCAGCCCGGAGGATTTTCGAGCCCAGACGGGATTGGATCCCAATATTGCAGCGGACTGCAATGGTGACCGTGTGCTGGATACCTTCGATATCACTTGCCTCATCGACCTGGTGACGGGCAACGCGACCGTGGAAGACGTGGCCAGAGCGCGTTTGGGCCACACTCTCGACATCGTCAATCCTCAGGGACAAGTGGTGGCCGAGCCGGATCTCCAGAGGCTTCAGGCCTTGTTGGCTCCGGACGCTGATGACGACGGTGACGGGCAGTCAAATCTCGTGGAAGTGACGGCGGGGACGGATCCTTTCGATGCGAGCGAGCACTTTCATATCGAGGTGATCTCGGTCGAAGGCGACACCGTTGGGGTTCGGTGGAACACGATCGTTGGCTATCGCTATCACCTCGAGTATTCGGCCACGGCGGAGGGAGATTCCTGGAAATCGATTCCTCAGACGGCTGTCGAGGCCGTTGAAACCTCGACCACGCTGCAAACGACCCGTCCTCCCGGCGAAGGGAAGTTGTTCTACCGGGCCGTGGTGGATGGTCGCGCTGACTAACTTTTATTTTTTATGCGTATGTTCTCAATGTTCTTCAAACGTCATCAACTAATGAAGCCTACCCGCTCCGTCCTGGTCGTCCTTGCGGCTCTCACACTCTCCCTGGTTCCAGCGACACCATCGTTTGGGGCCACGATCTTTGTGTCCGAGAGCGGCCTCAATTCGGGGGCCACCCTGGGTAATCCTTCGATTTTGAAGGATGTCACGGACCCTGCGTTTGATCTCAACATCTACATCATCCCGGATCCGGTGGCGGATGTGGGCTTGACCTATCTGGGGCTCAGTTTGGGGGTAAGATTGTCCACACCTGGCGTGGCGAGAATCACCGGAGGTGCGGTGCCGAATTACGATATTCTGGTCGCTGCCGCTCCAGGCACTGACATTGATGACCGGTGGGATGGAGCTTCGGGCGGCACGGTGTCGACGGATGAGTTTTTGGACAATATGAGTGGGGTCAGTATTTTGGCCGACGGTATCAAGCTGACCAATGTGGGTCCGTTGCCCGGTCTCTTTGATGACGGTTACGATACGGTTGCCGGCGCTTTTCATTTTGCGACGGTGACCATCGATCCCTCCGTGGGCACGGGCACGACCGACCTGTTTCTCGAAGTGGGAGGCAGTGGGATCGCCCGGACCGGTGATCTTCCGGCGCCGTCCCCAATGGCCGCCTCGATCACCTTTGGCGATGCTGAACCGACCCCGGTATTGGGAAATGTGAAGGGGGCGACTGGGACGATGTTCGACGCGCGCATCACCGTCGTGCCTGAGCCCTCCACCATCTTGCTGCTCAATCTGAGCTTGCTGCTTCTCTTCCGGCGGAATCGAGATGTGGCAAAATGATTGAGGGCAAAATCATTGGGGATGATGGCATGTGCTAGATCCTCAGTGTGGCCGTGATATGGCAAAATGATTGAGGGCAAAATCATTGGGTAGATGGTATGTGTTGAATCCTCAGCGTAGCCGAGATATGGCAAAATGATTGAGGGCAAAATCATTGGGTAGATGGACTGTTTTTCCGCATGTGCGGGTCCCTTTCCTGAACCCTCGACGAACTTGCTGCCCCAAAAACGGAATGGCGGCTCTTGTTCCGGAGGAGCTGTGAGGTGGAAAAGAAGAGTGGGGAGAATGGTAAATGAGATCAATGATTTTGCCCTCAATCATTTTGCCTCTTCCAACTTTAGCTAGCTGGGCCTTGTCCTGAACCTTCATTTTGCCCATTTCTCAGGTCATCGTGCAAATGGTGACGTTGTGCCGATTGAGGTTGATCCAGTGCATGGCTCTCAGACGCGTGTGGTCTAGCAATCGTTGCAAGTGGGTTCGGTAACCGGTGATGTCCTTGGTGACCGAGGTGACGCGGAAAGCGATCTCTTCATCGATCAAATGGAAACGTTGGGTTCCGAGCGTTCTCCCGCCGTCCATAATATCCACCCGATCATCTGACGGCGGCACTCCGCCGAGAAAATGGGTAAGGGCCTCGACGTAGAGGCTGGATGTCAAGAAAACGCCCCAGTCATGAAGAAGAGGTTCGAGACAATCGATGAGCGATCCACAGCGTGCGCTCAGTGATCGAAAGCCACTCAAATCAAACTCAAATTCACGGCGTCGGTCCAATATGAGGCGGGTTGACACGAATCGATGTTCGACTGAAGTCGGCCGGAAGTTGATGAGTTTGCCGTATTGGAATCCGGAGACAAACAGATAGTTTAGGAGCTGCGTTTGATGCTCATTTGCTAGACTGGCAACCGCCTTGAGCTCGTAGATGACGCTGTCATTCAATACGAGATCGATAAAGGGCTGCTTCTTATAGTCTCCATGTGACAGCGTGACAGCTACTTCGGTGGCCGCCGTTCCATATCCGGCCAACATCCAACGATGTCGCAGAAATTCGCCATAGACTCGTTCCTCACAGAACCTTCCCATTTCCTTGTGCGCGGCAAAAGCCAATCCCATGAGGGAATAATCCAGGCGATGGAAGTCGTCTTGGGTGAGCGAGCGCGGCTCCATGTCGTGGGTGAATGGCATGGGAAGGTTTCGGCTGGGCCAGAAAGGGCAAAAGATGGTTCAGAGCGGTATCAATGAATCACATCTTTCTTCCGAATTTCCATCACATGGCGATTCCACCCGCTTTTTCCCCAACATTTCCATTGCGGAAGGTGTTGCGTCGAGGATGGTGCCCCGCTGATGGTGGCAATTCAACGAAGTCAGTCATCCGATTCTCATGTTCAAGGAAGTCGATCATATTGCCCTTCTCGTCCACGATACGGAAACCGCGCTCCGGCTTTATCGTGATCAACTGAAACTGCCGGTGCTGCAAAGCGAAACTCTCGATGAAGTGGGCGTCCGCCTAACACATCTGAGCATGGGCAATGTGCAACTCCAATTGGTACAACCGCTTCGCTCGGATCATCCTTTGGCCCGGCACCTCGAAGAGCATGGTGAGGGTTTTCATCATGTGTGTTGGAAGGTTGACAACATCGATGAGGCGATGGAGCGGCTCGGTAACTACAACTTGCGGCCGAAACCGAATGAGCCGCACCCGGCGCCCAAGGGCAAGCGGGCAGCATTCATCGAGCCGGCGTTGACCGGCGGCGCCGTTTGGGAAATGACCGAGCGTTAGTCATTGCAACGTTTTTCATTAGGCATCTCGGTGGGGCGTCACGTAGGGGAATGCGTGAGCATTCTTTTGGAGGAAGCGTTACCGCTTCCGCTATGAGATTTGTCCCTTCAATGACTGATGCCGGTCTATTTCTTCACGGCATAACAATACAAGGTGTCCTGGTCGCGGATGTAGAGTTTGCCGTTGGCAATCACGGGATGCGTCCAGGCGGGCTGACGCGTGCGATCTGGCTGTTCAAAGCGGCCGCGTTCAACGTATTGCTTCCGATTGGGTTCGATCAAGAGGACGGTGCCGTCCTCCGTTCGATAGTAGAGGTGACCGTCTGCGTAGGCGATCGATCCTTTCTTGGCGCGGCGTTTCCCACGATCGCGTTCATTCCACAGCACCTCGCCCGTCTTGAAGTCTAGACATATAAGATAGCCGCCACCGTTTCCCCCATTGGCGCCATAGAGACAGCCGTCAATGACCACCATCCCGCCATGGTGGTTTTCCATGTCACCGGAGAACCACACTTCCTCGGCCTTGAACTCGCCTTGTTTATTTTTGCTCAGTCGTGCCAGGCCGCCGCCGGCACCGTAGGCCGAGGCGGCGAAGATGTGGCCCTCTTGGTAAATGGGCGTGGAACAGTTGATTCCCGACCTATTGGAGGGCTTGTCGTAGCGCCAGAGCAGCTTGCCGTCGGATGCGGAGATACCGGCCACGGTTTTCGAGGTGAATTGCACATATTGGCGCTCCCCTTGGAATTCGATGGCGATGGCGGAGGAATAGCCAGCGCCGGATTCACCGAATCGGCGACCGCCGAAACCGCCGAATCCACCACGGCGGCTTCGGCTTGGAGGAGGGGGCCCTATCTTGTCCTTGCCAGGAACTTTCTCGCGAAGCTCCAAATCGAAGCTGACGTCGCTCGATTCGGCATCGGCCTGATGTACCTCCACGGCAATAGTGTTTTTGCCAGCGACCAATGCGTTAGGAGCCAATTCGTGAACGTAGAACCCATTCTCCGATGGGGTGGTGGAGGCAGCATAAGTGTCATGCGTCACCTTTCCCTCCGGCATGTTGTCGCGCACGACTTCTTTGCTGTTGAGATAGACAATGGCTCCATCGTCCCGCAGGAGACGGAGGACCAGCGGCTTCAACGTCCCTGGATCTTCCACGTCGAACGTTTGGCGAAAGTAGTAGGTTGGGTAGTGATCAGAAGAATCGTCGATGCGTGTGGCTTCGTCGCGATCTCCGTAGCCGAGCTGGGCGGCCCCCCGGCCCCAGCTACTGTCATTGAACTCAGTGCGTGTCCATTCAGATCCCGGAGCCGTCCCGGTATCCAAGAACCTCCATTGCGAGCCCGAGGTGACGAGGACGACGGGTTCAAAATCCGGCTCGGTAGACGGCGACGGTGCCGGGTCTCCATCGGTAGCGGCCGCCTCCGGCGACGGACGCACCTCCACCGGAGCCGGCTCGTTGGCGCTGTCGGGAACGCGGCTTCTCCAAATCACTTCTCCCGACAGCTTGTGGAGCGCGACCAGCGTCTTCTCGATGCCGCCAGGCGTGCAGATCACCTTGTCGCCATCGATCAGGGGCGACTCGTTGAATCGCCACGTCGGCAAGCGACCGCCAAAGTCCGTGATGAGATTGCGTCGCCAGAGAATCTCGCCGTCACGAGATTGCAGGCAGACGAGATCGCCTCCGTGTCCGATGACGTAGAGCCGCTCGCCATCCACCGTCGGTGTGCATCCGGCACCCTCAATGCCCTGGCGCATGCCGCCCTCATGCAGAGTGGCGATCCCGACCTCCCAGATCTCGGAGCCGTCCTTTTCCGAGCGCGCCCAAACCACCTCTTCCAGATCGCGCTTGCTGATCCCGAAGAGCCGCCCGGCGGACACGGCCGGGGATCCGTAGCCGCCGCCGATCCCCTCGATCTTCCATGCCATAGGCGGACCCGCGTCCGGCCATTCGGTGAGCAGGCCGGTCTCTTTGGACTTTCCGTTTCGGTCGGGTCCCTGCCACTGTGGCCAGTCAAAGGTACCTGTTGAATCCGCGATCAGTGGTGTGCTGACGAGGGTGAGCCCGGCGATGAGTAGAAAGTGCTTCATTTCGGTATAGCATGCGCGTTTTCGCAGCGGAGTCCGCATCCATTGAAGCTGCCCAATCACAACCCTTTGGAACCCGCTGCCTCATATTCCTTCCAACGTTCCTTTGCGGCTGCCGCGCCAAAGAGAATCTCGCAGATCTCCTTGGCGCCCTTCGATTGGAGAAGGAATTGCCGGCCCCGCGTCATCTCGAGGAGCGTGCGGCGGCGGAAGTAATCCTCTAGCGTGACGACCATCTGATGGACAGCGGCGTGGCGGACTTCGCACTCGAGGATTCCCGTTCCCGGAATGATCTCGCGGGCTTCATCGGGAGTCGCCTCCACACGGTCCAACACGTGCGTCGCCTCCGCTCCGTATCGCCGCCAGAGAACGGTGCCGTCCGCACCGGGCAGGAGAGTCTTCACACGATCCAGAAAACGGCGGCGGCAGGCGGGATTGGACTCTCCGAACCAGGGTGAAGTGGTGGGCGAAGGCGAACCCGGCATGTCCAGGCCTTCCAGCTTTTCGCAGACCTCGTCCCCAATGTTGAGACAGTCGGTGAGCTTGCCGCCAAGGATAGTGATGAAGCGCCGCTCGTCGTCGCACTCGATGGCATGCTTGCGAGACAGTTCCGTCCAATCGGTGTCGTCGCGCGGAGTGCGATCGACTACCAGGGGGCGGACCCCGCAGCGTTCGCTGACGATGTCATTCTGCGAGAGGCTGGTCTTGAGATAGCGATTGATGTTGGTCAGAACCATCTCGCGGTCCTCCTCCGTGACTTGGCACTCGGGGGCGGCGACCCGCGTATCGGTGGTGCCCACGCAGGAGCGGTCACCCATCGGCAGGACAAAGAAAGGGCGGTCGTCGGCGGCGAAAAAGGTCAGGATGCGTCCGCTGCCGGCGATTTTCGGCACGACGAGGTGAATGCCCTTGGAGAAGACGAGACGGTGATCGGTGGAGATGCCGCGCTCCTCGTTGAATGGCCCCACCCAGGGGCCGGCGGCGTTGATCACGACGCGGCTCTTGACCTCCAAGGTATCACTCGTGACGACATCTTTCACGCGAGTGTGATGGAGGCCGGGGCTCGTCTGGCCGTCGTCGAGGGCGCGGGCGTAGTTGACGGCGATGGCTCCGTTCTTCCACGCTCTCTTGATGAAGCCGAAGACGAAGTGGGCATCGCCCTCGGGCAGGAAGGCATCGGAGTAGGTCACGCCACCCCGCATTTGATCCATGGCGAGTGCGGGTTCGCGCTCCCGCAAGACGCGCTTCGGCCAGTAGCCTGGCCTGCGGGTAAAGGCCTTGCCGATGAGCCAGTAGAGCCAGGTTCCGGCAAAGATCGAGAGCGGCCGGTGGGGCGCTTCCCGGTCTAGAGCCGCGAGGTAGCGGACCTCCGGAACCAGTGCCGGGTAGGCCTGCATGAGTGTGTTGCGGGAGCGACAGAGATTGCGCACGAGACCGAACTCGAAGGTCTGCAGGTACTTGATCCCGCCCCACACCATGCAGGAGGAGGCGGAACTCGTCTCGCCGGCGAAATCCCCCGCCTCCACGAGGGCCACCTTCAGCCCGCGCGCGCTGAGGGCGGCGGCGCTGACAGCCCCGTTGATGCCGCCTCCCACCACCAGGACGTCAAATTCGGTCTGGCGAAGACGTTGTATCTGTTCGTTGCGGGCAGCGGGCGACATGTGGTCTCTACGATGCCTCATGGTTTCTCGCGGTCGAGCGCAAAGGTGTGGCGGCAGCGCAGGATTGAAGTTAGCCCGTCGGTTTTTGAGCTCGTGGGTATTCGAAAGCGGGAACCTGACCCGTCGTCGACTTCGAAAAAGTTGAGCGGGGACCTTCGCGGTGCGCCCAATAGGCGCAAGGGAGGGATTCCAACTTCTTGTGGATCAAGATTGAAGCCTAACCATTGGGAAGAGAATTCAACCTCTTATAGGGATCAGGCCTGAGCCCGCCTGAGAGGCGGCCAGACGGCGGGCGAGCCGGATCTGGTTCGGACTAACAGATGGCGATTATAGATGGAAGGTAGGTTGCCGAATCTAACTGCGCTCACAGAGAAATGAGAGAGACCACCGTTTAGGTCTTGTCATGATGAAACGATTTTGTTGCAATCCTAGCGCTAAAACCCACCTACGACCTCTAATGTATACAAAGAAACTCCTACTTGGCGCACTGAATCTGGGTGCGCTGGCGATCACGACCCTGGTGCAAGCTGAGCAAGAGGCGATTCTCATGGATGAGCCGGACATCTACTGGACGATGGGCAAGTTGACCGCGGGCGGGGACGCCGTGCTTGCCGAGACCGGCGAGGATGTCAATGGATTGCCACTCGATGCCGTTCTTCAAGCCGAGGGCGACCTACCGACGGTGGTCGATGGGATTGTCCCGACTTCCGACGATGGTGCGATCATGTTCGATGCCGCGCAGGGGCAATCGTTGTCCATCGCCGACTCGCCATTCACCAACGACACGCCGGACAACCTCGGGATAACGAATCGGACCTACGAATTGTGGTTTCAGCCTCGCAATCTTCCGGAAGTGGGGGAAGACAATCGGCAGATTATCTACATGGAGGGAGGGACGACGCGTGGGCTCACGATTTACCTAGATGGAACGCAGGAGGGCGATCCCACCGAGGCAGAACTCTATATCATGACGACCAATCTGGCGGAGGAGCCCTGGGGAGGCGAGCCCGGTCCGGGAGCGACGGACCCGGATTTCGCAGTGCACACCACGGTGCAAAAAGGCCAGACCTATCATCTGGTCTACGTCATCGACAAGCCGGATGACGTGCGGGAGAATTTGAACGGAGACTTGATCGGCTACCTCAATGGCCAGGAGTTTGGACGGGTGGACAACAAGGTGGGCTTGTGGTTTGACCACACCGACGACAGCGGGATTGGCGGCCGTTACGCTCAGACGGTGTTTCATGATGGCATCATTGCGGCGACCGTGCCGAGCTTTTACTACTTTGACGGCATTGTGGATGAAGTGGCGGTCTACGATGGCAAGTCGCTCACGGCTGAACAGATTGAGAACCACTACTTGGCGGGCATTGGTTCCGATGAAGTTCCCATTGTTGATTTCACCGCCGACGCGGAACGGATCGGATCCGGAGATTCTCTGACGTTGTCATGGGAGGTGAATGCCTTTGATACGCTGACGATCAACAATGGTGTCGGCGATGTCTCCGGTGATACCTCGGACGGCAAGGGAAGCATCACGGTGAACCCGACCGAAACCACGACTTATGTTCTCAGTGCGTCCAAAGGCGAGGCGGAGCAGAACCGGTCCGTGTCTGTCTTTGTCGGTGCTCCTGAAGTGACCAAGTTTGCCATCAACGGTTCCGAGGTGATCCGGGCGGGCGCCTCGGCGACGCTCACGTGGGTCGTCGATGGGGAAACTTCGCTGACGATTGAGCCTGACGCGGGGGACGTCGGCGGAAATAACCGGGTCGACGTGAGCCCGGCGGAAACGACGACTTACACGCTGACGGCGACCAACGAGTTTGGCACCACTACGGCGGAAGTGACGGTGATGGTGACCACGGATCTCATTCCCGACTTGGGGTGGTCGGCCATTGATTTGGATGGTGGTGAAGTTCTCGAATGGAATCCGACGCATAACAACACGGACAACGACGGCATCCTCTGGGAAGGCGGGGACGGCGGCACGGCGGAGTCCGGCGTGTCCAATTTTGCCAATATCACCGCGTGGGTGAACTCTCCGGGCCTCAGGCTCACGGGCAATCCGAACGACTCTTGGCAGGACGGGCTGGGCAATGCGGTGACGCAGGCCAATGTCAGTTGGGAATTGGTTTTTCGCCCGGGCGATTTTGAAGACAAACACACCCTCTTCAATACCGGTGGAAACGGTGATGGCACGGCCTTTGTCCTCGAGGGCAGTGTGTTGGATTTTCGTTTTCAGGATGCCAACAACGACGATCAGCGCGTCATCGCCTCGACCGACTTGTCCGAGATCGGCGGTCCGGATGATTTTTATCACGTCGTCGGCGTGGCGGATGTCGATTCGGAGAATACCGGTACGGCCAGCATTTACGTGAACGGCGAGCTCCGGGGAGAACCGGTGACGAGTGCCGGAACGATTAACGACTGGGACGGGGGCGACCTGGCGGAACTTGGCACGGGCAACAATATTCCCGGAGGCAATCCGTTTGAGCCGGATCCCTTCACCGGAGACATCGCGCTCTTCAACTATTACGAAGGCATCCTCTTGTCGGAAGATCAGATCGGTGACTTGTATCGGGCGCAATCCGGCGACACCGGATTTCAGATCACCGAGTTCGAGGTGGTGGCGGTGGACAATGCGGTTCAGTCGGTGAATCTCACCTGGGATTCCCTTTCCGGGAGATTCTACGATGTGGAAGTTTCCCCGGACCTGTCCTCGGAATCCTGGCAGGCTGCCCTCAGCGCCATCCCGGCGGAGCCCGAACCTGCTGTATTGACCTCGGCTTCCCTGGACGTCTCACCGGAGGGCTCGATGCAATATTTTCGTGTCCGGGCGGTGGGTCCCCCGCCGTTCCTCGAGACGAGTTTCGAGGATGGCATGGGCGAATGGACTGTGAGTGGCGATGGCACGATGTGGGAGTTCGGTGCGCCGACCTCAGGACCGGGTGAGGCCAATACAGGTACCGCCGTTGCCGGCACCGGTCTCGCGGGGGACTATGCGGATGGCACGGTGGCCCAACTCCGTACGCCGGTCATCGATCCGGGTGAGACACAGAGCGTGAAGTTAGAGTTCTGGTATTATCTCGAAGCGGCCGAGGGCGAAGGCGGGCAGATCAGCGTCTTGGAGGCCGATGGCACCCTCATCGCGAACTTGGATCCTCCCTACATCGGCGGTGAAGAGGGCAACACCACCGAATGGACCGAGGTGAGTGTCAGACTCCCCAAGCTCGAACCGGCCCGCCCGTTCATCGTTCAGTTTGCCTTGTTGTCGGCCGACGATGGTGATCCGGAGAACGGTACCGGATGGCTCATTGATGACGTTCGCCTGGGGAAATGAAATGATCTGTTGGTTAGGTAGCACTTCAATTTAGAAAATGGCCTCTGACATTAGGGACGCACATCAGGCGGACAGGAGTGTCCGCACCACTTGGCTCTCTAATTTCGAAGGACACTGACGATCCCGCTTGAGCCCGCGCGACAGGGGCGTCCCGCCTGTGATGATTGAACAGGCGAGGCGCCTGGATCGCTCGGCAACCTGAATTCCTCCGATGGACGGCGCATCTTATTGAGACTGCAATCAAAGCCCCTTCAACGAAGATTCGCCAAGCTAGCGATCTTGTTCGCGGCGACGTTGTTGGCTTTCGTGCTTGGTGAGGCCTTGCTTCGCCTTTTGCGAGTGGCCCCGGAGATCAAGGCGATCGAACTTGCCTCGGCGGATTGCGTTTACCAGCGCTCCACGAATCCCATCTTGGGATTTGAGTTGAAGGCAAACTATCGCAGCGGCAATCCTGATTTTATTGAGAGTTACGAACGGACCAACGCGCATGGTCAGCGGGACAAAGAACGGAATCTGAAGAAAAAGGATGGCGTACGGCGCGTGTTATTGGTCGGTGATTCTGTGGTGGAAGGCTATGGCTTGGCCGAGGGCGATACCATCTCCCGGCAATGGGAGGACTTGTATGAAGATGGCTTGACCGAAGTCTTGAACTTCGGCGTCAGTGCCTACTGCACACTGGCAGAGATCGAGCTTCTGGAGACCAAGGGCCTGGCCTTCGATCCCGACGTGGTCGTCGTCCTTTTCGTGGAAAACGATTTCGATAACTTCAATCGCGAGGCTTTCGCGCTTGGCGAGGCTGTCGAGCGACCGGCACTGGTGAAATGGCTGTTTCGCCGGTCCCATCTGTTCCGCCTCGCTTCTATCCAGCTGAATCTCTATCATTTCGGCGCCGAGACCGATCCGGTTCGCTGGAACAAGGAGGCGATCGGTGATAACAATGTGGTCGAAGGATTCCGGCGCTTGAGGGAACTGGCGGATCGGGAGGGATTCCAGCCACTGGTGGCGATTTGGCCCCGCTTTCTGGACGGTGGCATCGTCGATCGGCCCCTGGTATCGGAGAGCGATCCCGCACCGGTGGCGGAACGGCTGGCGGCGCTGCACGGGCTTCCGTTGGCGCGCCTGGCGCCGGTATTCCAGAGTCATCGGGCGAAGACGGACGGGGTAGACAATCCGCGAGTTTACTACAGTTCCGGTGACGGCCTGCATCCGTCGGCCCGAGGAGCCGCCGTGGCCGCGGCGGGATTGAAGACGCTGATGGAGGATTTGCAGTCCGGGAGGCTCGAAGTCGAGGGCGAGCCCGCGAGCGGATGGGAGACATCGTCCGTCGTCGCCGTGGCGAAATCATTGGGAGCGGCCGAGCCGGACTACTCTCGCGTCTTTCACCGGCAAGGAGTGCAGTTCCTCAAGGATGGACGCTATCAAGAGGCCATCGAACAGTTCCAAAAGGCGCTGGACGAGGATTCCCGGCACGCTGGGGCGTACGGCAACATGGGGCTGGCCTACGAGAGAATGGGAAATCGGGTCGAGGCAAAGGATCACTACCGAAAGGCGATTGCGACGGATGATACTCTCATTCAGGCGCATTTCAATCTGGCGAGGCTAGCACTAGCAGAAAACGATGCCGCAGTGGCGCTCGATTCCTTGCGAAAAACCATTGAGATTGATCCTGGGCACACGGATGCTTTGAACCTCTTGGGAATGGAGTTGGGGAGGGCGGGGGATTTTGTCGAAGCGCGAACGCTGTTGGAGCGTGCGGTGAAGATCGAGCCGGACTTCTCTGAAGCGCACAACAACTTGGGAACGGTGTACGCCGCCACTGATGAGATGGAAAAGGCCGTGCATCACTTTAGGGAAGCCGTTCGGGCGGATCCGGCGAATCGTGGGGCCGTGTCCAGGTTGGAGCAGGTGGAACGCATGCTCCGCGAACAGCGGAGGCCACCGAAGAAGCCGGCTTCGGATCGCTAAACCAAGCTATACTCAGCGCCATCATCAATTTCTAGTCGATTTCGAAGTATGTGAGGTTTGCCTGTGATCGCACTAGAATGAGCGTACTGTCCAGTTTCCAGTCCCGAAGGGACGAAAAATGTTAGCCGGTGGTGCAGCAACGCGGAACCACCGGATATCTGGTCGGACACCACAGCACCCTGAAAGGGTGCCAGAGATCCACCATTCGAGGAGGGGTGATCACTGGATGAGCCATTCTTGTCGTGACGATTGGGCTGCACGGTGTTGTGACGCGACGCGTGTCCCTCAAGGCAGACATTTCTCCCCCCCCCCCTGCCAGGGCGGTATTATGCATGGCTACTTTATTCCGGCAGTTCCGCTTCGCTCCACTGCCGGCTACCATCTCTCATCCCTTCGGGACGACACGGAATGCGATGCGGCAATGTTCGAGATAGAAAAGAGTGATGACGCGCAGAATAGAACGGCTTCACCGATTCTCTGGGGAGCGCTCGATCACGCGCTTTCTTTCGAAGTTCGTGACAAATGGGCTCAACCTTTTCAAGGTGCATGCCATGTGTTGCTCGACTCTGACTCGGTCGCTCATCGATCGGTTTTTCTTGATCGTGGCTGTCCCCGCGTACGCGGCCATTTTCTCGCTGGCCAAGGAGCCCATCACCGAGGGTGAGGAGGATCCGGTGATGAAAGACCTGGACCCCTATCTGATCGAGGCTCTTTACGGCACCGACGAAAAGGGGCTCACCGGCCGACTTGGGGCGGAGGGTGGCATGGCCGATCTCCTGGCCGAGCCCGCCTTCGTCGATCTGGTCGAGAAACACGATCTCAAACTATTCAACGGTCCCATGGTGGGCGATCTCTTGCCGACCTCCGCGAAATTCTGGGTGCGCACCGCCGGTCCGGCCAAGGTTCAGGTGCTCATTGGTGATCAGGTATCGAAGCTGGTCGAGACCGCTGAGGCTGACGATTTCACCGCTGTCATGACGGTTGAGGGCCTGAAACCTTTCGCGCCCTACACTTACGCCATCTCTCTCGATGGAGAACGAATCGAGCGAGATTCGTTTCGGTTTCGAACCGCCCCGGAGCCTGGTCAGAAGGTCGAGTTCCATGTGGCCTTCGGGTCCGGTTCCCGGTACGTCCCGGTCAACGAACACGCATGGAGCACGATGGCGAAACAGCGGCCGCTCGCCTATCTGGGCTTGGGCGACAACGTCTATATTGACGTCGTCAATCGGCGTGGCGCCCAACGATTGTTTTACTACCGCCGTTGCCTCAGCCCAGCTTACAGCGAACTCGTGGCCGGCGTCGCCATGTATGCCGTCTGGGACGATCACGACATGGCGATGAACGATTCATCCGGTGGTTCGGGATTGGAGGCCTCTTGGAAGTTGCCTAACTGGAAAGTGTTCATTCAGAACTGGAACAACCCCGAGTATGGCGGGGGGAAAACGATGCCCGGCACCTGGCATTCCTTTTCGCTCGGCGACGTGGATTTTTTCATGACTGACGGACGTTTTTACCGCGACAAAGAAGACAAGACCATGCTAGGGCCGGATCAAAAGCGGTGGCTGCTCGAGGCCTTGGCCAATGCCAGTGGGACTTTCAAGGTCATCGCCTCCGGGACCATGTGGTCGGACGACGCCGACAAGAACGGCAAGGATTCCTGGGCGGGCACCTGGGCACGCGATGAGCGCGAGGAAATCTTCCATCTGATCAACGAATCTAAAATCGACGGCGTTGTCTTGATTTCAGGTGATCGCCACCGTTCAGACATCTGGAAGATCGATCGCCCGGGCGGGTATCCTCTCTATGAATTTGTCTCCGCCAAGGTGACGAACTTGCACAAGCACCCAACCTTTCCCAATGCGGTTTGGTCCTACAATGAAGGAAACTTCTGGGGGCAGCTCCACTTCGACCTGCTCCAGGACGATCCCATCGTCACCTTCAAGTGCGTCGATATCAGCGGGCGAGTGGTGAAGGAGTTTCCCCTCAAGCTGAGCCAGTTGAGGCACCCGTAGGCGCTTCACGTAGGGGGACAAACTAGGTACGCAACGCTGGCGCAAAACGGCGAAAGTCGTTGAGGTCGTCCAGATTGAGGCGCTTCTGCCAGGCCTCGCGATTGTAGTCCTGCTTCCACAGATCCGGATAGAGGTGGTTGATGCCGAAGCTGAGGAAGGCGTTCCCTTCCGGTGTTACCAGCCACCAGCGCTCGTCTTTTTCCACGCGGAAGAATCCCGTGGCCTCGAACCGCTTGCCTTTCCAGCCGCCGAAACGATCGAGGTGGCGAACCGGTTCCGCGCCAAAGACCGTGTTGGATTTCGTGAGGCTCTGGCCGGCCAGCGCCGCCATCATCATCATCATCCGGTTGCATTCTCTTCGGTTCATGATCTACCATCTTCGGTGTCTCGGGGACAAACGGCGAGTTCAAAGGCGAGGCGTGTTTGCCATTTGTTTCGTCGCCTTTCGCGCCGGTTTTTCTTTCCTTGGCTTCAGAACTCGACAGACCATCTTGACCATCATGAGCGATGTCGATCGAAGACGATTTCTGCACCGCAGCCTGACTCTGGCCGCGGGACTGACGCTGACGCCGCGCGCCGCGGCTGCTGAAATGACAAGCATCATCTGATTCTGGGAGACCGTTACGAGGCCAACGCGCCGATTGCCATGGAAGTGATCAGCGCGGCGAAGCCGTATGTCGACGTGCTTTCATTTCAGGACTTTCGCGATCCGGTCCGACACCTTGACGAGTGGCATCGCAAGACCGGGAAGCCCGTCCTCCTGGCAGATGCCGCAAGAATCAAGTGGCAAACGCTTCCCGGCGAGATCACGCGCAACAACGGCGCGTGGTACGCCGAGACGCTGGCGGAGTTATTCAAGAACCCGGGGTGTATCGGATTCCATCTCTGCGGAGCCTATCAACGAAATCGAGCCCGGCGCTACGGGCTGCTGGACGAAATGGAGAAGCCCGATGCGGAAAATGTGAATCTGATGAAGGCCGCGAATGAAAAGATTAGCCGATGGATGGGCGAAGAGTTTTGAAGCATTCAGTGCCGGTGGACGGGAAGGGATGCAGAGTCTTCATTGCCGAGCGTCGCCGCTTGCCGGCGATTTCGCCTTGGCCATCCGGCCTGTCAGCCGGCGATGAAGGCGGTCTTTCACCGAGCGGTATTCGAGATTGGTGGCGAGGTTGGTGAATTGCTGCGGGTCGGTCGTCATGTTGTAGAGCATGAAGCCTTCCTTCTTTTGCTTCTTGGAGGAGGGATACCACATGTAGGCCCATGGACCACTGCGAAGACCAAAGCCCGAGCCTACCTGGATGAGGGCGTCTTTTCTCGACAGGGAAGCCTGCGGGTCATCCAGCAGTGGCGTTAGGCTTTGTCCCTGGACGCCGGGTTCGGCCGGTAAGCCTGCAAGTTCGGTGAGAGTGGGATAGAGATCGAGGAGTTCAACGATGTGTTCGCAGGTCGCGCCCCTCTTCACCATACCAGGCACGGAGACGATGAGGGGAACGCGGATGGCTTCCTCCCAGAGGCTGGACTTCTTCCACATGCGATGTTCGCCGAGCAGGTAGCCGTGGTCAGAGACGAAGACGACGATGGTGTTGTCTCGCAGTTTCAGGCGGTCAAGTTCGGCCAGCAGCCGGCCCACCTGGCGGTCCATGAATCCGATGGCACCGTAGTAGCCGCGCCGGAGTTTGCGGATGGCGGCGTCTTCGAAGTCCATGACTCGGCCCATGGCCCTCGCTGGGATGTCGGCGTGGTCGTCCCCGGGAACAGGGGGAACGGCCAGTCGATTTGCGTCATAGCGGCCTATCGTGCTCTTGGTGGAGACGAATGGGAAGTGTGGTCTAACAAATCCGACGGCGAGGAAGAAGGGCTCCGGTTGCGCGGCGCGTTGTCGGAGCAGCTCGATCGCCTTGTCCGTCGCCATGGAGTCGGGAAGGAGGCTGGCGTCGTGATCTTCCACTTCCACCACGGCATAATCGCCCCGGACCGGTTTGGGCATGTTGTAAGGTTTGCCCTTGGCTTGCGCGGCCTTCCACTTGGCGCGTTCCGCCGGATAGACGGCGGGTGAGTCCGGCTCGGTGAAGTTTTCCACCCTGCCGGGGGTGAGGGTTTCAAGTGCCGCGATGTTGTGGGTCTCTCCCCACGAAGCCTCGTGGTCGCGGCCGGGATTGCCCTCGATGATGTCGCCGGGAACACCCATGTGATAGATCTTGCTCACACGGGCCGTCCAGTAACCGTGGTTGGCGAAATGACGCGGCAAGGTGACTCGCTCGGGATCGACCTCTCCGCCATTGCCCGCGACCCCATTTGCCAGAGGATACTGCCCGGTCATGATGGAGGCACGAGAGGGGCCGCAGAGGGGGAACTGGCAGAACGCGCGGGAGAAGCTCGTGCCGGACTTGGCGAACGCGTCCAGATTGGGCGTCTTGCATTCCGGATGTCCGTATCCGCTAAGCGCGGTATTGAGGTCGTCGGACAAGATAAAGAGCACGTTAGGGCGATCGGTGTCCGCGGCATCGGCCAGGCTCGCCAGGGCCAAAAACGCTGCCGCTATTCCTGATAGAGGATTCCTCATTCTTCTTTGTCGTCGACCTCGAGTCATTTCTTGGTGCCTTTGTCCTTCACTGTCGCCAGAGCCCAACCGTGACCGCTGGGAATGATGGGCTCGCTGGGGCCGAGCTTTGGAATCTCGCCCAGTGGCGCCAGAGTCCCGGCCCACTCGGCATGCGCTTTCGCCAGTCGCCGAACGATGTCAGGATGTTTCGCCGCGACGTCCGCTTCTTCTCCCGGATCCGATTCGAGATCAAACAACTGCCAGCGATCTTTGTCGTATTTCTTGTAGAGCCGCCAATCTTGCCAGCGGACGGCGATCAAGTGTCGCCGCACGGCATCATCCGGCTGGTTGTTGAGCCAGAACAGATACTCATGCGCATCGCCGGTCTGCTCGCCCGTGAGATAGGGAATCAGATTGACCCCGTCGCAGTGCTGAGGAATCGTTAGACCTGCCAGGCCGGCCGCCGTGGAATAGAAGTCGAAGTTTGCCATCAAACCCTCGTAGGGTTTTCCCTGGGGCAACGTTCCCGGCATGGAGAAGATGGTGGGCACGCGAACCCACCCCTCTTTCTGCGTGCCTTGTCCTTTACCGCCGGTGTAGGGAGTCGAGCTTCCGCCTTCCCCGGTGTTGGCCCCGTTGTCACTGGAGAAAATCACCAGCGTGTTCTCCCGTAGCTGGTGCTTCTCCAGGACTTCCAGGAGCTTGCCGACTTGATCATCGACCGAGACGATTGCTCCGGCCAACTGGCGCCGTTTGCCCTGGGCCCGAGTACGGTCGGACAGTCTCTTGGGGACTTCCGTATTGAACGAGTGGATGGCCTCCGGCGACCAGTAGAGAAAGAAGGGCTTGGCCTTGTGGCGATCGATGAAGTTGACCATGGAATCGCCGTCGTAGTCGGTGAGCCACGCGGTGTCGCCAGTTTCATTGACGCAGAAGTACTTGGAGCGACCGTTCTTCTTGGAGATGTGTTTCCGCAGCTCCTTGGAGGCGCCGGCGAGTTCGTCCTCGGAGTAGCGTTTCTTTGGCGGGATCTTTGCCACCTCGGTGAAGCCTACCTTGAGAGGCCCCTGCCGCTTCGACCCAATGTCCCACTTGCCGATCTGGCCGGTGACGTAGCCGCATTCACGAAGAAGCTTGGCCAGCGTCGGCCGGTCCTCGGGAATCGGCAGGCCGCGGGACATGCCGTATTTCCCGAAGCGTTGCGCATATTGCCCCATCATGAGGCTGCAGCGACTGGGGCAACACGGTGGATTGGTGATGTAGGAAGCCGTGAAGCGGACGCCTTCCGAGGCCAAGCGATCGATGTTAGGGGTCGGAATATCGGTGCAGCCATAGGCGCCTAGATCCCCGTAGCCCAAATCATCGATGTAGATGAGGACAATGTTCGGCTTTGGGGCTGCGGTTTCCGCCGTGGATGTTCCCAAAGCGAGGGCGCCAAACAGGGCTGCAAGTAGAGTGCGTATCAAGGGCGTTCTCATGAGGTGTTTCCAGGAGTTGATGATGGATCCTATCGTTACGTGTTGTCGAGATTAGTTGGCTCCCCAATCCTCGGGGCCTCATCCTGGAAATAACGAAGGGACTAAAGTCCCTCCCACTTTCCCGGAATGTGGGAGGGACTTCAGTCTCTCGGTTATTTGGAAGGATCGATCCGCGGCCTTCATCTCCGCGCAGCGGCTTCTTTCTGTTTCTGTGTCAG
This sequence comes from Verrucomicrobiales bacterium, assembly GCA_028281705.1. Classification (GTDB taxonomy): domain Bacteria; phylum Verrucomicrobiota; class Verrucomicrobiia; order Verrucomicrobiales; family DEV007; genus JAACDM01. Next base: position 26,482 of record JANQJH010000263.1, read on the forward strand.
GAGATATCGGAACTCCTTC